>NZ_JAQHXS010000002.1:0-197414 GCF_027859275.1 Helicobacter sp. WB40 | reverse complement strand
CAACACCAGCAGCAGTATTAGCACCTGAACCAATAGAACCTGTATTTACTAGGGTATTAATTGTGCCATATGAAGAAGTGCCACCATTTACTATTGTTGTTATTTTACCAGCATTATTTAATGTGCCAATATATGCATTCGCAGCGGCAGCAGCATTTGTAATACTAGAAATAAACCCTGTTTTTGAGTTAGTGAAGTTAGTAATGTTACCACTATTTTCAAATCCAGTTTTTGTATCTATCTTACCATTATTAGTAAAGTTTTCAATAATACCTTCATTTGTAACGCTTATAGAACCAGAAGCACCTTCAGCTTTAATGGTACCATTGTTAATCCAATTAGCAATACTACCAGTATTTGAAATAATAGCAGAGCCTGATGACACATCTAAGGTAACACCATTAGCTATTTCAAAAGTACCTAATGTACCAGAGTTAGAGATTTTTAAATTAGAAGAACCTTTGCTTACTTTGTTATCACCAGCTCCTAGTGTTATGTTACCATTAAGTTTCAAACCTTCTAACATACCGCTATTAGATATGTCTAGAGTATGAGAACCAGATTCACTAAGAATATCTACTTTTCCTAATGTCATATAGCCTTTAATAGTGCCTGAATTTCCGATATTAACTGAGCCACCACTTACACCATTGCTCTTAAAGTCAATTGATCGGATATTCATATCACCATTAATTGTACCTTCATTTTTTATGCTTGCTGTTACTTTACCAAAATCACCAGCACCACTAACATTGTAAACAACTAGCTCATCAATATTTACAGAACCTTTAATTGTAGCATTTGCTACATTATTTAGAGTAAAAGTAGCGTCTCCAGAACCATTTACTATAGCTACATTTACCTTATTAAGCACTATATTGCCACCGATTGTACCAGCATTAGTGATAGATACACTAGCACCAGAACCTTTTTTGCTTGTGCTAACATCTACAAGTTTAGCAGAAAAATCACCTTCTATAGTTCCATTGTTAGTTATTACCGCATTAGCTCCGCTATTAGTTGGATTTACACCTATTTTATCAAAATGTAAATAACCCATAGATCCATCATTTTTGAAAGTAGCAGTTTCACCACCAGATACGATGAAATTCTTGATCTCCACTCCACCAGTTATGGTTCCTTGATTTAGAAAAGTACCAGAGAAACCACCAGAGTGAGCTTTACCTACATTGCTATTATCTGGGCTCACACTATCTGTGATGCTTCCTATGGTAACGCCACTATTTATAGTGATATTTTTACCACCGCTGAAGCCATTTATATCAAGTGCGGCTCCAGATATAGGACCTGTAATAACAACATCTGAGCTACCAGTTACAACAGTCTTATCAGCATTGCTCTGATCTACACCAGTATTTGTAGCATTAGCAAACGTAGCTAATGCAGATACACATGCTAGTGATAACACTAGTCTCTTCTTACTTGCTGTGAATTTTTTATTAGTCTTTTTCTTCACAATCTTCTCCTTTTAGAAATTTAATAAAGACTACAATTTTAGTAAAACGAAACTAAAAAATATATAAAAGTTAATAAAGATAATGCTAAAATATTTGAACGAAAAATAGTAATAGGAGTTTGTTTTGAAAGTATTATTATTACAAGATGTAAGAGGACTTGGCAAGAAAGGCGAAGTATGCGAAGTAAAAGATGGCTATGGAAAAAATTTCCTAATAGCAAAGGGAATGGCAAGTGCTGCTACAAATGAAGTTATAAATAAATATAAAGCAATGCAAAAGAAGATAGCGGAAGAAAATGCTGAACAAAGATCGCTAATGGAAATGACTGCTAAGAAGATAGAAGAAATAACTCTAAAAATAGTCCAAAAGGTAGGTGCAAATGGTTCGCTATATGGAGCTATAACAAAAGAAGATATAGCAAATGCACTAAGTGAATATAGAGTAGAGATAGATAAGAAAAGTATAGAACTAAAGTCTCCTATAAAATCTACTGGAATCTATGAAGTAGAGGTAAAGCTAGGTCATGGGATTAATGCTAAGTTAAAAGTAGATGTGGAGGCTAAGTAATGTTTCATGCTACTACTATATTAGCCTATAGAGGCGATGGATATGCGGTGATTGGCGGAGATGGACAGGTTACTTTGGGAAATTGTGTTTTTAAGGGTAATGCTACAAAGATTAGAACTCTATGTGGAGGTAAGATTCTAAGTGGGTTTGCTGGTAGCACTGCTGATGCATTTACTTTGTTTGAGATGTTTGAGAGAATCTTAGAGAACAAAAAGGGAGATTTGTTAAAGTCTGTAATGGAATTTTCTAAAGAATGGAGAAAGGATAAGTATCTAAGAAGATTAGAAGCTATGATGATAGTATTAAATAAGGAACACATATATATACTAAGTGGAACTGGAGATGTAATAGAGCCAGAAGATGGGAAGATAGCTGCTATTGGTAGTGGTGGGAACTATGCGTTATCTGCTGCTAGGGCATTAGATAGATTTGGAAAGCTAGAGTCAAAAGAAATAGTTTTAGAATCTCTAAAAATAGCTGGTGAACTATGTATATATACAAATAATAATATAAAAATTTTGGAGCTTAAATAATGGAAAATGCAAATATGACGCCTAGAGAGATTGTAGCTTATTTAGACGAATACATTATAGGGCAAAATGAGGCAAAAAGGGTGGTAGCCATAGCTTTAAGAAATAGATATAGAAGATTGCAACTTCCAAAAGATATTCAAGAAGAAGTAATGCCAAAAAACATACTAATGATAGGTTCAACTGGTGTGGGTAAAACAGAAATAGCAAGGAGAATGGCAAAGATAATGGGGCTTCCTTTTGTTAAAGTTGAGGCTAGTAAATATACTGAAGTTGGGTTTGTCGGTAGAGATGTGGAATCTATGGTTAGAGATCTAGTTTTTGCTTCTATTGCATTAGTAAAAGAGGAGCAAAAAGAAAAAAATGCCGAAAAAATAGAAGATTATGTATTAAACAAAATAGTAGAAAAGCTAATACCACCGCTACCAAAAGGTGCTAGTGAGCAGAAGGTGGAAGAATATAAAGTAGCTAGTGAGAGAATGAAAAATAGAGTAATAAATGGTGAGATGGATAATTTAAAAATAGAGATAAATACTCCAAAAAGACAAGTAGAAGTCGAAGATGGAAATGTGCCTGTTGAGATAATTAAGGTGCAAGAGACGATAGCTAAGGTTTTTAGTGCGTCAAAAGAGAATCCTAAAAAAGAAGTAACAATTAAAGAAGCAAAGGATTTATTAAAGATTGAAGCTAGTGAATCTCTGCTAGATATGGAGAGTATCAAGCAAGAGGGAATAAAGAGAGCGGAGAATAGCGGGATAATCTTCATAGATGAGATTGATAAGGTTGCTGTTAGTTCAAACTCTCAAGGTAGGCAAGATCCTAGTAAAGAGGGTGTGCAAAGAGATTTATTGCCTATTGTTGAGGGGAGCTTGGTAAATACAAAATATGGTAGTGTGAAGACTGATCATATATTATTTATCGCTGCTGGTGCATTTAGCCTTAGTAAGCCTAGCGATTTGATAGCCGAGCTTCAGGGGAGATTCCCATTAAGGGTGGAGCTAGATAGCTTAGATGAAGAGGCGTTATATAAGATTCTAACACAGACTAAGAACTCTATTTTACGACAATATGAAGCATTACTTGGGGTTGAGAATGTGAAATTAATTTTTAAAGATGAGGCAATAAGAGCGTTAGCTCACTACTCTCAAATGGCAAATGAAAAAACTGATGATATAGGCGCTAGAAGATTGCACACGGTGGTTGAAAGAGTTATAGAGGATATTAGCTTTGAAGCTGAAAAGTATAGCGGAGAGAGTGTGGAAATCACTGAATCTTTAGTAAAAGAAAAGCTAGATGTATTAGTAGAAGATAGTGATGTTACTAGGTATATATTATAATGGATAGCAAGGCTGGATTTGTTGCATTACTTGGGAGACCTAATGCTGGGAAAAGCACTCTATTAAATGCACTTTTAGGAGAGAGATTAGCACTTGTATCGCACAAGGCAAATGCGACTAGAAAGAGACTAAATGTAATTGTCATGTGGGAGGATACACAAATAATATTTGTCGATACTCCCGGGATTCATAAACAAGAAAAACTACTTAATGAATATATGCTAAAAGAAGCACTAAAGGCGTTAGATGATTGTGATTTTTTAATCTTTTTAGCTCCTGCTAGTGATAGAATTTCGTTTTATGAAGAGTTTTTGGAGTTAAATAAAAATAAAAAAAAGCATATCTTGGTCCTTAGCAAAGCTGATATGGTGAGTAAAGATGAGCTTTTATCAAAGATAAAAGAATATGAAAAATATAGTGGTGTATATGAAGAGTTAATACCAGTATCTTATAAAGATGATAAAAGCTTGGAGAGTTTGCTAAAAGCAATATCCAAATATATACCACAAAATCCATACTACTATGATCAAGAGATTCTAAGTCCTGAATCTACAAAAGAAATAGTAAAAGAGATAATAAGGGAATCTTGCTTTGCGTTTTTGAGTGATGAACTACCTTATGAGAGTGATGTGATGATAAATAAATATACAGAAAAAGAAAGTGTAGATGTAATAAGAGCTACTATAATCGTGCTAAAAGATAGTCAAAAGGGGATAGTAGTCGGAAAGGGTGGTGCTACAATAAAAAGGATAGGCAAGGATTGTAGGGTTAAGATTGAAAGATTTTTAGGCAAGAGGGTGTATTTGGAGTTGTTTGTTAAGGTAGTGCCAAATTGGTCTAAAGAGAAAGAAATGCTAAAAAAAGTTGGCTATAATTTCGATTTTTAAGGAGTTTGTATGAAAGTTGTGTTGTTTTTATTTCTTAGCATTTTTGTTTATGCAAATGAATATGCTTGGATTGAAACTTACAGAAATGGCGGAGTTAGCGCATTAGAGACAAAAATAGATGAAACTCTGCAAAGTAGGGAATATTGGAAATATGCACTAAAAGATAAAGATGTGCGATATGGATACTATGAGAGTGTTAATTTCTTGTTTGTGGCGACTAAAGATTCTCCTAGTTTGGAGAAGCCAAAGCTAAAGTTGTATAGCATGGATAATGGCAAATGGGTGGAGAAGATAAATGTAAATAGCCTGGTTGGTTCAAAAGGTGGGCATAAGCAAAAAGAAGGAGACTTAGCCACCCCAATTGGTGTATATGAGCTAAAGGCTAGACTTAGTGGGCTAGATCAATATTATGGTCCATTGGCCTATGATACTTCATATCCAAATCTATATGATAAGCTACATAAAAGAACGGGATATGGGATATGGATTCATGGTATGCCACTAAATGGAAATAGAGAAGAGCTAAATACTAGAGGTTGTATTGCTATTGAAAATAATTTTTTAACACAAGTTGATGGCTTAATAAATCACAAAGAAGCATTATTAATCACATATGACAATAAGATTAAAGAAACAAATATAGATGAGCTTTCAAGCATACTTGCAAACTTGTTTGCATGGAAAGAGGCATGGAAGGTGAATGATATTGAATCTTATCTGAGCTTTTATAGTAAAGATGAGTTTATTAGGTTTGATGGTGCTAGATTTGATGAATTTGCAGAGAATAAAAGAAGAATCTTTAACAAAAAAGAAGATAAAACAATAACTTTTAGCAAAATAAATGTATCTCCATATCCAAATGATGGAAATAGAAATATGTTTAGAATTAGTTTCTTTGAAGATTATAAAGCACCTAGCTATTCTTTTAGGGGAACAAAAGAATTATACGTGTTATTGGATGGTGAAAAGATTCAAATATTAGCAGAGAAGTAAAGGCTAATTGCCTATTGCTTCTATTATATACTTAGCTAGTTTTAGTGCTTTGTATCTATGTGATATTTGATTTTTTTCTTGTGCTGATAGTTCTGCTAGGGTTTTATTAAAGCCATTTGGGATAAATATCGGATCATATCCAAAGCCATTTTCTCCTCTTTTTTCTGCTATTACAAATCCATGCATGAATCCATGTGTGCTAAAGTCTCCAAAAAAGCTACTAATTGCTATACACGCACAATAGTGTGCCTTTGAAGTTTGGGATTCAAATCTTTTTACTTCATTTATTAGCTTTTCTAAATTATCTTTTGAATTTCCACCGCTATATCTTGCACTATAAATTCCCGGAGCTCCATTTAATAAATCCACACAAATACCACTATCATCAGATATGACAATATCCGTTTTGTGTAATAGATTCTGTGTTTTTAGAGTGTTAAATACACATTTTGATTTTATTAGTGCATTTTCTTTAAAGCTATTTCCATTTTCTTCTATTTCAAAACTTGGTATTAATTCATCAAAACATAAAACTTGAAAATTATTGTAGATTTCTCTGATTTCTTTTATTTTGTCTTTGTTGGAACTTGCTAAAATTATTCTCATTGTTGCCTCGTTTAAACTAGTTTAGATACAATTTTGCTTCACATTTTATCAAAAATGGAGTTTTATATTGAAAGATTTATTGCAAAAAACATTACCTTTAAGCTTGATTTTAGGTGCTAGATTTTTTGGGTTATTTGTAGTAATGCCACTTTTATCTTTATATGCTTTTTCGCTTAGTGGTGCAACTCCTATTTTAATAGGTATTGCTATGGGTGGATACGCACTCACTCAAGTTATATTTCAAGTTCCTTTTGGATTTTTAAGTGATAAGTTTGGTAGAAAAAGTATGATAGCTTTAGGGCTTATTATTTTTGCTATTGGTTCTGCTATTTGTGCTTTGAGTGATGATATTTATATGTTGATTATAGGTAGATTTTTGCAGGGTGCTGGTGCTGTTGGTGGCGTGGTTAGTGCCATGATTGCAGACTTGGTAAATGAAGAAAAACGCACAAAGGCAATGGCGTTTATGGGGGCTACTATTTCTCTATCTTTTGTGGTTGCTATGATTGTTGGTCCTATAATTGGTGGAATTTATGGTGTGTCGAATCTTTTTTGGATTACTTTTGTTTTAGCTATTTTTGGTATTGTTTTGCTTTTTGTCTCTGTGCCTGAAGCACCAAAGATAACCTATAGTTTTAATGCAAACACAAATGAATATAGTTTGATTTTTAAAAATAAAAATTTACAAATTATGAATCTTACAAATTTCTTGCAAAAAGGATTCATGACTTTGGCGTTTTTGATTATTCCTATTGCACTTGTAAAGGGATTTGAAATGCCAAAAGAGGAGCTTTATAAAGTATATATTCCTGCTAGTATTTTAGGGCTTCTATCAATGGCGCCTGCGGCAATTATCGCAGAGAAAAAGGGCAAATTTAAAAGTGTAATGGTAACTGGTGTGTTGTTTTTTGTTATTGCTTATTTATTGATGCTTAGTGATAATAAGTGGGCATTTATTGCTGGAATCTTTGTGTTTTTTATTGGGTTTTCTGTGCATGAGCCTATTATGCAAAGCCTTGCTAGTAGGTATTGTAAAGCACATCAAAAAGGAAGTGCATTAGGAATCTTTACTTCATTTGGATATTTGGGGACTTTTGTAGGGGCGCTTATTGGTGGGCATTTTTATGATTTTTTTGGAATGTTGTCTATTAGCATGTTTGTTGTGATTGCTTCGTTTTTGTGGATATTACTTTTTGCATTCTTGGCAAACCCTACTTTTCAGAAGAATCTTTATCTGCCATTGTGTGAGCATACGCGTGGAGAAGATTTAGAGGTACTTGTTGAGCTTGTGGGGATATTAGAGTGGTATATTAATGAGAGTGAGCGTAAAGCAGTTATCAAGTATGATAAACATTTGTTAGAAGAGCAGGAAATTATGGATTTTATAAAAATATATTTACGAGATAAGTTTAAAGAGTAGCAAAATGGAAATTAGTAAAAAAATATTAAAAATAACTGGACAAACAAACGCTAGACTTGGACTTATAAAAGAGGGTGATAGGGTTTTATTGGGGCTTAGTGGTGGGAAGGATTCTATGCTTTTAGCCACACTTCTAGCAAGGCTTAAAAAATATGCACCTTTTAATTTTGAATTTAAAGCACTAACCGTTGATTATGGGCGTGGTGGTGAGTATGATTATATATTTGAATATTGTGAGAAAAATGAGATTCCTTATGAGCTTTATAGGACTGATATTTATAAGATTTTAGAGGAGAATAAAAGGGAAGGAACGGTTTATTGTAGCTTTTGTTCTCGTATGCGTAGAGGTGCTTTGTATTCTAAGGCATTAGAGGGAGGGTATAATAAAGTTGCTCTTGCACATCATTTAGATGATGCAGCTGAAAGCTTTATGATGAATCTTACTTATAATGGTGCTTTGCGTTCTATGCCTCCTATTTATAAGGCTGAAAATGGTTTGTATGTGATTCGCCCTTTGATTTTTGTCAGAGAGAGGCAGATTATTGACTTTATAGCTCATAATAACATATATATCGCACCTGATTGTAATTGTCCTATCATGTGGCAAAATGACGATAAACGCCCATATGCTAGAGAAAATACAAAGCAAATGTTAAAAGACATGGAAGAGAAGAATCCGGATTTCTTTACATCTTTAAAAGTTGCATTAAGCAATGTGCATTTAAATAGTCTCTTTGATGAGAGGTATTTAGATAAGCAAGATTAGATTAGATTATAAATCTTGCTTGTTAGGAGTTTAGCTCCATTTTGGTTTAGGTGGTCTGTATCGCCAAAATGCTCATTTGTAAAATCGTTATCATAAAAGAAGTTTATGATTTTTAGTGGATAGCTTTTAGAAATATTTATCAAATCATCAAATATAGAATCCAAACTTGGTATGTGGGATTTGTAATCTTCTCTTGCTGGTGGGATTACTATATATAAATTATGATTGTTAATCATTGCTAATTCTTGCATTGCTATTAAAAATTGATTTTGCAAATTGCCATATGATAGTTGCTTTAGATGTTGTGAGGCTCTTATCTTAGAATCTATGTTTGTCATAAAGAATGTCCATAAAGATTCGCCAGTATAATTTAAAAACTCATTGTAGTTTTGTATTGTTAGACTTCTTTTATAGGCTACTAATTCATTTAGGGAATATGAGTATATGTTATTTAGATATGATATTTTATCTGCGGGGGGGGGGCGATTTTATTATAGTCTATATTGTATAGTAATTTATATATTGTTGCAAAGTGAGATTCGCCACTTAGAATTAAGTTGTATCCCGGAGAGAAGATAGAATAAAATAAGAAAATATTTTTTAGTAATGGCAAATTTTGCACATACAAATATAAACTATATGAAGTATATAAGTCTTGTGAAGTGTTTGCTAGGTTGAATCCATTATTATTTGGTATGTAGCCATAGTTGCCGTGCGATGAACCTAAGGCTAGATCTTGAATGTTTAGTGATCTTGCCATTAGGCTTATGTATTTTTTGTATTCTAACTTTAAATAGTCTATAAACCAATCTTGCAAAAGTATCCTTTATCAAAAGCAAAAATTATATCATTTTTGATACTAATTCTTTTGTGTCTCTTGCAATTACTAGTTCTTCATTTGTTGGGATTACACATACTTTGACTTTTGAATCTTTTGTTGAAATTATCCCTTCTTTTCCTATTGTTTCCAAGTTTGCTTTCTCATCTAGTGTGATACCCAAAAACTCTAGTTGTGATACTATCTTTCCTCTTATGAATTTAGCATTCTCACCAACACCAGCACAGAAAGATATAGCATCAACTCCTTTTAGAGCGGCTGTATATGAGCCTATATATTTTGCCACATGATATGCAAATACTTCTCTAGCAAATCTAGCTTTTAAGTTGCCCTCTTCATCAGCAGCAAGTAAATCTCTAAAATCACTCGATAGTCCAGAAATACCAAGAACGCCCGATTTTTTGTTTAATATATTTGTTATTTCTGCTGTGCTTAGGTTTTCTTTTTGTGCTATGTAGTCTATTATTGCAGGGTCTATATCACCGCTTCTAGTTCCCATAACTAAGCCTTCTAGCGGAGTTAATCCCATGCTTGTATCTACACTTTTGCCATTTTCTATTGCACATATGCTTGAGCCATTGCCTAGATGACATGTTATGATTTTAGAATTCTCAAGTGGAATCCCTAAGAATTCTGCTGTTCTTTTTGATACATAACTATGACTTGTTCCATGAAATCCGTATCTTCTTATTTTGTATTTTTCGTAGTATTCGTATGGAAGTCCATAAATATAAGCCTTAGGAGGCATAGTTTGATGAAATGCAGTATCAAAGACTGCAACCATTGGTGTATTTGGCATTAAATGCTTACAAGCATTAATCCCTAGCAGATGTGCTGGGTTATGCAGTGGAGCAAGGTCAGAGCATTCTTGTATATGTCTTATTACTTCATCATTTATTATTGCAGAATGAGTGAAGTGCTCTCCACCATGGACGATTCTATGACCTATGGCTTTTATCTCATTGAGTGAAGATATAATTCCAAATTCTTTATTTACTAATGTCTCTAAAACCATTTTTACCGCTACTTCATGGTCTTTTAAGTCTGCATTTTTAACTATTTTTTCACCATTTTTTGGTTTGTAGTGAAATTTGCCATCATTTATACCTATCCTATCGCATAATCCACTTGCTAAGACTTCTTCTGTTTCTGTATTTATTAGTTGATATTTTAATGATGAGCTACCACAATTAATTACTAAGATATCCATATTATTCTCCTTGTTGTTGTGCTTGAAGTGCTGTTATTGCTATTACACCTATTATATCTTCGCTACTGCAACCTCTAGATAGGTCATTTACAGGTGCTGAAATCCCTTGTGTGATTGGTCCATAGCTTTCTGCATTTGCTAATCTTTGAACTAGTTTATAGCCTATGTTTCCAGCATCTAAGTCGGGGAATATCAGCACATTAGCATTTCCTGCTATGTTGCTATTTGGTGCTTTTGATTTTCCTATGCTTGGAACTATTGCTGCATCTAATTGGAATTCACCATCGATTGCTAGATTTGGATTTAATTGTTGGGCTATTTGTGTTGCTTGTATTATTTTATCTATGTCTGCATGTTTTGCACTTCCTTTTGTAGAGTGAGATAACATAGCAACTATTGGTTCTTTATTTACTAGTGCTTTAAAGCTTTTTGCAGAATCTATTGCAATGCTTGCTAATTCTTCAGAGTTTGGATTTTGAACCAAACCGCAATCAGAGAATATAAAAACTCCATTTTCTCCATAGCTACAATTTGGCACAACCATAACAAAAAATGATGATACAAGTTTTGAATCTTTATTTGTGCCAAGTATTTGTAGTGATGCTCTTAAAACATCAGAAGTAGAGTTTATAGCTCCAGCTACCATGCCGTGTGCTACCTTACTTTTTACAAGTGCTACTCCAAAATATAGTGGATTTTCAAGTAACATAGCTCTTGCAGAACTCTCACTTAAGCCCTTGTGCCCTCTTAGTTTCACAAAAAGCTCGACATAAGAATCTAACTCATCGCAAGATTTCGGATCAATAAAAGTTGCATTATCTAAATTTAGACCATTTGCTTTTGTTTTTATATCTCTTTCATCACCAACTAGAATGATATTAGCTATACCTTCATTTAAGACTTTGCTTGCAGCTTCAAGCATTCTTATATCATCAGATTCTGGTAGAACTATAGTCTTCTTATCTTTTTTGGCTTTATTTTTTATTTCATCTATAAACCCCATGTTTCTTCCTTAATGTTGAAGTTATAAACATTGTAAGATTTTATATGCAGGATTAGATAAAAAATCGTAAAAAATCGTAAAAATTTTTTATGAATGTGTAAATTTTTCTCTTAGTATTTTTTTACCAAACTCAACTCCCGGTTGATTGTATGTATCAATTTGTAGCAAGATACCGACACATGAAGTTAGTAGTTCATAATAGAATATTAATTCTCCAGCACTGCTTTCTGTGAGGTTTGAGAGGGTAATTGAATCTACTGGGATATTTTGTGAGATTATACTTTCTTTGGTTGATATGCATTGTAGTTTTAACAATGTGTTAAATGAGGTTTTATTTACAAAATCTGTGCTTTCCATACCTTGTAGGCTAATATTTGGGATAAATACTTGTTTTTGAGATAGTTTTTCTGCATTTAGGAATGTTATTGTTTTGTTTTTTTGTCCTTGCATTATTAATTGCAAGAAAGAATGTTGATCTATGCTTCCTATTAGTGCAATTGGAGTTAAACCGCGTCTTTTTTTATACACATCTAATTTACCTAAAGATTCTCCCCATAGCTGAACATACCATGAGTTAAAATGCCTAAAAACACTACTGTATGAAAATAGTACATTTATAGGGAAGTTATTTTCATTCTTGGCTAAGAATAGCGCCTTTTTTAGAATCTGATTATTTTTGTCGTTAAAAAAGTTATTGTTTGTAATGGCAGCACCATTTAGGATTGATTGTATGTTATATCCAAGTATGGCAAGAGGTAAAAGTCCTATTGTGCTAAGAACAGAAAATCTACCGCCTATGTTTTGGTTTATAGCAAATGCTTTTATATTATTTGCATTACTCCATTTAAATAGTGGAGATTCATGATCGCTTATTGTTAGTAGATGTTTCTTTTTATTGTTATCTAGTAGTTTATACTTATGTAATACATATTTAAAAAGAGAAGTAGTTTCAATTGTTAGTCCAGATTTTGAAATAACAATAAATAGCGTATCTTCATATTTGATTCTTCTTAGTTCTTTTTGAATCATTATTGGATCTGTGTGTTCTAGGAATCTTAATTTGATTTTTCTTCTATGTGGCTGATGAGATAGCATTGTATCTATTGCCTTAGTGCCTAGAGAGCTACCTCCTATGCCTATTATTATCATGTTTTTAATTGTGTCTATAAACGCTTTATTTTGTTCTATATATGAAAAGATTTCTTCATTTTTGGCAAAAGGTAAGTCATAGTATCCACTTATATGACTATTTTTTTCTATTAATACCTTTTGAAAGAATAGTTCTGAATTCTCTGTGCTAAATAGATTTTGATTTTTTAGAAAATTAGTATAGTTATTATCCAATATAAGCATTAATTGTAATTACCTACAAAAGAAGTCATATCTACTAATCTCGTAGAATACCCCCATTCATTGTCATACCATGCACATATTTTTATGTGATTTTCATCTGTAACAAATGTGCAATCAGGGATAAAAATTGCACTATGTGGGAATCCTATAAAATCACCAGATACACGCTTTTCGTTATCGATTAACAAAATATCTTTCATCTCACCATTTGCATAATTTGCAAATAGTTCGTTTATGGATTCTTTAGTTATACCTTTTTCTACTATACAACTTAAATCAACCATGCTAACATCAGGCGTAGGAACTCTAATTGATAGTCCATTTAGTTTTCCTTGAAGCTCTGGTAATACAAGTCCAATAGCCTTTGCAGCCCCAGTTGAAGTTGGTATCATATTGAGTGCAGCTGCTCTTGCTCTTCTTAGGTCTTTATGTTTTGAATCTACTAGATTTTGATCATTTGTATAGCTGTGTATTGTTGTCATAAGTCCGCTTTTTATTTTTAGATTCAAATGTAGAATCTTCACTAGAGGTGCTAGAGCATTTGTGGTGCAACTTGCATTTGAAATTACTTCTTCTCCATTGTATGAGTTATGATTTACTCCATATACAAATGTAGGTGTATCTGTTGCTGGAGCTGATATGACCACCTTTTGTATTCCACCATATAGATGTGCTTTTGCCTTATTTATATCATTAAATGCACCGGTGCATTCGATAACTACCTTTGCACCATATGAGCCAAAATTTGTCTCTTTTATATCTCTAGTGCTTACTATTTTTATATTTTTTTGTTTTCCTATGTTTATTATATTTTCATCTATTTTTTTTATTTCGCTTCCTATATGAACAGAATCGTATTTTAATAAATGTATCAGTGTATCAGTTGGCATTGTTGTGTTTATTGCTACTAGATTGATATCATCTCTATTTCCTAGAATCTTGCATACACATAGTCCAATTCTACCAGTTCCATTTACTGCAACTTTTAATGCCATTAAGTTCTCCATAAAATAAATTTTTATGAGCATTCTACAAAAATCATTATTAATGAGTATTAAAAATTACATAAAAATGTTATGAATGCTTGAAATCCCTTAAAATATGTGTTAGAATAGTGTGTATTTCAATTTTATGGAGGTTCTAAAATGAACAAGGCAGAATTTGTAGATTTAGTAAAAAAAGTAGGAGAATACGAGACTAAAAAAGAAGCTGAAAAAGCAATTAGCTCTTTTGTTCTAGCAGTTGAGAAAGCTCTAGCTAAAAAAGAAAGTATTGAATTAGTAGGATTTGGTAAATTTGAATCTGTTCTACAAAAAGGTAAAGAAGGAACAGTTCCGGGAACAAACAAAAAATATAAAACAAAAGATAAGTTCGTTCCTAAATTCAAAGCTGGTAAAGGTCTTAAAGACGCTGTTGCAGCTGCTAAAAAATAACTTCTTCTTTTCCCCTTTTGGGGTTTCCTTATTTTACTTTCATAATGTCTTCGTAGCTCAGCTGGATAGAGCACACGATTCCTAATCGTGAGGTCATGCGTTCGAATCGCATCGTGGACACCACTTAATTGTTCTTCATATTTGCCATGTGATTTTTTAGTATGTATTATGGGTTTATGTTGCTCTTTATAAGTATTGATATTAGTATCCATATTCAATAGGGATACTAATATGTGTGTTAATTTGTTTTTGAGAATAATTTCAAAGAGGTTCTAGTTATCTCACCTAGTATTATTATACTACTGCTTATTAGTAAAATCTTGCACCATGTCTCTAGCTCTAGTGGCGTGGTATGAAATGCACTTCCTCCAAACTCAACAATTAAAACTTGCATTGCAAAAGTAATTATAAATGTGCCTAGCATTATTTTGTTGCTACTTATGTCTTTAAAGATACTATTATTATTTAATTCTCTAGCATTAAAGGCATTAAATAATACAAATAACACAAATAAGGTGAATAAAGTTGTATTCCTCTCAGATTCTGCTACGCTTAAAAAGTTCGTAAAATACTGCAATAGACAAATTGTTGCTATAAAGATTCCATTTACAAAAATAGAAATAAACATATTTTTTGTAATAATATTTGAATTTCTTTTTATTGGCTTTTCTTTGAGTAGATTTTTTGAAATTGGCTCTAAGCCTAAAGTCAAAGCCGGAGGTCCGTCCATTATTAGATTCACCCATAAAAGTTGCAATGCACTAAAAGGTGCTGTAAATCCCATAATAACTGCATATAATACAATAATAACTGATGAGATATTAACGGTTAGCTGGAATTGTATGAATCTTTGGAAGTTTTTATAGATTCCACGCCCCCATTCTATCGCTTTGACTATTGTTGAGAAGCTATCATTTAATAATACTATATCACTTGCCTCTTTTGATACTTCAGTCCCGCTAATGCCCATTGCAATACCGACATCTGCATTTCTTAATGCAGGAGCATCATTTATGCCATCTCCTGTTAGCGCTACCACATTTCCTTGTTCTTTTAGGGCATTTACTATTTGCATTTTTGTGCTCGGTGTTGAACGAGCTATTATTTTTATCTTTGGTAATAGTTTGCATAGTTCATCATTGCTTAGAGATTCTAATTTACTTGCTTCAAAGACTAGATGGTCTTTATCTATTATTTCTAGTTGCTTTCCTATTGCTTGTGCGGTTTTTAGATTATCTCCTGTTAGTATTTTTATGTCAATTCCTGCTTTCATGCAGTTTGCTATAGCTTCTTTTACATCATCTCTTAATGGATCTAAAATAGCCACAAAACCATCAAAAATCATATTAGATTCAAGTTCCTTTTTATTGCTATTATTAGTATCTAAAAACTTATGAGAGAAAGCTAGAATCCTATATGCTTGTTCTTGTAGTTTTGATATTTTTTCTGTTATATTTTTTAAAGTTTTATTGTCCAAATTGCATTGTGCAAGTATAACTTCTGGACTTCCTTTACTAAAGCATATTAAATTATTTTCTATTTTTACAACACTAGTCATATTTTTTGTTTGTGAAGAAAAAGGAAATGAATTTACAATTTTATGCTTTTCTCGAATCTCTTTATAATCTATTCTATTTTTATGACTAAATACAAGCAATGCACATTCTGTTGGGTTACCTAAGAATTGATAGTTTGAATCTTTGTATGCAATATCTGCTGTTGAATTTAAGATGCAGTTTAATAACACATCTTCTATTTTATTGTGTATATATTCTTTCTCTACTGACATTTGGTTTTTTGTTAATGTCCCTGTTTTATCCGAACATATAATATTTACACAGCCTATAGTTTCACATGCTACTAGCTTTTTTACTAGAGCATTTTGTTTGGACATTTTTACTATATTTAATGCAAGTAATACAGCGACTATTGTAGGAAGCCCTTCAGGCACTGAAGCTACTATTAAAACGATACTTGAGATAAATGCCTCTGTTATGTGCTCAATTAGAGTTTCAGTCTCTAAATCTCTAAAGCTTAAAAATATAACCTGTATTATAAAGGCTAGCAATGCTGCACTACCGCCAAGTATAGTTATTTTATGACTTAGTTTTTTAAGTTTTTCTTGGAGTGGTGTAGTTGTTTTTGAGCTTGTATTTAATGCGCTTGCAATTTTACCAAACTCTGTATCATATCCAACAGCAATACACATGGCCTTTACACTTCCTTGAGTGATAAAGCAACCACTATATAGTATGTTTTTGTATGTATTAGTTGAATCTTGGCTTTCTAGTGTTTGACTTTTTGTTGTGTGTTTGCTCTCTCCAGTTAGACTTGATTCATCGCACATTACACCTAAGCTTTTAGATTCTATAATTCTGCAATCGGCAGGTATTTTATCGCCACTTTCAAGAATGATTATATCTCCAACTGCTAGTTCATTTTGTGGTTTTAGTGAGATTTCGCCATTTCTTATTGTTTTAATTAGATTTCCATTGTTTATATCATTTAATGCTTCAAATGCTTTAGCGCTCCTATCTTCCATGATAATTGTGATGGCTATTGATAGAGATATTGCTATTAGGATCCCTATGCATTCTAAGAAGTTGGAATTATTGTGATAAATGTATTCATATACATTGATACAAACTGCTAAAAAAGCAGCAAATAAAAGCAACAATATTATAGGTTCTGTTGTTGCATAAATTATTTTTTGAATAATTGATTGTTTTTTTACTCTATAAAATTCATTTTTGCCGAATCTTTGTTGATTCTTTAATGCTTGTTCAGAGCTTAGTCCATATTTTATGTTTGTATTGAAACTTTTGGATAATGATTCAATATCGGCTTGTGCTAATTCTTTGATATTAATATTATTTGTAGTATCGTTCAATTTAGCCCCCTTATTAGCTATATAGGATAAATTGAACTAAACACTCATATATAGCTATGTAAGTATAGTTATATATGAGTCTCATAATTTAAGGCAAAACCAGACTTAAGATTAAGTCAGTATGTTGATTTTACCACAAGAGTTTCTTGCTTACTACTCCCTCATATTGTTGTGCGGATTGTAGCAAAATTAAATTAAGAATGTAAAGATTTAATATAGAATTCAACAGAGCCCATACCTTCTTTTTTTGCCCATTCTAGTGCTTTTGATACAAACTCCCAATTAATATGAGAGAAGAATTTCTCTAAGTAATTTGGTCTAGCATTTCTATAATCTACATAGTATGCATGCTCCCATACATCTACTACTAAAATTGGTATCAGTCCATCTGTAACTGGTGTTTGTGCATTGCTTGTTTGTTTTATTTCTAGTTTTTTTGATGATGGATTATATACCACCCAGCACCAACCAGAACCAAATAAAGTTGTAGCAGATTGTAAAAATGTTTCTTTAAACTTATCAAAGCTACCAAAACTTGAATCTATATCACTTTCTAACTCATCGCTTAAGCTTGTAGATTCAGGTGATACACAATCCCAGTAAAAGTCATGGTTGTAAATTTGTGCTGCGTTATTGAAGATTCCGCCTTGTGATTTTGTTAGAATCTCAAATAATGACGCATTTTCAAATTCTGTACCTTTTACTAAGTTGTTTAGATTGTTTACGTATGTTTGATGATGTTTGCCATAATGGAACTCACAGGTTTCTTTGCTTATAAAATCTTTAATTTCACTAAAAGGTAATTCTCTTAATTTAAACATTGTATTCTCCTTAAATTGTGTTATAAAAACTCTCTCATTATAATGAATGAGTTTTAAAAAATTCTTTAACTTTTTATTACTTATTTTTCAAACTCTAGCATACCTTCAGTTGGTGAGCTTGCAGTTGCATATGGTTTTTTAGGGATTCTTCCTGCAAGGAAGCTATCTCTTCCAGCGATGACTGCATTTTTCATTGCTCTTGCCATAAGTATTGGATTTTTAGCTTGTGCTATTGCTGTATTTGTAAGAACGGCATCGGCACCAAGTTCCATAGCAATAGAGGCATCAGAAGCACAACCAACACCAGCATCGACAATTACAGGAATCTTAATGGCTTCTTTAATGAAAGATATGTTGTATTTATTTTGGATTCCAAGCCCACTTCCAATTGGTGCTGCAAGAGGCATTACCGCACTAGCACCACATTCTTCTAATCTCTTTGCAATTACGGGGTCATCATTTGTATATGCAAGAACGATGAATCCTTCTTTGGCTAGAATCTCACATGCTTTTAGAGTTTCTATTGCATCAGGGTATAGCGTTTTTTGTGTGTCTCCTATTATTTCTAGCTTTATAAAATTAATTCCAGTTGCTTCTTTTGTAAGTCTAAAGAGTGTTATAGCTTCATTTGCATTCACACAACCAGCGGAATTTGGTAAAAATTCTACATTGCTATTTTTAAAATAATCAAGTAAATTTTCTTCATTTTTGTTTGTGATATTTACTCTTCTTACAGCAACGGTTATCATTTCTGCACCAGATTCCATTGTTGCTTCATAAGTTGTTTTGAAGTCTTTGTATTTACCGCTTCCCACTATTAGTCTGCTTTTGAAAGTTTTGTTTGCTATTACTAAGTTATCATTCATAATTTATCCTTGTTTTTATTTGTGCTTAATGTATCTTAATTGATTTATTAAATCAAGTGGGCTTATAGAGAAGTTTGCATATTTTTTGCTTAGTTTTTTTGATATTAATGCTTGAAGCATACTTCCTTGAATGCAAGATTGTAATGTCGTATATCCTTGAGCTAATAATCCTCCTATAATCCCAGCTAAGCAATCTCCACTACCACCTTTTGCTAATATATTTGTCCCAAGTGGATTTATATATATAGTTCCATTTTGTGCGATTATTTGGTTAGCACCTTTTAGCAGCAGAGTTATATTTGGGTAATTTTGGCTAAATTTCATTGCATAGTCTATTTTATTTTTCAAAAGAGATTCCATGTCTATTTTTTCACTACAAAGAATCTCTAGAATTTTTAAGAATTCCTTTGGGTGTGGAGTTAGAATGATGTTTTGCATTGTATCTGCTAGTTTTTTAAAATCTTTATGATAGAAAATATCTGCATCTAGCAAAATTGGAATATTTATATTTAAAAATAGTTCTTTTAAAATCTCGTTTGTTCTGCCATATCCCATACCTAAGAGTATTGCAGTTACATTGTGTGATATTGAATCTTGTTGCATTATCTCATGTGGGAGATTTATGTTTTTGTCAGAAATCACGCTAACAAGCCCAGCTCCACTTCTAAAGGCTGCTAGAGAGGAAATTATTGCTGCACCTTCTTTTTCTCCTAAAAATACATTTAAATGTCCAAAGATTCCTTTATGGCAATTTTGCATATCTCTATATGGAGGCTTAAAGTCGCACTTTTCTAAAAGCTTTATATTTGAATCTTTTTTATAATCGTTATAGCCAATTCCAAGTGGAACTATTTTTATCTTGCCTACAAAATCTTTAGCAACATCGCTAAATAGAGACACTTTTAATGCTCCCATACTCAAAGTATAATGTGCCTTAAAGGCTATATATGATTGTAAATTCCCATCTCTATCAATACCGCTTGGTATATCACATGCTATCTTTAGTGCGTTTTTTTTATTTAGCATATCTATCAGATTTGCTATTTGTATGCTTATCTCACCTCTAAGCCCAACTCCAAATAGAGAATCTACAATGCAATCAAAGTCTAAAGATTCAATGTCATTTATACCCATTATGGTTATATTTAATCTATTTAGCCTTTTTAGTTGAATCTTATTTAGGTTGCTTTTGCTCCCAAGTGGCATTATTATGTGTATTTTGTATTTTTCATATAGCATTCTTGCTAGTGCTAAACCATCAGCACCATTATCACCACTGCCACATACTAGAAGGATTTTTGAATCTTTTTTTAGTTTTTTGTTAATTAGATTTTTCATGCCAAATGCGGCATTTTCCATTAATAATTCGCTATTTATTAAGTAATGCTCTTCTGCTTTTTTATCTAAGATTCTACTATCATAGAAAATATCTTTCATATTAACTCCTAACTTGGCGTGTGAAGTATCTTAACAAATTATGCTATAAATTCATAAAATAATTTTAGAGATTTTTATGTTTAGAGTTTTATTTCTTTTTGTTTTTATGTTTTTTACCGCTTGTGATGATTATAGGGATGTTTCATCTTTTGATGATAATTCTACAAATACTTCCACAAACAAAACTATACAAGATAGCAATAAAAGCGATGATAATATAACTACTCCTTTGCAAAAAGAATTAAAGCAGAATCTAAAAAAGCACCTAGATTCTTTATCTAAAGAATTACAAGATAAAAGAATAGATAGTATTGAAGGCAACCAAGCATTCAAAAATCATATGCAGCATTTTGAAAGTCTGTATGATAGAAAGGATCTTCCAAGAGATTCAGGCTCTGTAAATTTGCAACAAAAATTTGATAAAGCATATAAATTGCAAGAGGAGCAATTAAGAAAATTACAACAAAATACTGATGAAATAATGAGATAATTTAGTGCTTTATAAGTGATGTTTCATTATAATAAAATATTTTATTTATGTATAAGGTTTTTTATATGATAAAAAGAGTTTTAGTTAAATTTTCTGGCGAGGCTTTAGCTGGTGAGAATGGTTTTGGCATTGATAGCTCTATTTTAAAGTATATTGCACTTGAGTTAAAATCTCTAGTAACGCTTGGAGTGCAAGTTGGAATCGTAATTGGTGGTGGGAATTTCGTGCGTGGTGTTAGTGCTTCAGAGAGTGGTCTTATTAAGAGAACTAGTGGCGATCACATGGGAATGCTAGCGACAGTTATAAATGGAATTGCAATGCAAGAGGCATTGGAATATCATGGTGTTGATGTAAGAGTGCAGAGTGCTTTAGAGATTAAAGAAGTGTGCGAGACTTACATTAATAGACGAGCTATTAGGCATTTAGAGAAAGGTAGAGTAGTGATTTTTGTAGCTGGAACTGGGAATCCATTCTTTACAACAGATACTGCAGCTACTCTAAGAGCCATAGAGATAGAATCTGAAATGATAATTAAGGCTACTAAAGTAAATGGAGTATATGATAAAGATCCTGCAAAATTTAGTGATGCAATAATGCTTAAAAATATAAGCTATGAACAAGCATTAAAAGACAATATAAAAGTAATGGATGATACTGCAATAGCATTAGCAAAAGATAATTCACTACCAATAGTTGTATGTAATATGTTACTAGAAGGTAATTTATTAAAAATAATACAGAAAGATGAAAATGCAGTGTTTTCAAGAGTTTCAAATTAATTAAGGAGTAATAATGAGAATAGAACAAATTGCATCAAAAGCATTAGAAAGAGTAAATTACGATAGATACTTATTATCAAATATATTATTTGCAAGAATTGATGAGCTAAGCAAAGGTGCAAAGCCTCTTGTAAATAAAGATGTAAAGGTTGATAAATTATCTGACATTGCTTTATTGGAAGTTGCAGAAGGTAAAATAGGTTTAGATAAGATAGAAGAGATTCAGTATTAATTTTTGTGCTAGGTTTGTATAGTGGAGTTTTTTAGAGAAGTTTCTCAAATTTCTAGTCCTCAAAAGGCTATTAGCTTTTTGGAGAGTATTACGGAGATAACGCCTAGAATCAAAAATGCAATAGAGTTCGCCACAGAAGCTCATAAGAATCAAAAAAGACAAAGTGGCGATCCATATATCACTCACCCATTACTTGTGTCTTGCATTGTGGCTCATTTTGGTGGTGATGAAGTGATGATATGTGCTGCATTATTGCATGATGTGGTGGAGGATACTGAATATACTTTAGAAGAGGTTAGAAGTAATTATGGAGATGATGTTGCTTCTTTGGTTGATGGACTAACTAAAATCGTAGCTATTAGAGCAGAGGAGTTATCTCCTTCTCATACAAATGAAAAGCTAGTAATATCCGCACTTAGCTTTAGAAAAATGCTAATTACTTCCATAAAAGATGTTAGGGTATTAATTGTTAAGCTATGCGATAGAATGCATAATATGCTAACTTTAGAATATATGCCCAAAAACAAACGGCTAAGAATCTCTGAAGAAACTCTAGTTGTATATGCACCAATAGCACATAGACTTGGGATTTCTACATTAAAAAACGAGTTAGAAGATAGAAGTTTTTATTATATTTTCCCTGAAGTTTATAGAAAGATAGATAAATATTTTTTAGATAACAAACAAACAATAAGACTGAAGTTAAATGCTTTCATACAAAAGGTAAAAAAAAGCATAATACAAGGCGGTGTGCCAGAAGGTGATTTTTCAGTATCTAGCAGGATTAAGAGGCATTATTCTATATATCTAAAAATGCAAAGAAAAGGAATTTCAATCGATGAGGTTTTGGATTTACTTGCAATTAGAGTTATAGTTAAAGAGCCACTTGATTGTTATAGGGTATTTGGTATTTTGCATTTAGCATTTAAGCCAATAATGTCAAGATTCAAAGATTATATAGCATTGCCAAAGGAGAATGGTTATCAGACGATACACACAACTTTATTTGATAATTCTGCTATTTTTGAAGTGCAAATAAGAACAGAAGATATGCATAAAAGTGCAGAATATGGAATTGCAGCACATTGGAAATATAAAACAGGAGGGAATAGTCAGCCAAGCCTTGATTGGCTAAATAAGTTGCAGTTTAAAAACGATTCTGTTGAGGAGTTTTACGAGCTTGTAAAAAATGACTTATATAGTGATGATATAGTTGTTTTCTCACCAGATGGTGATGATTATTCTTTGCCTATTGGTGCTGTTGTGCTTGATTTTGCCTATGCTGTGCATACTGAAGTTGGAAATAAGGCAAAAGAAGCATATGTAAATAACCAAAAAACTTCACTTCTTACTACTCTAAAGAGTGGTGATATAGTAAAGATAATCACTACAAAAGAGACGATTCTTAGATGTTCATGGATTGATGCTGTGAAAACTTCAAGGGCAAAAAGTCAGCTTAAAGCAAATTGTGCTTTAAGAATTAAAGAGATAGAGAAGAAAAGTGCTATAAATATCATTGCTACGATTTTTGATAAAAGTGCAAATGAGATAGAACAATATGTAAAAGATAATGAACTAGATGAGATTATTCCTAGAGCCTCAAGGGATATTGCACTTCTAAAAGATATAAAAAATAGAGTAAAAAATAGCTATCAAAAAGAGGCAGGATTCCTAACGCAGCTTAAGTTTAGAATCTTAAAACTAAAAGAATTGCATTTTGATAATATTGTCTTGCATACGAATCATACGATAAGTCAAGCAGTTTTTGACTATTGTTGTCACCCAAAGTTTGGAGATGATATTGTTGCTTTAAAAGTTGGCACAAAAGCTTTTATACACCACAGAATGTGCGATAGGGCGTATTTAGAAATACAAAAAGGCGTAAAAATGCTCTATGTCGGGTGGCTTGGGGATAAGATTCAAACATATAAATTGATAGTTGCATTAGAAAACCGCAAAGGAATCTTGGCAAATTTCTTGCAATTTCTAGCAAAAAATGACATTAATGTGTTATCAATCGAGCTTGGTTCGCAAAAAAATACATATGCTACGCATTGTGAGATAAAGTTTGAGTGTATGTCATTGGGATTAAAGGAGATTAAGCAGATATTATCAAATCAATACAAAATAATAGACATACATGCATTAAAAGATGCATATGCTAATTAAGGATTACACATGGATTTAGAATTAAAACTTAAAGAAGCTATGGAAGATATACAGCGTGGAGTGCAAGAGATAATAGGTATAGAATATATACAAAGTCTTGTCAATAAGTATCTGCAAGATGGAACCACATTTACCATTAAGGCTGGTTTTGACCCAACTGCACCGGATTTGCATTTGGGACATAGTGTGTTATTGCAAAAACTAGCTACCTTTCAAAAATATGGTGCGAAAGTTTATTTTCTAATAGGTGATTTTACTGGCATGATAGGCGATCCAAGCGGTAAGAGTGAGACTAGAAAACCACTTAGCAAAGAGCAAGTGTTAATGAATGCGAAAACTTATGAAGAGCAAGTATATAAGGTTTTAGATTCTTCTAAAATGGAGATAGTATTTAACTCAAAGTGGCTTGATGAACTTGGGATTCGTGGTATGTTGGAGCTTTCATCAAAGTTTTCTGTTGCTAGAATGTTAGAGAGAGATGATTTTGAGAAAAGATATAAAAGCCAAAGCCCAATTAGTATTGTTGAATTTTTCTATCCTCTTTTGCAGGGATATGATTCAGTTGCCTTAAATTGTGATATAGAATTTGGTGGAACTGATCAGAAGTTTAATTTGCTTATGGGTAGGCATTTGCAAAAGGCTTATGGTTGCAATAAAGAACAATCAGTTGTTATGTTGCCACTGCTAGAAGGACTAGATGGTGTAAATAAAATGAGCAAAAGCTTAGGGAATTATGTCGGTATCACACAAGAGCCAAAAGAGATGTTTGGTAGATTGCTTAGTATTTCAGATGAACTTATGTGGAGATATTATGAGCTTTTAAGCACAAAATCATTACAGCAAATAGAATCTCTAAAAGAGGGTGTAAAAAATGGCAGTTTGCACCCAAAGGCGATTAAAGAAGAATTAGCATTAGAGATAATAACCAAATATCATGATGAAAAAAGTGCCAAAGAAGCACAAGAGGAATTTGCTAAAGTGTTTAGCAAAGATGAGCTACCAAGCGATATTGAAGAGTTTGTAAAAGAAGAAGGAATTTGGATAGCACAAGTGCTTAGTGAATGCAAGCTATCATCTTCTAATTCTGAATCTATACGATTAATTAAGCAGGGTGGTGTAAAAATTAACCAACAAAAACTAGAAGATTCCAAACTCAACTTAACTAGTGGAGAATATATAATACAAGTTGGAAAAAGAAAATTTGCAAAAGTAATTATAAAATAAAGAGGGAAGCTATGGGACTAAAACCTTTAAAAATTGGACAATATACAATACCTTTACCTATATTTCAAGGGGGTATGGGAATTGGCATTAGTTGGGATAATCTAGCAGGAAATGTATCCAAGTGTAATGCAATGGGTATTATCTCTTGTGTTGGGACTGGGTATTATAAAAATAGAGAATTTATACAAAAATCAATCAAGAATCGTCCATTTGATACTATGAATTTTTACTCTAAAGATTCTTTGTTTGAAATATTTAAAAATGCTAGAAAAATATGTGGTGATAAGCCACTTGGAGCAAATATTTTATATGCAATAAATGAATATGGTAGAGTAGTAAGAGATGCGTGTGAGGCTGGTGCAAATATGATAATAACTGGTGCTGGATTGCCTACTAATATGCCTGAATTTACAAGCAACTTTCCAAATGTAGCATTAATTCCCATAGTATCATCTGCAAAGGCATTGAGAATATTATGCAAAAGATGGGAGGGAAGATATAAGAAAATCCCTGATGCAGTCATTGTTGAAGGACCTCTAAGTGGAGGACATCAAGGTGTTAGTTATGAAGACTGCTTCAAAGCAGAACATCAGCTTGAATCTATATTACCACAAGTAGTAGAGGAGAGTAAGAATTGGGGGGAGATTCCAATTATTGCAGCAGGTGGCATTTGGGATAGGGGTGATATTGATAGAATGATTTCTCTTGGTGCTAGTGGTGTGCAAATGGGGACTAGATTCTTAGGTGCAAAAGAATGTGATGCAAAATATTACAATGAGCTTATGTTAAAAGTAAAAAAAGAAGATATAGAGCTCATAAAATCTCCTGTTGGATATCCTGCTAGAGCGATTGTTACTGGTATAATTAAGGCACTAAGGGAAGGAAAAGCACCAAAGATAGCTTGTATAAGTAATTGTGTCTCACCATGCAATAGAGGAGAAGAGGCAAAAAGGGTTGGATACTGCATTGCTGATGGATTAGGAGATGGGTATCGTGGAGATATAGAAAATGGTTTATTCTTTACTGGTGCTAATGGATATAGGATTGATAAGATTCAAAGTGTCCAAGAAATTATAGATGAACTAACCAAATGATTAGAATAATTTTTTGTATCTTTATTTATTGTGCTTTTATTAATGCTAGTGATTTAAAGATAACTTCTATTACACAAACAAATAATGGCGTATCTTTATCTTTTAATAAAGCTATAAAGGCTAGTGCTTTTAAAGCATTTACGCTAAAAAATAATGATGAGATTCGATATGTATATGATATAAGTGCAGACTTATTGGGTAATGCTAGGGTGTTTGAGTTTGAAGGTGATGTTATAGTTAAGATTGCACAAAATGCACCAAACAAGGTAAGGCTTGTGCTAAGCACAAAAAAAGAACTAAGAGCAAAATGGAAATATGCACAAAAAAAGGCAATCTTAGAAATACCAAATGCAAAAAGTGTAAATCAAGTTTCAATCGCTTCATTGTTTGACACTCACAAAAAAGAAAATAAAAGCACAATAAATACAAAAGCAGAATCTACAAAGCAAAAAATAATCGTAATAGATCCCGGTCATGGTGGCAAGGATTGTGGTGCTGTTGGGATTGATAAAGTATGCGAAAAAACAATTGTATTAAATATAGGAAAGTATCTAAGCGAAGAGCTAAAAAAGCGTGGATATAAAGTATATATGACTAGAAGCAAAGATGTGTTTATAAGCCTAAGAGATAGAACTAAATTTGCAAACAATAAAAATGCTGATTTGTTTATATCAATACACGCAAATGCGGTTTCTGAAAACAAAACAAAGCTTCAAGGAATTGAGAGTTATTTCTTGTCTACTGCTAGGAGTGAGAGGGCTAAGAAGGTTGCTGCATTAGAAAATAAAGACGATACTGAAGTTATGAATTATTTCTCTAAACAATCATTCTTAAATACTCTAAACACACAAAGAATCGTAGCTTCAAATAGGCTTGCCATTGATATTCAATATGGTATGTTGCAGTCTGTAAAGAAAAACTATAGCGTAGTAGATGGCGGTGTTAGGGAGGGACCATTTTGGGTGCTAGTTGGTGCTATTATGCCATCTGTATTAATTGAGAGTGGATATCTAACTCACCCAACAGAGGGTAAGAGATTGACTAAATCATCATTTCAAAAGGCATTAAGCATTGGTATTGCTAATGGTGTTGATGGATATTTCTTAAAAAATCCATAGGATAAGATATGAAAAAACTAACATTCCCTCAATTATTGTTTTCATCTATATTTTTTGTAATAGCAATTTTTAATATATTGTTATTGCTATTATCAGGTAGTGTTAGTGAATTATCACAGATGTTTAGACTTATGACAGAGCCACATGGAGTTTATTTTTTTGTAGAAATTACTTTTTTAGTATGTGGATTTATATTTAGTATCTTTAGTATGTTTAGGGTTTATAATCTTCCTAAATTATACATGTTGTTTATATTTTATATGGCTTGTTTATTTTTGTATCTTTTGTATTATGAGATTTTTGTAGTTGTTAGGAGTGATTTGGATTTATTTTCTTTAGAAGATACTTTAGCATTTAATAGAGATACTATGTTTGTCAAACCATATAGACAAATGTTTGTTGATTATATTATGTATATATTTTTTGTTATTTTGCCTAGCATTATTTATATTTTTTCTCTAAACTTTAGCAAACAAACAAAAATAGGCAGAATCTTACATCTAACAAAACCAAATTTAAATGTTGTAATAAGCACACTTTTTGCATTTTCTATTGCACCATTTTTTAGTGGTGATATATTTGGATATATTGATATGGTAATGTTGGTATTTGGTGTGTGTTTGGTGATATTTATATGGGTGAAGAAAAAGTTAATTTTAGATTCATATGAATATTTTAATTTATTTTTACTACTTATTATTTCTTGTGTTATGATTGTTTGTTCGCATAAGTTTGTGGATATTGAATCTTATTTTGAGATTCGCAAGTCCATTTATGCATTTGTATTATTTGGGTGGTGCAATATGTGGATGGTAAAGTTAAAGGCAAAATCGCTACAAAAGGATATAAAATGAAAAAACCATATCTAAAACAATTCCCAGATGAGAGTGGATTTTTTGGTAAGTTTGGCGGTAGCTTTGTTCCAGAGGAAGTAAAAAAAGCTATGCAAGAGATAAATGAGGCTTATGATTTAATAGCACAAAATTCTGATTTTATAGCAGAGTTACGCAAGATAAGAAAGCACTTTCAAGGTCGTCCAACTCCGATATATTTCGCACATAATCTAACAAAAAAATATGGTGGCGCTGGAATCTACCTTAAAAGAGAGGATTTAAATCATACAGGTGCTCATAAGCTAAATCACTGCATGGGCGAGGGATTACTAGCTAAGTTTATGGGCAAAAAGAAGCTAATAGCAGAAACTGGAGCAGGACAACATGGGGTTGCACTTGCTACTGCTGCGGCGTATTTTGGGCTTGAATGTGAAATACACATGGGTGAGATAGATATACAAAAAGAATATCCAAATGTAGTTAGAATGAAAATTCTAGGAGCTAAGGTTGTTCCAGTTAGCTTTGGTGCAAAGACATTAAAAGAGGCTGTGGATTCTGCATTTGAATCTTATATGAGCGATTTGGAAAATTCTATGTATGCAATAGGTTCTGTTGTAGGACCACATCCATTTCCAAGGATGGTTAGAGATTTTCAAGCTATTGTAGGTATCGAATCTAAAGAGCAGTTTTTAGAGATGACTGGGGAGTTGCCTGATATTGTTACTGCTTGTGTTGGTGGTGGAAGTAATGCACTTGGTATTTTTAGTGGATTTATAGATGATAGTGTTGAGCTAGTTGGGGTTGAGCCTCTTGGTCGGGGTAGTGAATATGGCAATCATGCTTCATCTCTTAGCTATGGAGAAGAGGGAATTATGCATGGGTTTAACTCTATTATGCTAAAAGATTCATCTGGCAATCCAGCTTCTGTATATAGTGTAGCAAGTGGTTTAGATTATCCAAGTGTTGGACCAGAACATGCATATTTGCATAGTATAGGTAGGACTAAGGTAGAGTGTATAAGTGATAATGAGGCTATCTCTGCGTTTTTTGAACTTAGCAAAGAAGAGGGGATAATACCAGCTATTGAATCAAGTCATGCAGTAGCATATGCACTAAAAATAGCAAAAGACTTGAAAGGCAAGAAGATTCTAGTAAATCTAAGTGGTAGGGGAGATAAGGATATAGATTTTATTGTAAATACCTATGGCTATTCTTTGTGAGCCATTTTTACTGCCATTTTTACTGCGTTGATATAGCTTTTTATATGTGCTTTATTTTTATAAGCTATATCAAATGCACAGCCATGATCTACTGAAGTGCGTATTATGGGTATATTTAGCGTTATATTTATACTTTCTTTAAAATATAGGGTTTTTAGCGGTATTAATCCTTGGTCATGATACATTGCTACATAGTATTTTAAATGTTTCCCGTTAAATGCTACATCAGGCACAAGTGGTCCTTGAAATACTTCTTTGTTTAGCTTGGTATTTGCTATTTTGATTGCTTTTATTATTTCTTCTTCTTCATTTCCTAGCACACCAAAATCACCAGCATGAGGGTTTAGCCCCAATACACCACATTTTTTATCCACAAAAGATGAAATATTTATTAAAAACTTACTTAGAGATTCAGAATTTATCGTGTTTGGAACATCTCTTAGAGGTATATGGTCGCTAAATAGGGCTACAAACATTCTAGGAGATCCTAGAATCATTATTGCCTCACTTTTAAAATAATCCCTTAAGGCATCTGTATGACCTTTGTATTTTATATTTGCTAATTCCCATGCTTTTTTGTGTATCGGCATTGTTATGATAGCTTTTACTTTTTTTGCCTTTGCTAATGCAACTGATTTTTTAAAGCTTTTATATGAATATAACCCACTATCTTTATCTATTGTAGAGGGAGATATTGTTGGGATATTTTTATCTATCTTTTGGCATTTTATATCTTTTGGCATTTTATATCTTATGAGTTTTGCAGCCTTTTTTAGAATCTCTTTATCGACACAATAAATTGGTGTGCATAGTTTGCTTATTTTTTTATGTGCTTTTAGGATTATTTCTGGTCCAATTCCATTTATATCGCCTATACTAATTGCTATTTTCAATAACACATTCCTTTACTCTCAAGTATATACTGCACTTGTGGGTTTGGAGATGGTATTACTGCTTTAAACTCTGTTGTTTGATTTTTCTCTAGTGGTGTTTTTAGGTGTTCATAGTGTATATAAGTTGGGAGTAATCTATACTTTATGTATCTGTATTTTTTTGTATTACTTGGTATGAAGTTTGTTGAAATCAAGCAACCTTTAAAATCAACATGGCTGATATTTGTGATGTTGCCTTCTACATAGTAGAATGAATCATATTGTAATTTTTCGTTTTTGCTTAAATTAAAGTCTATTTTTTTTATGTAGTTTTCCATTATATATTGATATGCAATTGGTGCAGAAAAGAACAAAACAACACTAATAAGGAGTAAAAAAAACGCAATAACCCTACTTAATCTAAAGACAACGCTAAGCAAGAAAAAAATCAAAATCACAAGAAAAATGCTAATTAATATCAAATAATCTGGTAGTGAGAAAAATTGCAACAATGTTGTTATTTTTGCAAAATATGCTTTTATTATAGAAGCATCCATGTTGTATCCTATTTTTTTCTAGAGTTTTTTTCGTCTATACCACTTGTGCCAACTCTTCTTAGTAGCTCTGTCCTTACTTCATCTAATGTTATATTGCTAAAACTTAATCCAACTAGAGCGTGATAGAACAAATCTGCTGCTTCATATATTATTTCTTTTTTGTCTTTATCTTTGATTGCAAAGGCTAGTTCTGAAGATTCTTCTACTATTTTTTTGCCTATTTGATTTTCGCCTTTAGCAAATAGTGATGCTGTATATGACTTTTCTGTGCTGTCAAACTTTTTATCTTGTATTGTATTAAATAGATTATCAAATATATCATAGATTTGTGTTGTATCTATGGAGTTAGATTGTGTTTTTACAATGCTATTTTGGTCTATTTTGTTAAAAAAACATGTAAGATTTCCGGTGTGGCATGCTATGCCATTTTGTTCTACTTTTAATAATAGACAATCATAATCGCAATCAAGCATTAATTCTACTATCTTTTGTGAATGTCCGCTACTTTCGCCCTTTTTCCATATTCTTTGTTTGTTTCTAGAAAAATAGTGTGCATATCCTGTTTGTATGGTTAGCTGTAGAGATTCTTTGTTCATAAAAGCACACATAAGAACTTCATTTGTTTTGCTATCTTGTGCTATTGCTGGGATTAGCCCATTTAGCTTATCCCATTGTATGCTACTTAGAATATCCATTTATTGACCTATTGAAGATGCCCTTTGATTATCTTTTGAATCTAGCCATATATTTGGAGTTGCTCCACCCGGTGTTAAGAAAATTTTAGCATCTTTGTTTGTTTTTAATGCTTCGTTAAATTGTCCTTGAACTTCAATTTGGCGAAGTTGCAATAGTGGGCTATTTAAGCTTTGACTTATTAGCTTGTTTGCTTTTGCTTGTGCGTCTGCTTCAATTATTGTTGCATCAGCTACACCCTTTGCAAGTGCTGCTTTTTTCTCTGCTTCCTGTTTTGCTCTTTCTACTTCATATCTGGCTCTCTCTGCTTCTTGTCTTGCTACTTGCACTCTTTCTATTTGTTCTTTTATTGCAACTGGTAAGACTATCTCTGTTAATTGTATTGATACAAGCTCAACAGGTCTATTTTCTAAGCTATTAATATTTTCTCTAAATTTTTGGTCAATTAGTGTTGCAATTTCATTTCTCTTTACAGGTAATTCTTCAGCTGGGAAGCTACCAACAACATTTCTTACTATTTCTCTAATTACTGGAGTTATTATTCTTTCTTCCCAGTTTTGTCCCCAAGTTGCTATTGTTTGTGGCACACTTAGTGGATCTAGTCTATATTGCACTGCTAATTCTACAAATACTGATAATCCCCTTGAATCTAGCACACTAATGGCTTGATTTTTCACACTACCTTCATCTCTAGAGCGGATATTTCCCTCTACGCTTGTAAATTCAGCGATTCTAACCTTTGTATTTACAGGGATTATTTTTTGAATCCCGGGGATAAAGAAGTGGATTCCCGGTTGTAGCGGAGTTTGGCTAAATTCACCAGTTGTGATTTTTACACCAACTTCACCACTATTTATTATTGTAAATGGTTTTAGTAAAAAAATAATTGCTATTAAAGCAACAATTAAGTAGATTACACCCATTTTCTTGCCGCTAGGCATATTAAAAGCTGGCATTTTTGGTTGGAATCCACCACCTCTATTACCTCCGCCAAATCCACCATTACCACGCTTATCATTATTTGTGTTGGCATTTTCTTCCGTGTTGTTTTGTCTGTTGTTTCTGTTTTTGTTCTTTAAATGTTCATTTAAGTCAATAGGCATAAAACCCCTTTTAGTTGATATAAGTTAGCCAATGGCTATATTTTGTATTTCTTCCATATACTACATCAAAGTACGCTTCTTGTAGTTTTGAAGTTATCTCTCCTCTTTTGCCATTTCCTATGATTCTATAGTCTAGCTCTTTTATTGGAGTGATTTCTGCTGCTGTGCCTGTAAAGAATGCTTCATCTGAAATATATACTTCATCTCTTGTAATATTTCGTCTAAGCACTTCTATACCCAAGTCTTTAGCAATTTGTATAACTGAATCTTGTGTGATAGATTCTAAAGATGAATCATTTGGAGGAGTGATTAACTTCCCATTTCTAACTATAAAAAAGCACTCTCCGCTTCCTTCTGCTACAACACCATTTTCATCAAGCAATAATGCTTCTTCAAAACCGCATTGAGTTGCTTCGTATTTTGCCATTTGAGAGTTTAGATAGTTTCCAACTGCTTTTGCTTTGCCAAATAGTGCTTTTGATGAGTTTCTAGTAAATGAAGAAGTTTTCACTCTAATTCCATTTTCTAATCCATCTTCTCCTAGATATGCACCCCACTGCCACGCTGCTATTGCTACATTTGTTGGAGAATTTCTATGATATACACCCATAGAGCCATATCCTAGATATATCAATGGGCGTATGTAAGCATTGCTGGTGAAGTTGTTTTCTTTTATTAATTCTATTTGTGCATTTTGTAATTCTTGTTGATTATAAGGTGAGTTTATAGCAACTATTTTTGCAGAATCAAGTAGTCTTTTTGTGTGAGATTCAAGTCTAAAGATAGCCATTCCCTTATCGGTTTTATAGGCTCTTGTGCCTTCAAATACGCCATTTCCATAATGTAGTGTGTGAGTTAAGATATGCACCTTAGCATCAGCCCAAGGCACTAGCTTACCATCCATCCATATTAATTTTGCTTCTACCATTACATAAACCTTAAAAATTTAGTGCAAAAATATATCAAAAAAATACTTAAAACAGAAAATTTATCGGTTCATCATCTATAAAGCTATATCCAAGTAGTTCTATTTTTTGTGCATGTAGCATGATTCTGCTTCCTTCTTGTCCGCCATAGAATGTATCGCCAATTATTGGGTGTTTTATGTGTGATAAATGAACTCTTATTTGATGTGTTCTACCTGTTGTTATTGTTACTTCTAGTTTTGTTTTTTTGCCTTGTATTTCTAATGGCTTAATGTGAGTATGTGCGTTAATTCCGCTTTTTGACACTGATACTTTTGCGAATCTATCTTTTTTAATTAATAATGGGAAGTTTAAGTCTTGTTCTTCATCTACTATTCCGCTTACTATTGCTAGATATTTTTTTGTTACTTTTTGTGCTTTAAATTCTTCTTTGGCTTTTTGGTGAAACTTACTATTTTCTTTAACCAAAAGCAAAATTCCGCTTGTCTCTTTATCAAGTCTATGTAAAAGAGACCATTCTTTATGCTTTTGTGCTATTTCTTCAGAGCTTAAAAAAGGTGGTTTAGATAGTGCTAAGATATTTTCATCTTTAAAGATTACTTTTATTTTTGGCTGTTTTTGTATTTTGAATTTCGTATTTATCGGTAGTTCGGCTCTTGCTATTTTAAGCCTTTTATTATTTATGCTAACTAGTCCTTTATCTATTAGGTTCTTTGCTTCATTGTTTGATATTTTTTCTTGTAATGCTAGTAGTTTATAGGCTTTTTGTAGATTTTTTGTATTTTCAATCATTATTGTCCTTGTATTTTTTGGGCTATTTTGTCTAGTTTAATTTTGTTTATTGTTTTAGAATCTTCTAATAAATTTCTATATTTTAACACTACGCTTAGGTCTTTTATATCACATATTACATAGTTTTGTAATAATGAAAATAGTGCTGTTTGGTTGAAAATATATGCTCCTGTTATTAGTTTGTTGTTAAAAAATGATGGTTCTATTGGGTTATGTCCTCCAACTTTATCAACAAAGCTACCACCTAGTATGACTAATGATGAAATAGCATATAGGTTATTTAATTCACCTAGGCAATCAATCAAGCCAAATTGTGCTTGTATCGTTTTTTGGATTCCTTCTTTTGATGCTATTTTTAATTCTAGGTTTTTTGCTTTTAGTATATTTTCTAAGGTTAGTTGAACTTTTGAAAACCTCTCTGGGTGTCGTGGGACAAATAGGATTCTAGGGCTAGAGTCTGATATTTCTAATATTTTTAGTATTTCTTGTAGGATTATTTCTTCTTCTAAGATTCCTTGTTTTTCGTGTGTGCTAGCTACTATCCATAACTCTTGTTTTGGTTTTTTGTAATCTTTAGTAATCTGTGGTTTTTGACTTGCTTTTATATTTCCACATATTTCGATATTTCTAGCACCAATGCTTTGTAATCTTTGTTTGTCTATATTTTGTTGTGCTAATACCAAATCTACATAGCTAAATAAAACTTTATAAAGAAATGAGAATTTTAAATATTTATCATAAGAGTTTGTTGAGATTCTAGCATTAAGGAGGATTGTTGTTGCTTGTTTTTGCTTGGCACATACAAGTGGCATGAGCCATAGTTCTGCTTCAAAGAGTGTTAGTGTTTTTATCTTTAAGTTTTTTGTAAATAATGGAATAAAAGATTCAAATGGAAGATAATAAACTTGTGCATTTTGAAAGATTTTATTTGCTTCGTTGTAGCCTGTTTGTGTTGTTGTGGTGATAATTATAGATTCATTATTGTTTAGATTTATTTTTTCTATTAGTGGTTTTATAGCTCTAATTTCACCAAATGAACAAGCATGAATCCAAATGATTTCATTTTGTGTTTTTGGGAAGCTTGGTAAAAGGAAGCGTTTTTTAAGGGATTGTCTATATTTTTGCTTGAAACTTAATAAAAATAGGAGCGGTAGTGCTATTATATTTAGCGCCACCATAATTACATAATAGAAGGCTACAAATAATCTCAAGCCTCTTTAGTCTCCTCGTTGTATAGGATTCTGCCACAATGTGGGCAAGTGATAATATCATCAGAGCGTATTACATCAGAATATGTCTTGTCATTAATTCTCATAAAGCAACCACCACATGCTTGTCTAGTTATTGATACTACGCCAGTGTTTTTAGCCCATTTTCTTATTTTTTCATAGAATGAAATTATTTTTTGGTCCATTTTGGCTACTAATTCTTCTTTTTGCTTGAAGATTTTTTCTTGCTCACCTTTTATTTCTTTTACTTCTTTTTCTACTTTTTGTTCGACTTCTTTTGCGTTTTTGTTTAGTTCGCTTATTTTATTTTTTAGTTCTTTTATATTGTCATTTTTTGAAGATATAAGTGTATTTAGTCTTGCTATTTCTTCATTTGCAAATGTGATTTGTTCTTTTGCTAATTCTTCTTCTAGGCTAAGAGCTTTGCTTTCTTTTTCTGTTTTTATTAGTTTAGTTTTCTTTGCTATGTCTTCTAGTTTGTTTGATAGCTCACTTAGGTGGTTTTCGTTTTTTTGTATTGCCAAAGATAGGTCTTTATTTGTTGCTTCTAGTTCATCTAGTTCTCTTTTTAGCACTTTTTCTTCATCTAGTATTACATCTAATTCTTTGTTTGCTTCTTTGATTCTAGGTTCAAAAGAATCGATTTCTTTATCTAGGTTTGATATATCAATTAGCTGTATTAGGTGTTTGTTCATGTTTGCTCCAAGATTTTATAGAAAATAAAAAGGATTTTTTGAATCAAAGATTATAGCTTTATAACCATAATTTGTCAAAATATCAGCTAGAATCTCCCCAAAATAGCACTCTAGCTCATAATGACCACAATCAATTAGATTTATATTTCTCTCCATAGCTTCCATTGCTTCATGATACTTTATATCGCCTGTAATTAGGCAATCTACATTGCTTAGGCTTCTTACAAAACTAGCTCCACTACCAGTAACAAGTGCAATGTTTTTGCAATTTTGACTACTTTTTGTTATTTTTAGAGTTTGTATTTTTAGGGATTCTTTAAGCTTATAACATAATGAATCTAAATTGCTATCCCATGAAAAATACACAACAAAACCATCTTGATTAAAAGAATCTATTTTTAGCAGTTTTCTAACTACATATTTTCCAAAATGTGTTTTATCAAAGTTTGTGTGCATTGCTATTAGTTTTATGTTTTTTTGTATGGCAATTTTTAATAATGATGAAGGATAGGATTCAAAGTCTATTTGTTTTAACGGGGAGAAGATAAGTGGGTGATGTGTTATAAGCACAGAATCTTTAGGAATGCTCTCTAAAATGTTTCTATCTACCTCTAATGATAGATAAATATTGCTAAATTCATCATTTCTGCTACCAAGTATAAGCCCAGAGTTATCCCATGATTCTTGCAAGTCAAATGGGCTTATAGTATTTAGAGTATCTAGTAAATTATTTATTTTTTGCATTTTGTAATCTTAGTTCCCTTTCTTCTTCTTGTTCTTTGTATAGCAATGCACAACTTTTTACTAACTCTCTTATTTTTAGTATGTAATTTTGTCTCTCTAATGCTGATATTGCCTTTCTTGCATCTAGAGTGTTAAAAAGATGAGAAGATAGCATAGCACAATCATATGCAGGTAGTGGAAGTCCTGCTTCAAGTGCTCTTTTGCCCTCATCTTGCATTTTGTGAAAAAACTCAAAAAGCATTGTAGTATCTGCTACTTCAAAGTTATATTTTGAAAATTCATACTCTCCTTGTAAATGCACATCAGCGTATTTGTAGTTTTCATTCCAAGCAATATCTAATATATTATCTACTCCTTGAAGATACATGGCTAATCTTTCTGTTCCATATGTTATCTCAACTGCCACAGGAGAGCAAGCAACCCCGCCTACTTGTTGAAAATAAGTAAATTGAGTAACCTCCATGCCATCTAGCCATACTTCCCAGCCAAGCCCCCATGCACCAAGCGTTGGAGATTCCCAGTTATCTTCTACGAATCTTACATCATGGTTTTTTAGGCCTAATCCTAGGTATTCTAGGCTTTTTAGGTATAGTTCTTGTATATTGCTAGGATTAGGCTTTATTAGCACTTGGAATTGATAATAGCTACCAAGTCTGTTTGGGTTTTCACCATAGCGTCCATCTGTCGGTCTTCTTGAGGGGGCTACATATGCTACGCTCCATGGTTTGCTATCTAGGCTTCTAAGCAGTGTTGCAGGGTGAAATGTCCCAGCCCCAGCAGGTATATCATAAGGCTGTATAATAAGGCAACCTTCTTTTTTCCAAAATTCTTGTAGTTTTAATAAAAGGTCAGAAAAATAAAGCATCTTAGCTCCTTATCCAAGATAAAATTTCATTCATAACTTCATTTGAATTTAGTGTTTTATTATTTACTTCTTCTTTTTGGAATAGCTCTACAATCTGTTTTGGGACATTTATGTTATAAGTTTTTGATATTTTTTCTAAAGATTCTTTATCATGTGTTGAATCTATATGTAATGCCTTTGCTAGTGTTGGGGCAAATTTCGTCCATTCTGCTGTTGAGCATAGTATGGTTGGGATTGCATTTGAATCTTGTTGTATTTTTTCATATGCTTTTATGCCACATGCTGTGTGTGGGTCTATTATAATTCCATTATCTGCGTATTTTTTGATTGTCTTAAGACAGAATTCATCATCACAAAAAGTTGCTTGAAAATACTTTTGAATCATCTTTAACTCATCGCTGTTTACTTGATACTTCTTATTTGTTTCTAGCTCTTGCATTAGCTCTTTTGTTCTTGTATCGCCAAATAGTGCAAATAGCATTCTCTCAACATTTGAGCTTTTTAATATATCCATAGCCGGAGAGAATGTTTTTTGTAGGCTTTTGTTGCTTATGTCGTAGATTCCTGTGTTTATGAATTCTGTTAGTATGTTGTTTTTATTTGATGCAATGTATATTGTATGTATAGGGAATCCCATAAGCTTTGCATAAAATGCTCCAAGTGCATTACCAAAATTACCACTAGGGACTATTATGTTTATTTGTTTATTGTATTTTTTATACATTTCTAAAGAAGAATAAGCATGATATATTATTTGAAATGCGATTCTGCCAAAATTAACAGAATTAGCAGCGCTTAAAGATATGCTATTTGCTTTTAATTCATTTTGAAAGTTAGAATCTTTTAATAGTGATTTTAAGAGACTTTGTGCATCATCGAAATTACCATTAATTCCTATGGTCTTTATATTTTTTGCAGCTATTGTTGTCATTTGTAATCTTTGCACATCGCTTGTGCCATTTTTGGGGTAAATACATACTACTTGTATATTTGACTTATTGGCAAATCCACTTAAAGTAGCAGGACCAGTATCGCCACTTGTTGCGACTAATATTAGGTATTTTTGGTTTGTGTTTTTTATAAAGCTACTAAACATTGTTGAAAATGGTTGCAATGCCATATCTTTAAATGCTCTAGTAGGTCCGCAGTATAATTTTTGTATATAAAAATTATTCTCTATTTTTTTAATGGGTGCTGGTATTTTTGTATCAAAACTATCGTATGTTAATAAAGATTCTTCTAAGATACTAGAATCTATATCTAAGCCTAGTTTGTCAAATATGCTCTTGCATAATTCTTTGTAATCCAAGTTGCTTAGTTTTGCGATGTCATCTTGTGTTAGCTTTGGTATGTGTGATAGTGTGTATAATCCACCATAAGGTGCATTTGGGTTTAAGATAGCATCTTTAAATGAAATTAAATCAATACCAGAATCTCTTGTAGAAGTAAATACCACGCAAATCCTTTGTGTTTAGATTTGCGTATTTTATCCTAAATAATCTTTAAAAAGGCCATACAGATTCGACAAGTTTCGTTCCCCAGCCTTTTTCTGTGCTTCTTTTTAACTCACCTTGAGTGTCATACATTATCTTTGCATCTGCTATGTATTGAGATTCGATGGTATTGTTTCTTGCTATATCATTTGGTCTTACTACGCCACTTATATGGATTATTTGTTTTTCACCATTTATTAGCACTTCTCTGCTACCTTCTATGAAGTAGTTTCCATTTTGCAATACTTTAATTATCCTTGCTGCTATTGTTGTTGAGAATGTTTCTTGTCTATTTTGTGAGCCAGCACCTGTGAATGTTGATGTGCTATTTCCCATATTTAGTCCTATGTTTGCTAGATTATTCCAGCTATTTATAATGCTTCCAACTCCCTCACTAGCACCACCATAATTTAGCGTTGGAGGCGTTAGAGTGCCATTTGAAGTTTTGTTTGTGTTTTTGTTTGCTGTTGAGCTTGTTTGTGCTGTTTGATTTATAATTACGGTTACTAAATCATTTAGCTGCATAGCTCTTCTATCTGAAAATAACAAATTATCCCCTCTACCAAATATGCTTCCCGGATTCCCAAAATTGTCTTCTTCTTCTCTTGGGGGTAATTCCTCTACATATGCTGGTGGTTTAAATGAAATTTTTGGCTCTGTATTTGCGCAACCACTTAGTAAAACAATGGCTAAACCAAGTAAAGCAGGCATTATTGCAAGTGTTGTAGAATTTCTTTTCATAATTGTCATTCCTTTGAACTTTGAGATATAATCCATATAAGCAAAGTGTATTCCATATTTGTAGATATTAGAAGTTTTGGTATTTAGGGGGTATTTAGTGGATATAAAAGATTTTTGGCATTACGAAAAGGCAATGCGTGTGAATAAAGACGATATACAAAGGTTTGGGGTTTTATTTGTATTTGTTTTGTTGATAATTACCATGGTTATATGGTATAGCAATGAAGTTAGCAATCCGATGCTACTTGGTTTTGCAGCTATTGTTGGTGGATATATGGCATTAAATATAGGTGCAAATGATGTAGCAAACAATGTAGGACCTGCAGTTGGCTCAAAAGCACTTAGCATGACAGGAGCAATAATCATAGCTGCTATATGTGAGATTGCAGGAGCGTTAATTGCAGGTGGCGAAGTGGTAGATACGGTTAGATCTGGGATAATATCAATAGAATCCATAGGAGATAGCAAGGTTTTTACTGGAATGATGTTAGCAGCCTTAATTTCTGGTGCTTTGTGGTTACATTTAGCAACCGCCATTGGCGCACCTGTATCTACAACTCATTCCATTGTTGGCGGAATCTTAGGCACAGGTATAGCAGCAGGTGGATTTGATGTGGTTAATTGGGAAGCACTAATTAGCATTGTTTCTAGTTGGGTTATTTCGCCAGTTGCAGGTGGAGTTATTGCTGCTTTGTTATTGTTTTTTATAAAAAATACAATTACTTATAAAGAAAATAAAAAAACCGCAGCACAAAAAAATGTCCCATACTTAATGTCCTTTATGGTATTTGCTTTTAGCTTGTATCTTATAAATAAGGGCTTAAAGAAGATTCTGCAATTAGAGCAAGTTACTGCCTTTGGAGTTAGTATTATATTGGGGATTGTTGCATTTTTTGTTGTAAGACCAATTATTGCTAAAGCATTGGAAAAACTAGAAAATAAAAAAGAACATATAAATAGCCTCTTTACCATACCGCTTATTTTTGCTGCTGCATTATTAAGCTTCGCACATGGTGCAAATGATGTAGCAAATGCAATAGGACCGCTAGCTGCTATAAATGATGCATTAAAAGAAGGCTTTGTAATTGGGAAGAGTGCAGGAGTGCCATTTTGGATCATGCTTATAGGTGGACTTGGAATCTCTATTGGACTTGCACTTTATGGTCCTAGATTAATAAGAACAGTTGGTAGTGAGATAACAGAATTAGATCAGATTCGTGCATTTTGTATTGCTATGAGTGCTGCTTTAACGGTGCTTGTAGCTTCAGAGCTTGGTATGCCGGTTAGTTCAACTCATATTGCAGTTGGTGCGGTTTTTGGTGTTGGATTTTTAAGGGAATACTTAAAAAAGCGTTATAAAGAAATGGAAAATAAGATATTAGAAGCACACAAAAATGATGATGCACAAGCATTAAGGGAGTTTTTAGACAAGTTTAGAAGGTCTTCTGTTAGAAAAAAGGCAGCAATGATAAAAATACTAGAAAGAAAAGAAGAAAAAGAATTTGGAATCCCAGAGATGAAGAAGAAGGGTAAAAAGCAACTAAAGAAGGTATATCAAGAAGAGCTAGTTAAGCGTTCAGCAATAAATAAAATAGTAGCAGCATGGCTAATTACCGTTCCGGTATCTGCTATTTTTGGTGCATTTTGTTTTTATGTGTTAAGGTTTTTTTATTAGGATATTTAGATGGTTTATATAATAGGAGATGTGCATGGTTGCTATGATACTTTATGTAGATTAATAGAGAGCCTTCCAGATTCTTATAATAGTGATATTATTTTTGTTGGAGATGTGATAGATAGGGGTGCGAAGTCTTGTGAGGTTATTGATTTAATAATAAAATATAATTATAGATGTCTGCTTGGAAATCATGAAGAGCTAATGCTTAGATATTATAAGAGACTTCAAGGTAGTGGAGTGCATTGGCTTGAGCATGGTGGATATGAGACTTTGCAAAGTTATGAAAGAAATGGTGGGTTTGAGAAAATAGTAGAGCATTTAAATTGGCTTATGGAGTTGCCTTATTACTTGGATTTGCCTATATATGATGAATCTAATAGGAGACTATTTGTTACTCATGGATTTGGACTGCAGTATTATTCTCTAAGAGATACAAGCAAAGATGAGATAATATGGAATAGACTGCATAAGAGTGATGAGGTTTGTAGTTTAGATTCGAGTGTTTTTAATGTGTTTGGTCATGATGTGCAAAAAGATGTGTATTTTGGCAAGAGTTTTGCTGCTATTGATACTGGCTGTGTATATTATGCAAAATTAGAGAGTGCATCTCTTAGTGCATTAGAGTATCCAAGCAAGAGAGTTTTTAAGGTTAGATATTGTGGATAGTCTTTAAGGATAGATTGTAAAGCTTGGTGATTTATTGCTTGAGTGATAAATTGTTGTGTTGTAGTTTTTTGAAAAATATTGCATAAGCAGTTTTTGTAGTGTAGGCTGTATGCTAGGGTAAAACCACGCATTATTGCTAATTGCAATTAGTAATTTTGGGTCATTTTTATAAAATTCATCTCTTGTTGCTTCATAACATATTGCTATATTAAAGTTTTTATTATTTATTGTTGTAGTATTGATTGTATTTGTGTTGTTTGAAGCAAAATCAACAGCACCATTAAAGAAATATTTATTAATCAAATCAACTAGAATCTTAGGTAGCGGTATTTGTTCTCCAAATGGCACTAGGATTATTTTGTTAAAAATTTTTACATCACCATTTTCAAATATATATGCACTATTATAGAAGTTATTATCTTCTTGGTTTATACCGCCACTTATAATTGTTATTTGTTTGCTTTTTTCTTTTAGTGTTTCAATTAGGTTTTCGTATCTATTTAGAGGCAGTGGAAATGCAGTCTCTGGGAGAATTACAATATTGTATTTTTCATTTATTGCTTGTGAGATTTCATTCATATTGCTAATTACTATTTGTTCTAGTTCATTTTTATCCCATCTTAAGTCTTGGTCTATGTTTGTTTGTATTGTTTTTATTTTTAATGTGTCATTTGTGTTTGTTTGTTTTTGTTGTGTGGTTAAAGATATTGATAGTAATGCTACAAAACACACTATTGCCATACTTTTGTAATATTTTTGCCTTAATGCATATATGCAAAATGAACTAAGAGTTAGAATTAAAAATAAAGTTAGTTTTGTTGGTGGAAAATAGCTATTTATTAGCATTGCTTCAGGTATAAACCAATTAAACGAAAATGGGTGAATAAATGATGCTAGTAGTAAAGTTGAGATTCTGTATATATGGCTATCAAAAAAGCATAAAGCTACAAATAAGATTCCATAAACAAATGCTACAAACAAAATAACAAATGGTATTAGATATGTAGCATCATAATATCTAAAGCTAAGAGAAATCCAATAAAACCATAAAATTCCAACCAATGCTCCGCATATAAATGCACTTTTTTTGGTTAGATTCAAGTATAAAAATAAAGCAACAAATGCACAAATGCTAGGAATAATTCTTTGGTGTATGTCAAAATGCTCTACATAAATAAAAGCACTAAAGCTTAAGGCACATAATATTGCATAAACTATATTTTTCATTAGTTAAAGTTACTAAAACTCACTGCAACTTCAAGCTCCATTCCTTTTATGTGGGCTATTATTTTTTGTAACTCATCTATACTCTTTGACTTTACTCGAATCTCGCTTCCTTGTATCTGTGTTGTAGCTTTGAAATTTTGTACTTTAATCTCTGCAGTTATTTTTTTAGCATTTTTATCATCTAAAACATCGTTGATTGTGTATGTTAGCTTGAGGTTACCGCCACTTGCGTTTTCTTTTGATTTTTCTTTTAGAACCTTTATTGATAGATTTCTTTTTATTAGTTTTGAATCTAAAATATCTTTAATTGTTTTTGCTTTATTTTCGCTTGTGGCAAGTATGTATATTGATTTTTCTTTTTCATTTAGAGATATTTCTTTTGCTTTATCATCTTTAAAATCAAATCTAGTAGAAATTTCCTTTTTTGCTTGTTCTAGTGCATTTTTAAATTCTTGCATGTCTATTTTTGCAGAAATATCAAAACTATGTTCTTTTGTTGCCATCAATTATCCTTGTAAAATTTTGCAATAATTTTATTATAATTTTTGGAAAATTAGGCTTTTTTTGGGTAGAATATTGTCTTTTATTGTGTTTTTATAATTATTTAAGGTTTTTTATATGTCTATGTCTAGTTTTTCTTACTTCGATATTATATTGTTCGTTTTAATATTACTTTTTGGATTCAAAGGTGTTATAAACGGATTTATAAGAGAGTTTTTTGGCTTGGTTGGGATAGTTGGTGGTGTATATATTGCGTCTTTATATTCTGATAGTTTTGGTGGTTGGATTAGTGATAATATTTATAGATTCGACAATCAGTCTGCAATTTCACTTGTAGGGTTTTTTGTTGCTTTGGTTGGTTTTTGGATTCTTTCAGTGTTATTATCTGGAATATTCCAAAAATTAGTTGCATTAAGTTATTTGGGCATTGCAAATAGAATCTTTGGTTTTTGTTTTGGTGCATTAAAGATTTTTATGATATTTGCTATTATTTTTTATGCTTTATCAGGGTTTCAACTCGCTCAATCATTTATAGATAAATATACAAATAATAGCCATTTATACCCAGTGTTAGTAAAGACAGGTGTGGCTATTGTTAAGCTAGATTCAGTTCAGGGGATTGCTGATACTGCTAGTAAAGCTATAGAAAATAATCCTACATTTTAATAAAGGTGCGATAGTTGTTTGAGGGTGATATTTATATACAACAAAGAATACAAAAGTCAGATAAGTTAAGAGAAATTGGTGTTAATCCATATACAAATGGGCTAACTAAGGATTTATCAAATAAAGAGTTTATCCAGAAGTTTGCCTATGTCTTAGACTATGAAGAAGATAATAAAAAAGATATAAGCAAAGTAGTAAAAGTAAGTGGTAGAATTAAATTTGTAAGACTTATGGGCAAGGCTGCATTTATAAAAATAGAGGATAATAGCGGAATCTTACAAGGGTATCTATCTAAAAATGACATAGATGAAGACTTTGAGCTATTTAAAAAATATATTGAAGTTGGAGATATAGTATTATTAAGTGGATATCCTTTTGTTACTAAAACAGGTGAGCTTAGCATACATACTTTAGAATTCAAGCTTCTTACAAAGTCAATAATCCCATTGCCAGAGAAGTATCATGGGTTGGTTGATATTGAAATGAGATATAGACAAAGATACTTAGATTTGATAATGAATAGCGAGGTTAGAGACACTTTTGTTTTGCGTTCAAAGATAATATCTTCAATTAGAAGCTTCTTTGAAGATAAAGGATTCTTAGAAGTAGAAACGCCAATGATGCACCCAATACCGGGTGGAGCCAATGCTAGACCATTTGTTACATTTCACAATGCATTAAATATAGAAAGATATTTAAGAATCGCACCAGAACTTTATTTAAAGAGACTGATTGTTGGTGGGTTTGAAGCTATTTTTGAGATTAATCGTAATTTTAGAAATGAGGGCATGGATCATTCTCATAACCCAGAATTTACAATGATAGAGTTTTATTGGGCGTATAAAGATTATAAGGATTTAATAGAGCTTACAAAGAAGCTATTTAGACATCTTTTTAACACACTTAATCTTCCAAATGTGCTAAAGGTTGGTGATAAAGAAATAGATTTTGGAATCTTTAGAGAGATTAGTTATATAGATTCGATTGTTGAGATAGGTAATGTTCCTAGAGATGTAGTTAATGATTATGATAAGTTATATGAATATCTAAAAAATAGCGGAGTAAAGCTTGAGGGAGATATGGATTTAGGCAAGTTGCAAAGTGAAGCATTTGATGTATTTGTTGAAGATAAGCTTATTAATCCGACCTTTATAACAGAGTTCCCAATATCAATAAGCCCTCTTGCGAGGAGAAATGATAATAACCCAGATATTGCTGATAGATTCGAGCTATTTATTGGTGGTAGTGAAATTGCAAATGGTTTTAGTGAATTAAATGATCCGCTTGATCAATATGAGAGATTCAAGGCTCAAGTTGCTGCAAAAGAGGCAGGAGATGAGGAAGCACAATATATGGACGAGGATTATATCACAGCACTTGGCTATGGTATGCCACCTACTGCAGGGGAGGGGATAGGTATAGATAGGCTTGTTATGCTTCTTAGCGGACATAGTATAATTAAAGATGTAATTTTGTTTCCCGCACTTAGACCACAAAAGCACAATATAGATAAAGGATAGAAAATGGGATATTTAGAGAGTTTGGATAAAGAGATTTTTGATTATATAAATAAAGAGCTAGATAGGCAAAATACGCATTTAGAAATGATTGCTAGTGAGAATTTTACATTTCCTAGTGTTATGGAGGCTATGGGAAGTGTTTTGACCAATAAATATGCAGAGGGCTATCCATACAAGCGATATTATGGTGGTTGTGAATTTGTAGATAAGATAGAAGAAATAGCCATAAATAGAGCAAAGCAACTCTTTGGTTGTGAGTTTGCAAATGTGCAACCACATGCGGGTTCTCAAGCAAATACTGCTGTTTATGCTGCACTGCTTAAGCCTTATGATAAGATCTTGGGTATGGATTTAAGTCATGGAGGGCATTTAACGCATGGTGCTAAGGTTAGTTTTACTGGGCAAATGTATCAAAGCTTTTTTTATGGGGTTGAACTAGATGGCTATATAAATTATGATAAAGTAGCCGAAATTGCACAAGCAACAAAGCCAAATTTGATAGTATGTGGATTTAGTGCATATTCAAGGGAGCTTGATTTTAAGAGATTTAGAGAAATTGCAGATAGTGTTGGGGCTATTTTAATGGCTGATATAGCACATGTAGCTGGACTTGTAGTTGCAGGTGAATATCCTAATCCTTTCCCTTATGCAGATGTGGTTACAACAACTACACACAAAACATTAAGAGGTCCAAGAGGAGGGCTTATACTAACAAACAACGAAGAATATGCTCTAAAGATTAATAAGGCTGTCTTTCCGGGTATGCAAGGAGGACCTCTTATGCATGTAATAGCTGGTAAGGCAGTTGGATTTGGTGAGAATCTAAAGCCATCATGGAAAGAGTATGCAAAGCAAGTAAAGTTAAATGCTAAAGAAATGTCTAAGGTATTACAAGAGAGAGGATATGATATTGTAAGTGGTGGGACAGATAATCATCTCATCTTGCTTTCTTTGTTAAGCAAAGATTTTAGTGGTAAAGATGCTGATTTAGCACTTGGTAATGCTGGTATAACTGTTAATAAAAACACAGTTCCGGGTGAAATTCGAAGTCCTTTTGTAACAAGTGGTGTAAGGATAGGCTCACCAGCACTTACAGCAAGAGGATTTAAAGAAAAGGAATTTAATATTGTTGCAAACAAAATAGCAGATGTCTTAGATGATATAAATAATACTAAAAAGCAAGAGCAAATAAAAAGAGAATTAAAGGATATTGCGTTACAATTTCCTGTATATAATCAGGCGATATTTTAAGGTAGAGGGATTTTATAATGATAACTGATATGGATTTGAAACTAATCAAGATAATAAGCGATCATTATTGGATAAAGGAGGCTGGTATTGGGCAGAAGATACATCACAATGGCAGAATCTTTTATGATAAATTTAAAAGAGTTAATGAACCGCTAAATAGGAATATAATCCAAAGTCATTTAAAAAAAGAAATATTAGTAGCGCATTCTTTGATTAATGATAGAGATAAGGTTGAGAATATCGTGTTTGATTACAATGGCTTTAATGCAGAGAGATTCTGGCATAAGGCACAATTAATGCTGCGAGATGAAGGGTTTATTAATTTTACAGCGTATGAGACTAAAACGCCCGGACATTTACATTTATATATACATAAAGGACATACTACTTTTCAAGAGGCTTGTCAGTTAGCAAAAATGCTAAGTATGAAATTATCACAAAAAATGGCTACTGAATGGAAAGTGTTCCCAAGTGTTGATATACCAAGAAATTTCAATATATTGACCATACCATATAAAGTTTATAAAAAAGAGCGTGGTGCATCTTGGTCAAAACATATGTAAAGGAGTGATTTATGAATGAATTAGATAAAGAGAAAGATTTAGAGCTTGATGATTTGCTAATTAGTAATTCAGATGAGGAAGAAACTAAGGGTTCTCAGGGCAAGAAAATAATTTTGCTTGGTGCTGTGGCTATTGTTTTATTTGCTATTATTATAGTTGTGTTTTATATGTTGCAAGATGATAAAAAGCCTGTGCACAACGCGGTATTGGAGACTGCAAAACCAATAGAAAAAGTAGAGGTAAATACACCTGTTAGCTCACTACCTAAAGAACCAAGCGATTTTGGTCAAATGCCAATTGATAATCAAAATCAAAGTTCTGATGAGCAGTTTCAAAAGATAATAGACCAAATAAAAGCACAACAAAAGGAACAAGCAAAAACTCCTGTTGCCTCTAATGAAACACAAAAACCAAAAGAGCCAGTAAGACAAGAGCAAACCATACAAACTCCAAAGCAAGATAAGCCTGTTCAGAATATACAAAAGCCTGCAACTCCTTCTGAAAGCTTCAAGGATATACAAACAAATGATCCTAAGATTCAAGGCAGTGAAGCTACAACAGGATTTTATGTTCAAGTTGGTTCTTTTTCTAAGTTTTCTCCAAATAAGCAATTATTAGAGACAATTACTCAATCAAACTTTAGTTATCGTATGCAAAAGGCTGGTGATAACAATAGATTATTAATAGGGCCATTTGCAACAAAAAAAGAAGCACAAGATAAGCTTAGTGAAATTAAAGATAGAATAAACAAAGATGCATTTATTAAAGAGATAAAATAACAGAGGTTTTTTAGCCTTTGTTATTAAAACTCTATTAAAAATCCTCTATCAAGTCCTGCCAAGTCTTTATAGAATTCTATTTTTTTATGTTTGTATCCTTTTATAAAATTACTTATTTGTTCTTTTTGATCATATCCCATCTCACATAGCAAGAATCTTGCTTGTTGCTTTATGCTCACTTTTATTATCTCTTTTAGTATTTCGTCTCCTATATTTCCACCAAATAATGCTTTTTGTGGCTCAAATGATAATTCCTTTGGTAGAATTTCGTCATTTTTTATATATGGTGGATTTGATATTATAAGATCAAATTTATACTCTTTATTGAAGTCTAAAAGATTACTTTTGTGAAGCGTTATATTGTGTGTTTTGAATCTTTGTATATTCACATATGCGTTAAATAGTGCTTCTGGCGATATATCACTTGCATGTATATTTAGCTGTTTATCTGATAGCTTTGATATCATTATGCTTAAAATCCCACTACCTATACCTATTTCAGCTATGTTTTTTATATCATGTTTTGATATTAAATCTATTGCAATATATACTAGAATCTCGCTTTCAGGACGCGGTATTAAAGCACCATTGCTGATATAAAAATCATATCCATAAAAGCTAACACTATTTGTTATATATTCTATTGGTTCATGATTTTTTCTTTTTTGTATAAAGCTTTTATATAGCTGTATGTAGAAATTTTCTAGTTTTTTATTATAGTTTGTGTGCAAGTAGATTCTATCTTTATTTAGTGCAAATGATAATAGAATCTCACTCTCTAATAGCGGTCTTTCAAATTGACCTAAGCTATCAAAGCCAAAATTTAGTGCATCTTTAATTGTCATTTTTGGCTAATTCTTTATATCCTAATGCTTCTAGTCTTGCTAATAGTGGCGGGTGAGTGAAGTAGAACTTTGCATAAAGTGGGTGTGATAGTGGAAATGATTTATTTTCTTTAACTAGCACTAATAGTGCGTCTGCTAAATCTTTTTTGCTTGTTAGAGAAGCACTAAATTCATCTGCTTTATACTCTTGTTTGCAACTAAAATAGCTAATAATTGGAGTAAATACAAAACCAACTAAATTACTAAGCAATATTAGGAAAATTATTGTAAAGTGCGGTGTTTGAGAGATGTTTGCTTGTGTAAATATTTCACTTGGCATATTTGCTATTACAAATAATAAAATAGCTATTAAGCATAGCACTAAAGACATCATTTTATATATGTCATTATGTCTGAAGTGTCCTAATTCATGTCCTAAAACTGCTAAAAGAGAATTTTTAGATATTTTTTCTAGTAGAGTGTCAAATAATATCACCCTTTTTGATTTTCCAAACCCTCCAAAATACGCATTTAATCTACCATCTCTCCTTGAAGCGTCCATTACAAATACGCCATTTGAGTTAAATCCAGCCCTTTGTAGTAGATTATTAATTGAATCTTGTAAATCATTATCTTTTAATGGCGTAAATTTATTAAACATTGGAGCAATGATTGTTGGATATAGTAAGTTTGTACCAACGATAAAAATAGCAGTTAGCAAAAACGCATATAAGCTCCAAAATTCTATGTTTATCAAAATCCATGAAAATGCAAGTATAAACAATCCGCCAATTATAATTAGTAACGCTAGAGACTTTAGTTTATCTACTATAAATAATGATAGCCCACTTTTTGTAAAGCCAAATTTTTTATCTACAACTAGCGATGAATAAGCTTCTAGTGGTATTGAAACTAGAGAGCTAATAATTAAAAATAAAAGAACGATTAAAACACTATTAATAAGCTCTCCAAAAGAAAATAGAGATTCTAAAAGTTTTAATCCAAGTGTTATCCAAAATGCAAACATAATAAAATCTATAATCGTGGATATTATTGATAGCTTTTCTTTGATAATTGCGTAGTTGCCTGCATTTTTGAATTCTTCTTTGTTTAGTATGTAAGATTCTTTGTTTTTTTTGTCTTTTAGAAAATTAATTTGAATTAGTGAAAGATAAACTTTTGGAATACTAAAAAGTAAAGCATATATAATTATAAGATACATGGATTCTCCTAATTTTTTGCAATTATACTAAAAGTTAATTATAATTTAATATTTATTTTTTATATATGGATTATTTATGATTTTTAGCAGAAATGATATAGCTATAGATTTAGGAACTGTAAATACAATAGTTCGCAATCAAGATGAAATTTTATTTAATGAACCAACTTGTATAGCCTTAGATAGCCGCAATAGAGAAAGAATTATATGTCTTGGAAGCAAAGCAAAACAAATGATAGGTAGAACACCGCTTGAAATAGAGGTTATAAATCCTTTGCTAAATGGTGCAATTAGTGATTTTGAAACTACAAAATTATTTATGCATGCACTAATAGAATCAGCAAAAACAAGCTCTCTATCTCCAAGAGTTGGTATAAGCATACCGCAGAATCTAACGCAAGTTGAGAGACATTCACTGCATGAAGCAACCATGTTTGCTGGGGCTAAGGAAGTATTTTTAATAGAAGACCCATTTAGTGCTAGTGTTGGTGCTGGGATTGATATTTCTAAAGCAAAGGCTAGAATGGTTATTGATGCTGGTGGAGGGCTTGTTGAAGTTAGTATTATATCGCTTGGAGGGCTTGTTGTTAGCACTTTTACAAAAGAGGCTGGAGATTTTATTGATTATGCCATTGTTGATTATTGTAAATATAATAAAAATATAGGCATAAGCAAAGAAATGGCAGAAAGTATCAAACGGAAGATAAATTTATTTGGCGAGAGTGAGATAATAAATGTTGGTGCTAAGAATCTAATAAATGGTATGCCAATCCACTTTGAACTAAATTTAAATGAATTAAAAAGCGTCTTAATTTCTGGGTTGTATAAGATTAAAGATTCAGTTCTTCTTGCGATAGATAAATCATCACCTGATATGGCAGCAGACTTGATAGAAGAAGGTGCTATTCTAACTGGTGGAATGGCGCTTATAGATGGCACTAGAGAGTTTTTAGAAGAAGAGTTGAATATGAAAATAACTCTATCGAATGATCCTTTGTTAGATATTTCAAAAGGTGCTAGTTTGATTATGCAAGATTATGAATCTTATAGCCTAGAGTGGGGCGGAGGGATTGATTAGTGGCATTGGATTATTGGTTGAGTGAAAGTGGGGTAAATGTAGCCTTCCATGCAGGTTTGGATACAGAATCTAAAGTTATACAAAATAGAAAAGATTCGTTAAAAAATTATCATATAGACAATCTTGCCTATTTAAATCAGATTCATAGCAATATCGTTCTTAAAGGCACTAGTGGTGGGTTAATAGGGAATGGAGATGGGATAATTTTGGATAAAAAGGGGATTGTGGGACTTATAATGACTGCTGATTGCAATCCTGTGCTTTTATATGACAAAAGAAATGATGTCTTAGCAATGCTTCATGTAGGGAGGCTTGGCGTTGAATCTAGAATTGTCTTTGAGGGATTTAAGATTCTATCTTTAGAGTATGGCACAAGAGCTAGTGATGTATTTGTGTATGTAGGACCTTCTATTAGAGCTTGTTGTTATGAAGTTAGAAGTGATGTTTTTTGCGGAGATTCATTAAGTCTAGGCAAAATAATGCGTAAGGATTCTATATATTTGGATTTAATTAAAGTCTTACAAGCACAATTTTTGGAGTTAGGTTTTAGTGATATTGTTATAGATAAAAATTGCACTTGTTGTTCTAGAGAGTATTTTTCTTATAGAAGAGATAAGGATTGTGGCAGGTTAGGATTATTTGCCACAATTATTTAAGATACTTAGTGTAGATTCTATTGTCTCTGTGTTTTGAGAACCATCAAGCATGTTTTTTAGTGTTAGAGTATTTGTTTTCTCTTCTTCTTCTCCTAATATAATTGCCCATTTATAATTTTTATTATTTGCATATTGGAGAGATTTTTTTGGTTTTACTACTTCTCCATATACTTCTATATTTAGTCCATTTTCGCGTAAATTTTTAGCAATTTTATATGCATATTTTAGGTTATTTAGCGGGATTATTATTGCATTTGCTGGATTGTTTGCTTTTATTAATTGTAGAGATTCTAGCCCTGCTAGAAGCCTATCTAGTCCTATACTTGCTCCAACCCCACTTATATTATCACTTGAGAAATTAGAAATTAAATTATCATATCTTCCGCCAGAACATACAGAGCCTAAATCTTGTAAATCATCTAGTGTTGTTTCATAAATTATACCTGTATAATATCCAAGTCCTCTAGCTATAGATAAGTTTATTTTGTAGTTTTTGCTAGGTATTATATTTTCTAATAAATTACATAGTTCCTCTAATTCAGCGATTCCTTCTTGTAGCTTTGAATCTAGAATTTTATATTTTTCTAATTTTGTAAAGATTCCATTTGTGCAACCTTCTTGCTTGATATTTAGAAAATCAATTAAAAATTCTATATCTTTGTCGTTTAGTTTGAGTTTTTCGCTTAGTTCTAGCTTTACAGAATCTAGTCCTATTTTGTCTATTTTGTCTATTATCCTTAGAATCTCAACTACTTGATTTTCTAAGCTTAAATAACTACATAGACCATTAAATATTTTTCTATTATTTATGTTTATTGTAAAGTTTTCTAAGCCAAGATTCTTTAATGAAGCATATATAACTTGTATGATTTCACAATCAGCACCAATGCTATTTGTGCCTAATATATCAAAATCACATTGTGTAAATTCCCTATATCTGCCTCTTTGAGCCCTCTCTCCTCTAAATACATTCCCTATGCAATATCGTTTAAAAGGTAATCCAAGCTCGTTTTTGTATTGTGCTAGGAATCTAGCTAGAGGGACGGTTAAGTCAAATCTCAATGCAACTTCCCTATCTCCGTGGTCTTTAAAGTGATACATTTCTTTTTGTATTTCATCGCTACCTTGTTTTTTGAGTATTTCTGCATATTCTAAGTGTGGTGTTTCAATCGGTGGGAATCCAAAACTCTCAAAGCTTTCTATTAGGCTTTTTATCATTTTTGATTTTGCATATGCTTCATGTGGTAATTTGTCTTTAAAACCGCTTAATGTTCGTGGAGTTATTGGCATTTTTATTCCTTGAAGTAATATAGTTTTTACAATTTTATTATATTTTATGTTTTGTTTTGGTAAAATGGCAACTTTTAATTTTAGAATTTTTGAGGTTTTAATTATGAAAAAGGGAATTCATCCAGAGTATGTTCCATGTAAGGTTACTTGCGTTACAAGCGGTAAGGAAATTGAAGTTATGAGCATTAAGCCAGAGCTAAGAATAGATATTTCTTCTTTTTGTCATCCATTTTACACAGGTTCTGATAAAGTTGTAGATACAGCAGGTAGAGTTGAGAAATTTAAGCAAAGATATAATCTAAATAAATGATCACATTTTTAGCGACACCTATTGGTAATTTAGAAGACATTACCATAAGGACGCTAAATGTGTTGAAAATTAGTGATATCATTCTTTGTGAAGACACGAGAATTGCTAAGAAATTAATACTTCTTCTTATTGATAAGGGGTTTTTGGATATCAAAGAGTATAAATATATCCCATATCACACTCACAATGAAACAGAGTTTCTAAAAAACATAGATAAAGAATTTTTTAATCAAAACATAGTCTTTTTAAGTGATGCAGGTATGCCATGCATTAGCGATCCGGGGGTTATGCTTATTAGGTATTTGCAAGAAAACAATATTAATTATGATGTTTTTGGTGGCATTAGTGCTTCTACTTTAGCAGTTGCATTTAGCGGAATAGTTGAGAAAGAATTTTTATTTTTAGGATTCTTGCCACACAAGCTTCAAGAAAAAACAATATTTTTAAGAAAGATAGTTAATTATTCCTATCCTATTGTTATTTACGAATCTCCGCATAGATTATTAGAGACTTTAGAGATTTTATGTGAGATTGATTCTTCTTTAGAAATATTTTTAGCAAAAGAATTAACTAAAAAATTCCAAGCAACCTATAAAGATAGTGTGCAAAATATATACAATATGTTACAGGATTCTATAATCAAAGGCGAGTGGGTCATGGTGATAAAACCATGCTTTAGAGAGCAAAACACAATAGGAGAGGGTGAGGTGCTATTAATGGATATTCCTCCAAAGATAAAGGCAAAAATACTTGCAAAAATAAATGGCAAGTCTGTAAAAGAAAATTATGATTTATTGTGTGATTAGGGATTTGTTATGATTGTGTATGGTAGGCGTATAGTCGAACTTGTGGTAAAAAGGCACAAAGAGTTAATAAAAACAATTTATCTATCCAAAGAAATTGATAAAAAATTTTTTCATTCCTTAAAGTTACTTAATAAACCAATTATAAAATTAGATTCCAAAAAAGCCCAAAGCCTTGCTAGAGGTGGGAATCATCAAGGATATCTATTAGAGATAGAATCTTTAAAGCAAACATCGCTAAAAGAAGTTTGTCAAATGGAATTTGTACTTGTATTGTGTGGTGTAAGTGATGTTGGTAATATTGGTTCTATTTTTAGAACCGCTTACGCACTTGGTGTATCTAGTATAGTTATTTGTGGTGTTAATAATTTTAAGCAAGAGGGTGCGATTCGTGCATCGGCTGGAGCTATGTTTGATATGCAGTTTTGCGTAGAGAAAAATGCATTAGATGTCATTAATGTTTTAAAGAATTCGCAATTTATTTTGTTCGGAACTAGCATTAATGGTGAAATTTTGGATAATATACCAAGACAAGAAAAGATAGCCTTATTTTTGGGTAATGAAGAAGTTGGGCTTACAAATAAGGTTATATCAAAAATGGATCATGTTCTGACAATCCCATTTAAGCGTGATTTTGACTCTCTTAATGTAGGTATTGCAGGTGGAATTTTAATAGATAGGATAAACTCATGGAAGAATTAGAAAGCTTAAAAAAAATAGGTGCAAAAGAAATATCAAAACATACTCACATGGCATTAAATAAAATTTCTTCTATATTAGAGTGTGATTATGCAGAATTAAAGGATAGGGCTACAACTATAGGGCTTATTAAAATTTTAGAACGAGAGTATGAGGTAAATTTAGAAAAATGGCTTAGTGAGTATGATGAATATTGGAATAGCCATGAAAAAGACGAAGAAGAGTTAGAGAAGTTAATAAATTTCAAAGTAACACATGAGGCAACACAGCAAAAAGATTCCACAGGCTTTGTGGTTATAGCTACTATATTGGCAGTTATTATTGGGGTTGGATTTTATGTTTATTTTAATTTTAGTAATGTTGCTACAAATTTGGACAATCAAATACAAGAACTAGAAGTAAAAACAATAGCTCCAAAAGAATCAAACAAAACAGGAGCATTAGATTCCAATGTAAGCTTAGAAGTTGAAAGACAAATTACAGATATAAACTCTACCATACCAGTTACTACCACTTTAGATTCGTCTGCTTCAACTCCGATAAATGAAGAACCAAAAACAGAAGAAAAAGCAGAAAATAAGCTTACGCTAAAACCACTAGAAAATGTATGGGTTGGAATTATATATCTAGACACCAAAGAAAAAACTTCACTAGTAACTAATGAGCCATTGGAGATAGATACTAAAAGAGAGCAGACGATAATAACAGGTCATGGAATGATTGAAATAGCTACAAAAAATAAAACACTAGGTAGCAAGATGGCTGATAGAATGCGATTTTATGTAGATTCTACTGGAGAGATAAAAGAAATCACTAGTGCAGAATACAACAAATATAATGGAGGAATAGGGTGGTAATAAAATCATTATTTCTCTTCTTTGTCATTTTTAGTCATATAATTTTTGCAAATGAAGTAAATAAAGCCATAGTGTCGTTTATAGGTGATGATAATTATAAAATCAATCAAAAGTTTATAGAGCGTATTTTTGCTAACGAACATGAGTTTTTATATCCTAATAGCAAGGCTAATTTACAAAAAATAGCACAAACCTTAAAACAAAATGGACTTTTGAATCTATCGTTTAACTCCCCAATGGAGCTTGAAGTAGCATTTTATGTATCGCATAATCCAAGTGCATTTATAGGTAGTCTTTATGATATTTTGCAAAGTATGGGATATTATTATTTTTTGGTAAAGCAAAGTGTATTAGAAGGAGATAGGTTTAGATTCGTCCTATCAATGAATACAGAATATGCAATAGACCCAGTATTGTTGCAAGGAAAGCTAAGAGATTATGGCTATGTGGTATCTGATATAGAAAGACGAAGCATAAGTCAATGGATATATAACATTAATGCTACTACTTTTGCAATGCCAAAGTCCATACCATTAATCCCAAATGTAAAATCAAGTGAAGCTAGTTTGCAGGGTGAATATTGGTATAACATAAATGTAGGTTCAAAAATATCTTTGAGTGCTAATTATGGAGTATTATGGTATCCAGAAGTTGTATTTTATGATAAAGACTTGAGGATTTTAGAGATTTTTACTTCACAAAAGCAAACAAGAGCTATAGATATAGATATACCAAAAGATACGAAATTTATCAAAATTAGCGATACATATTTACCAATTATAATTAAAAATGGTCTATCAGTAGTGCTTGAGTAATTTTGGGAGGTAGTTATGTTTAGTGAAATAGAGTTTGATAAGATTAAAAGGTTGCCAAAGTATGTTTTTGCTTCTATTAATGAAATAAAGTTGCAAATGAGACAAAATGGAGAAGATGTAATTGACTTTAGTATGGGGAATCCAGATGGTGCTACGCCTCAACATATAATAGACAAATTAACAGAATCAGCACAAAAACCAAAAAATCACGGATATTCTGCTAGTAAGGGAATCTACAAATTGCGTCTAGCAATAGCTGATATGTATAAGCGAAAATATAATGTAAGTTTAGACCCTGATTTAGAAGTATGTGTTAGTCTTGGTTCAAAAGAAGGCTATGCACATTTAATACAAGCTATCGCAAACTATGGAGATACCGCAATAGTTGCAGAACCAGCATATCCTATACATTACTACGCTTTTATTTTGGCAGGTGCAAATGTAGCTACATTTGGGCTAAAATGGAATGATAATTACGAATTAGATGTTGAATCTTATTTTAATTCACTACAAGAAGCATTAAATAATACAATGCCAAAGCCGAAGTTTGTCGTTACTAACTTCCCGCATAATCCAACAACAATAGTGGTGTATAAGGAATTTTATGAGCGTTTGGTAAAGCTTGCAAAAAAAGAGAGATTCTACATTATTAATGATATTGCATATGCTGATTTGAGCTTTGATGGATATGTAGCACCATCTATTTTAGAAGTAGAAGGCGCAAAAGATGTTGCAGTTGAAAGCTATACGCTATCTAAAAGCTATAATATGGCAGGTTGGAGAGTTGGGTGCATTGTGGGCAATCAAAGATTAGTAGGTGCATTGCAAAAAATAAAAAGTTGGCTTGATTATGGGATATATACTCCTATACAAATTGCATCAACGATAGCTTTAAACGAAGATCAAAGTTGCGTAAAAGAAATATCAGATAAATACGAAAAAAGAGCAGAAGTTTTAATTGATAGCTTTAAAGCTGCAGGTTGGGAAATGAAAAAACCAAGAGCTAGTATGTTTATATGGGCGAAGATTCCAAAATGTGTAGAACATTTGGGTAGTATGGAGTTTTCTACTAGATTATTAAAGGAAGCAAAAATCGCAGTAAGTCCCGGGGTTGGGTTTGGGAATCATGGGGATTTGTATGTGAGGATTGCATTAATTGAAAATGAAAATAGAATCCGTCAAGCTAGTAGGAATCTAAAGCAATTTTTAAAGCAATTTTCATAAGTTATAAATTATGAGAAAATGTGATCATTGTCATTTAGAGTTTGATGATGATTCTTTGCATATTGCAAATATAAATGGTAAAGATAAGTATTTTTGTTGCAATGGATGTGAGGGTGTGTATAGACTTTTAGATAGTGAGGATTTAGGTGGGTTTTATGATAAGCTTGGGAGTAATACGCTAAGTCCGGTATCTAAAAATACAAGCTCACTTAATCAATATGACACAGAAGCATTTATAGAAAAGTATGTTAGCAAAGATGGTGATAAATGTAGCATTTCGCTTGTTTTAGAGAAGATTCATTGTGTTGCTTGTATTTGGCTTAATGAGAGGATATTATTAAAGCAAAATGGAATCTTTAGCGTTAATATAAACTACACAAACAATAAAGCAAATATTGTATTTGATATAACAAAAATAAAACCATCACAAATAGTAAAAATAGTGCGACTAATAGGCTATGATGCACATGTTTATGACGCATCGTTGCAAGAAAATTATGCAAGAAAAGAAAAAAGAGATTATTACATAAAGTTAAGTGTTGGAATCTTTTGTGTAATGAATATTATGTGGATTGCCGTTGCACAATATGCAGGATATTTTAGTGGAATCTCAAATGATATGAGAGATATACTAAATGTAGCTGGGTTTGTGCTATCTACGCCTGTGTTGTTTTTTAGCGGGATTATTTTTTGGCGTGGTGCTATTGCAGCTTTTAGGCATAAAATGCCAAATATGGATTTGCTTGTCATTAGTGGTGCGACTTTGGCTTATGTTTATTCGATATATGCAAGTTTTACTGGTGGAGAGACTTATTTTGAATCTGTTGCTATGATTATTACTTTTGTTTTGTTTGGGAAATTTTTAGAAATAAGGGGTAAAAATAGTGCTGCTGATAGCCTTGATAGGCTGAATTCTCAAATGCCACTTGATGTTAATGTTATAAGAGATTCTAAGAGTGTTCGTGTGCCTGTTAGGGAAGTAGAAGTAGGTGAGATAGTATCTGTGTGTGCAGGTGAGAGGATAGCATTAGATGGTGAGTTAATATCTGAAGTTGCATTATGCGATGAAAGCTCTATAAGTGGTGAATCTGAATTAGTAGAGAAAGCAAAGGGAGATAGAATCTATTCTGGGACTATGGCTATTAATTTTGCTTTTAATTATAAAATAGGTAAACAATTTAAAAATTCTATTATGACTTCAATTGTAAATATGGTAGAAGATTCTCTAAACACTCGCCCAAAGATAGAAAATCTAGCTACAAATATTTCTAGGTATTTTTCTCTTGTGATGTTTGTCGTGGCTGGTATTGCATTTTGTGTTTGGTATTTTGCATTAGGTTCATCATTTGATAGAAGTTTAATGGTGGCTATATCTGTTATTATTATCGCATGTCCTTGTGCATTAGCACTTGCTACACCACTTGCATTGCTAGTTGGGATAGGTGAGGCGATAAATAAAAAAATACTCTTTAAAGAATCTAAAATGTTAGAGACTATATCTCATGCTACAACTCTAGTTTTAGATAAGACTGGAACAATTACTAAAGGTGCTTTATCTATTAAGTTTATGAAAAGTTTTATGAATCTTAAAGATTCTAACTATGAATTACAAGTCTTAATACAAATTATAAACCAAAATTCACACCCAATATCTTTGGCATTAAGAAATGAATTTAGTTGTCATTATGAGTTTTTAGAATTTACATCTATAGAAGAAATAAGCACAAAAGGAGTGGTGGCAAAAATAAATAATGATTTATTTTTAGCTGGGAATTTTGAGCTTTTATTAGAGTATGGAGTTATTATTGGTGATGAAATTTTAGATAATGATTATGAGGGCAGTATTTTTTGCTTTGCTAAAAATGACAAGTTGCTTTTGTTTTGTATATTAGAAGATGAAATAAAAGAAGAAGCATATGAATCTATAAGTAGGTTAAAGGGATTAGGCTTAAGAATCGTGCTTTTAAGCGGGGATAACAAAAGAGCCTGTGAAAAAGTAGCTAATAGCCTAAAAATAGATGAATATTATTATAAACAAACTCCGCTAGATAAGGCAAATTTTATAGATAGATTACATAAAGAAGGCGAAGTTGTTGTTATGGCTGGTGATGGAATAAATGATTCTGTTGCACTTAGCAAGAGTGATATTGCGATTGCTATGGGTGGTGGGATAGATTTAGCAATAAGTGTAAGTGATGTGGTTGTGCTAGATTCTAAGATGAGTGGAGTTTTAGATTCTTTTATAATAGGAAAAAATACATATAAGTTTATAAAGCAAAATTTAGCAATTTCTCTTATTTATAATGCTTTTACAATCCCTCTTGCGATGGCTGGATTTGTTATACCTCTTATTGCTGCATTATCTATGTCGCTTAGTTCTTTAGTGGTTGTTTTAAATAGTTTGAGGTTAAAAAATATATAAACTTTTTAAGTTGTTACAAAGACATTATAATTATAATAATGTTTCTTAATTTTATGACAAGGAATTTTAATGAAATTTAAAATGCTTTTGGTATCACTTTTTAGTGTTGGTTTTTTATTTTCACAAGAATTGACTATTTATTCTCATCGTCATTATGATACGGACAAGGGGATATTTAAGCTTTTTTCCGATGAGACTGGTATTAAGATTAATGTTGTTCAAGCAAAGGCAAATGAATTAGCAAAGAGATTAGAAGTTGAGGGTAAAAACTCAAAAGCAGATTTATTTATGACTGCTGATGCTGGTAATTTGGAGCAAGTTAGGGTGAATGATTTGTTTGTTCCTGTTACCTCTAAAACATTAGATGAGTTATCTCCTAAAGAATTAAGAGGTAAAGATAATACATGGTATGCTTTTACAACTAGAGCTAGAATCATAGTGGCCTCAAAAGATAGAGTAAAAGATGGTGCTATAAAAACTTATGAAGACTTAACTAAGCCAGAATGGAAAGGCAAAGTGCTAGTTAGAAGTTCGAACAATGTTTATAACATCTCTCTACTTAGCTCTATGATAGATTCTATAGGTGAAGAAAAGGCTAGAGAATGGGCAAGTGGTATAGTTAAGAATCTAGCTAGAACACCAAAAGGTGCAGATAGAGATCAAGTGCGTGCAATTTATGCTAAAGAAGGTGATGTTGCTATTTCTAATAGTTATTATTTAGGACATCTTGCTAATTCTAAGAATGAAAAAGATGTAGAGGCTTTTAATTCTGTTAAAGTTATTTTCCCAAATCAAGATGATAGGGGCACTCATATAAATGTAAGTGGAATTGGTGTGTTAAAAACCTCTAAAAACAAAGAAGCAGCAGTTAGATTCATAGAATTTATGCTAAGTCCTAAAGCACAAGAAATGCTAACTAACCAAAACTATGAATATCCTGTAAATAAAAGTGTAAAACCTAATAAACTTCTACAAAGCTGGGGCGAGTTTAAAATAGAAAAGCCAAACTTTGAAGCATATTATGGTAATGCTAAAGAATCTTTAAAGATATTTGATGAAGTTCAATGGAAATAGGAAATAGCATTTGAAATTTTTAACTAAAAAATGGTCTGTTGTTGCTATTTTTGTGTGCATTTTGGTGCTATTGCCAATATTTGCCATAATATTGCATGTGCCATTTATTGATATTAATACCTTAGTGCATTTATCCAAAAATGTGTTGCCTAGATATATTTTAGGTAGCACATTTATTTTGTTTGGGACATTATTGTTATGTCTTGTTTTTGGGCTTTTGAGTGCTTATTTGATTGCTTTTTATGATTTTTTTGCTTCTAGATTCTTTGAATGGTTGCTTATATTACCATTGGCTATTCCTTCTTATGTTATGGGATTTATTTGGGTTGATTTGTTTGAATTTGGTGGAGTTATACCAGAGTTATTTGGGGTTGATAAGCGTATTGATATAATGAATCCTTATGGTGCAATTATTATTTTATCTTTTGCATTATATCCATATGTTTATTTCTTTGCTAAAAATACATTTTCATATGGGCTTGGCAATATATTACTTAGTGCAAAATCTCTAAAAGTATCTAATTTAAAAATATTTTTTAAGATAGTTTTGCCTTTTTGTAGAGTTGGTATTGTAGGTGCATTATTACTTGTTGCTATGGAGACTTTGAGCGATTATGGTCTTGTGGCGTATTTTGGTGTGGATACATTTAGTGCCGGTATTTTTAGGACTTGGGGGAGTGGTGGAGATAGCACTAGTGCTGTTGCTTTAAGCGTTGGGTTATTGATATTTATCGCAGTTTTGATGTTGTTAGAGTATTACCAAAGAGGAAATAGGGCATATACGCAAAATACATTCATACAAACCCCAAGAGATAAATTAAAGGGAATAAAATCATTTTTAGCATTTTTATGGTGCTTTTCTATGGTGTTTGTTGCATTTATTGTGCCTATATGGTGGCTTTTGTATTGGGTTAAGTTTGATTTTTTGATAAATTTAGATAATGCAATGTTGCCTGCATTTTATAGCTTTTTTGTATCGATTGTTAGTGCTATTTTGATTGTGTGTGTATCTTATTATTTATGCTTTGTTGTGCGTATGAATGATAACAAACTATCTAAAATAATAATATGGATAACAACTCTTGGATATTCTCTGCCCGGTGCTGTTGTTGCTGTTGGAATCTTAGTTATACTTGGTGTTTTAAATTATGTGTTAGATTTTTTATCTTTTGAATATGCTGTTGGTGGTGGGTTTTTGGTTTTATTTTTTGGCTATTTTGTGAGATTTTTGGCTTCTGGTATTTTTTCTGTGCAAAGTGGATATGCAAGAATCTTAAAAAATATAGATTATGCTAGTTTATCACTCAAAGTCAAGCCATTTTGTATTTTTAAAAATATACACTTTCCTTTAATAAAAAATTATTTAGCATTATCAATCGTTATTATTTGCATAGACATACTAAAAGAATTGCCTATTTCAACTATATTATCTCCAAGTGGATTTCAAACTCTATCATCGTTGGTGTTTGCATATAGCGAAAACGAGCTAATTTATAATGTATCTTTACCATCGTTAATTATTGTTTTATTTGGAATCATTCCTGTACTTTTAATGAATTATTTGCAAAATAAGAATAATCAAAAGGAAATAAATGGCGATTTTAAAAATTAATAATATATATAAATCATTTGGTAAGACAGATGTCCTAAATGGTGTGAATCTATCTTTAGAGCATGGAGAGATAATTAGTATTTTAGGTGAGAGTGGATGTGGTAAGAGTTCGTTTCTTGGTGCTATTTCTGGATTTTTTAGCATTGATGGTGGTGAGATTTATATAAAAGATTGTCTAGTTTCAAGCAAAGATAGATGTATATCTCCACAAAATAGAAATGTTGGAATCTTATTTCAAGACTATGCTTTATTTCCACATTTAAGCGTTAGAGATAATATCTGCTTTGGTATCTTGCAACTAACCAAGCAAGAACAGAAAAAAAGACTAGATGAGGTTATAGATATTTTGCAGATAAGTTCTCTTTTGGATAGATATCCAAATGAGCTTAGCGGTGGTCAAGCACAAAGAGTAGCATTGGCTAGAACTATAGTGTTTAGACCAACAATTATTTTGTTTGATGAACCATTTTCGAATCTAAATCATACCTTAAGTGTTCAAATGAGAAGAGACATAAAAGCTATAATAAGGGATCATAACTTAAGTGCGATATTTGTTACACATGATAAAGATGATGCATTTTTCTTATCGGATAATATTGCACTTATGAAAAATGGCAAAATAATAGACACAGGTAGTCCTAATACCCTATACCACAACCCAAAGACAATGGAAGTAGCATTATTTTTAGGGAATGCTAGTTTTATACATAATTGTGAGAATATGCCATATGAACTTGTGAAATTTTTAGAGAAGAAGAATTTTATTGTTCGAACTTGTGATTTTTGTCTATCTACAAGTAAAACAGATATACCAGTAGAGGTTATTGAGAGCGTGTTTTATGGTGATTATTATGAGATTACTTTGAATCTTTTTGGAAACATAATTAGCATAAATAGCTCTAAAGATGTAAAAAGCGGAGAGATTTTATATTTGAAATTGGCTAACTAAATGGGGTGGGCGATGGGAATCGAACCCACGACCCTCAGGACCACAATCTGATGCTCTAACCGACTGAGCTACGCCCACCATTTGAAGTTGAAAATTAAGAAGTGGTCGGGGCGAAAGGATTCGAACCTTCGACCCCTTGGTCCCAAACCAAGTGCGCTAACCAGACTGCGCTACGCCCCGACAAGTAAAAAGATAAGTCGAAATTATATTTTATAAAACTTAAAAAGTCAAGAATCCTTTTATAAAAGGATTCTTAAAACTATAATGTATTTTCTATTATTTTGTTGATTCTAGCTACAAAAGAGTTTATATCCTTTATTTTTCCGCCTTCTAGTAGCTTTGCTTGTTCTAATAATAAATAAGCCATATCTTCATCATTGTTCTTGCTATCTATTAGCTTTTGTATTATGTTGTGATTTGGATTTAGCTCTAGTATTGGTTTTTCTTCTGGTAGATTATTATTCATACCCATTTGTTTCATCATTTTCATCATTGCAGCATTTGGATTATCACTATCCTCCATTAAGCAGCATGGATTATTTACAAGTCTGCTACTTAGTCTTACTTCTTTTACCTCATTTTGAAGTATTTTGCCAATTCTTTCTAATACATTTTTGTATTTTTCTTTTGTTTCATCATTTATTTCATCTGTGCCTACTTCTTCCATCGCTTCTTTGCTTGTAATGCTTCTAAGAGGAGTTTTATCAAACTCATGCACCATAGGCATTACGATTCCATCTATTTCATCACTAAAGAATAGCACTTCAATATCTTTTTGCTTATAACTCTCTAGTAGTGGAGAGTTTTTAAGAAGCTCTAAATCCTCACCTTGCAAGAAATAAATTGACTTTTGATTTTCTTTCATTCTTTCTTTATAGGTTTTAAAAGAAATTTCTTTGTCATCACTCTTGCTTGAGGTAAATCTTAAAAGCTCTAGTAGTTTTTCTTTGTTTTCAAAATCGCTGTAAACACCTTCTTTTAGGCATCTTCCAAATTCTTTATAGAACTTTGAATATTTTTCGTCATTTTTTTGCAAAGATTCAATTTCGCTTAATATTTTCTTTGTAGAAGCAGATTTAATAGTTGCTAAAATCTTGTTTTGCTGTAAGATTTCCCTACTTACATTAAGTGGTAAGTCTTCACTATCTATAATACCCCTTACAAAGCGTAAATATGGAGGTAAAAGCTCTTTGTCATCATCTGTGATAAACACTCTTTTTACATAAAGTTTTACACCAGATTTATAATCTACTCTATAAAGATCAAAAGGTGCATTTTGTGGGATATAAAAGAGTGTTGTATATTCTAAGCTACCTTCTACTTTTGTATGAATCCAAGCTAGTGGATCAGCACTATCATAGCTTAGAGATTTGTAGAACTCTTTATATTCTTCTTCTTTTAAATCCTTTTTGGCAACTCTCCAAAGGGCTGAAGCTTTGTTGATTTGCTCGTTTTTTTCTTCTATGATTTCCTTTTTAGAATCTCCCTCTCCTTCTGTTTTTGTTTCTGTGTAGTGCAAAAAAATAGGGAATGGAATGTGATCTGAATATTTTTTAACTATTTCTTCAATTCTCCAGCGACTTGTAAATTCTTTTTCGTCTTCTTTTAGATAGAGCTTTATTTCGCTTCCATGTGAATCTTTTGTGCATTTTTCAATCTCAAACTCACCGCTTCCATCACTAATCCAAGCATAAGCTTCTTCTTCCCCTGCTTTTTTTGTAGTAACAATAATCTTGTTAGCTACCATAAATGCTGAATAAAATCCAACACCAAATTGTCCAATAAGTGCAGAATCTTTTTTCTTGTCTCCACTTAGTTTTGATAAGAAGTTTTTTGTGCCACTTTTTGCGATTGTTCCTAGATTTTCTATTAAATCTTGTTCATTCATTCCTATACCACTATCACTTATTGTTAGAGTATTTTTCTCGCTATCAAAGCTAATATCAATTTTTGGGGTAAAAGAAAATGATTTTAATTTTTCATCTGTTAGTGTTAGATATTGTAGTTTATCAAGTGCGTCAGAAGCGTTGCTTACAAGTTCACGCAAGAAAATTTCTTTATTAGAATATAGAGAATGAATCATTAAGTCCAGTATTTGATTGACTTCTGTTTGAAAAGTATGTTTTGCCATATTTACTCCTTAATTTTTGACCAAAATTGTATCAAAGTGTGTAATAAAAATCAATAAAGTTTATATTAATGGACTAAAGTATATTTATATATTTACAATAAAGACATAGTAGCAATGTGATATTAACTATATAGTTTTAAAAATTGTTCAGCCAATATTAAATCTTCTATACTATCACAATCTAGACTATCTATATCATTCATAACAAAACATTTTGTATTAACAGGACATAGGTTATTTGTTTGTAAAAATGAATCTTTTTTGATTATATATATGGCACCATTACTTAAATATACTTTTGGCAATTTTTGTCTTGGTAGAAAAGGATATGTATTGTTACAAATTCCAGTTAAGCCGTTTTCGTTTATTATAAATGCTTTTAATATTTTATTGTCGTGTTGAGTGACGCTAATTAGTGCATTTGCGTTTGATTTTGTGAATATTTTAAATGCTTTATTTATATGTTTTGTGGTTCTTAGTGGGGATGTTGGTTGTAGAATCATAAAATTATCAAAATTATTATTGTTTTTTATGGCATGAAGTAATACAGACTCGGTTGAGCTATTATCTTGTGCTAGTTTTTTTGGTCTTTTTAATGTATCTATACCGCAGTCATTTCCAAACTTTAGTATTTTGTCATCATCGCTACTTAGGACTATCTTATCTATATACTTAGATTCTTTGGCTGCTTTAATAGTCCAAAAAATCAAAGGCTCATTATTTATAATATACATATTTTTATTTTTAACACCTTTTGAGCCGCCTCTAGCTGGTATCAGTGCCAAAGTCATATTATATCTTTAAATGTTTTTTGTTTTTCAATATCAAATATCGTTTTTCTAGTAAGTAGTTTTTTAAATCTCAAGGAGCTATTTACTGTAATTTTTGAATTTTTTTGTATAGTCTTATTTTTTATTTTTGCAATCGAATCTAATATACTATTGTATTTTATTTCTGTTTTGATTGTTAAGTTTTCCCCAACTCTACCTTGTTGTCTGCTTCCAAGCAATATGGCAGGAATTGATAGCATAGGAGCTTCTTTTAAAAGACAGCTTGAATTTCCTATTATAAATTGTGAATGTTTAAGTAACGTTATAAAATATTCAAATCTTAGCAATGGAAAGATTCGAAAATTATCTAACTTTTTTAATTTCTCATAATTTTCTAAAATAAATTCAAATCCTAAATCATTGTTTGGATATATTATTATATAATTTTTTCTATTAGCTTTTAAAGCTTTTACCAATACTTCACTTTGTCTTTTTATATCTAAAATTTCAGTGGTTACTGGATGAAAAAGAACTATTGAATATTCTTTGTATGGAATATTGTAATAAGATTTTGCCATTTCTATACTAATTTTATTGTTATATAGTATTTCTAGATCTGGTGATCCTATTATAAAAATGCTGTTACTATGCTCTCCCATTTGTATTAGACGCTTTCTGGCTATTTTGTCATTTACTAAATGTATATGTGCTAATTTTGATATAGAATGCCTTATGCTATTGTCTATTGTCCCAGATATTTCTCCTCCTTCAATATGTGCTACTAGTATATTATTGAAGCTACCTACGATAGCGGCTGCTAGAGATTCTAGTCTATCTCCATGGACTATTATTAGGTCTGGTTTTTCTTCTGCTACATACCTTGAAAAGCCAGCAATGGTAGATGAAATGGCTAAATCCATATTGTAATATTTGTCGTGATTTATAAATTCAAATACATTTTTAAAGCCTTCTTTGTATATTTCTTTAATGGTGTATCCAAATTTTTTACTTAGATGCATTCCGGTTGCAAAAATCATAGTTTTGTATGAATTTAGGCTGTTTGACACATGAATTAATGATTTTATTTTAGAAAAATCAGCCCTTGTGCCTGTTATAAAAACTATCTTTTTCATTGAAAATCTTCTAGATGTATTTGTGTATTTTTATTTATATCTTTAGTTGCCATTTTTCCTATTATTGTATCAAACCATTCTGCACCCAACCCACCTTTTAAAGGTCTTTTTACCCAGATATTATCACTACTAAATATTTCACCTTTTTAATATCTTTTATGATAACCACACTAGCAAATGCAAAATCAATAGTAGTTTGTTCCTCTTCAATGCCTCTTTTTTGCCACCCCTCATTTTGTATAAAATTTCACTTGAATATATTAGCTCTTTAAGTTGAAATTCGTCCATGGAACAACAAATATCTGGTCCAACTCTAGTGTATGTATCTGTAAAATGTCGTTCTATTATACATGCCCCAAGCGATATAGCTCCAAATGCTGCCAAGTTATTTATACTATGATCACTTAATCCAACTAAACAATCAAATTCTTTTTTAAGTTCTAGCATAGCATTAAGTCTAATTAAATGCGGAGGTGTCGGGTATAAATTTGTAGTGTGTAATAGCGCAAAGCTTATTTCATAGTCAAGCATAATTTTAACTGTCTTTTTTATGCTTTCTATATCATTCATGCCAGTGCTGACTATCATTGGTTTTTTGAAGCTTGCTATATGTTTAATTAATGGATAGTTACTCGCTTCACCAGATCCTATTTTATAAGCACATACCCCTATGTCTTCCAAGAAGTTTGCAGCTTCTTTTGAAAATGGGGTGCTAAGGTATGTAAGTCCTAATTTTTCAGCGTATTCTTTTAATTTTATCTCATCATTTTTACTAAGAGCACAATTTTTCATAATATCATAAATACTGATATCCGCATTTCCAGGAATTACTTGTTTTGCTAATGGTATCATTTCGCTATCTACTATATGTGTTTGATGTTTTATTATTTTTGCACCAGCTCTTTTTGCACTATCTACCATAATTTTTGCAATTTCTAGGCTACCATTGTGGTTTATTCCTATTTCTGGCACAATAAGTGGTGTATGTGAATCTGATATTACTAAATTATTAATTATTAGTTTTTTCATTGTTGTGTTATCGCTATTGTTTGTGTTTTTGACCAAATCCTTTTTTGATAGCTTTGTTGGTTTGGTATTAATATATCATTTGTATAGTTAGAAGGCTTATTCTCTATTTTTATTTTATTTTGTTTATTTTTTGGAGCTAATGGTATATATTTTGTTATTGGACTATCATCACATATGCTGAAAATCTTTATTCCATAATTATTTTGCAGTATCTGTAACATTTGTATATCAATTTCTTTTGTATGCAAAGAGCCATTGGCTTATTATTGTGACTAAATTCTGGCACTAGTTTGATTATATTTGGTTGTTGTTTATTAAATGCGTATTGATATCCATTTTGATATAAATCAATACCAGCTAAATATATTTCTTTATATCCTAATGCAGTTGCAATGGCACACATGTATGTTCCACTTGTTACTCTTTGTTGTTTGTATATTTCATTGAACTTCATAAATATATCAATTTCTTTTAAGTTTTGTTTTATGTATTTATATCCTAGTTGTGCAGCTGGAAAAAATTCGTTAAATGTATTAATAAAGTGTTTTTGTAAACTATCTATTCCTAAATTTGCACAAAATATATTTTGTATTTCGTATTCTTGGTTTGAATTTAACATTAACGCAGTATAGTATTGCTCAAAAAATATTTCTGATATAAAAAATGCTATTGATACTCTTTTTCCTAAGTAATATTTATCTTCAAAATAAAATTGATTACATCTAAATGTGTCAAAATCATCTGGCAGTCTATTGTAATTTATTTTTAGAATAGAGCCACCATTTCCAGCTATAACAACCTTATTGCTCATAGCAAACTTGCTCCATAATTTTTTTAGAATGATACTCAAAAAAAACAAAAGCAAGGGCTAAAATTTAGTTTTGATATAATTTTGTAATTTTAACTTTGGGGATTTACTGGTGAAAAAACAGCATTCGGCACTTGATTATATAATCATTACAAACGCAAAAGAAAATAATCTAAAAAATCTAAACTTAAACATACCAAAGAATAAATTGGTGGTATTAACTGGTCTTAGTGGCAGTGGGAAAAGCACATTAGCGTTTGATACTCTATATGCAGAAGGTCAAAGGCGATATATTGAGAGTTTATCTAGTTATGCTAGGCAGTTTTTGGACAAGATAGGAAAGCCAGATGTAGATAAGATAGAGGGTTTAACACCAGCTATTGCAATTGATCAAAAAACAACAAGCAAGAATCCTAGATCGACGGTTGGGACAATTACAGAGATTTATGATTATTTGAGATTGCTTTTTGCTAGAGTTGGCACTCAACATTGCCATTTGTGCGGTAAGACTATTTCTAAAATGAATGCAAGTGATATTATCTCTGAAGTGCAAAAAATAGAAGAAGGAAGCAAGATTTTAATCCTATCTCCATTAATAAGAGAAAAAAAAGGGACATTTACTGATAAGTTAGAATCTTTAAGACAAAAGGGATATGTAAGAGCCCAAATAGATGGGATTCTAACTAGGCTTGATGAGAATATAGAATTGTCTAAGACAAAAAAACACACAATAAAGGTTGTAATTGATAGGCTTGTGGTGAGTGTTGATAATAAAGATAGAATAGCACAAGCAATAGAAAAGGCACTAAAAGAATCTTATGGTGAGGTCGAAGTTGAGATTTTAGGTGATAGTAAAAGTGAAGTAGTACATTTTAGCGAACATTTAGCTTGCTTTGATTGCAAGGTGTCGTTTAATCCATTGGAACCCCTTAGTTTTTCGTTTAACTCACCAAAGGGTGCATGTCCAAAATGCGATGGACTTGGGATTAGATATAGCATAGATGTAAAAAAGATTCTAGATTCTAGTCTTCCTTTGTGTGAGGGTGGGATAAAGATTATTTATGGATTTAATAAAAGTTATTATAATGAGTTATTTTGCACAATGTGTAAGGTTTATGGAATAGATAAAAATGCACTATTTGAAGAGTTAGATTCAAGAGAGCAGAAAATTATCCTCTATGGTAGTGGTGAGGAAGTTGAATTTTTGTGGAAAGGCACAAAATTAAAGCGACCTTGGAGTGGGATAATATCCATTGCTTATGATATGTTTAAGGATAATAAAGAGCTAAGCGATTATATGAGTGAGAAGGTGTGTGAGGATTGTAATGGACATAGATTGCTTCCTCAAAGCCTATCTGTTAAGGTATCAAATAAAGGCATTGGAGATATTTTAGATATGCCAATTTCTGAATGCTATGGGTTTTTTGCAAATGCTAATAATTTTGAATATTTTTCTTCACAAGATTCCATGATAGCAGAGCCGATTTTAAAAGAAATTTGCGAGAGATTATACTTTTTATATGATGTTGGGCTTGGGTATTTATCACTAGGAAGAGATGCACGAAGTATAAGCGGTGGTGAATCACAAAGGATTCGTATTGCAAGTCAAATAGGAAGTGGATTAACTGGCGTTATGTATGTGCTAGATGAGCCAAGTATAGGTCTGCATGAGAGAGATACGCTAAAGCTTATTAAAACACTAAGGAGTTTGCAACAAAAGGGTAATTCTGTGATTGTTGTAGAGCATGATAAAGAAACAATAGAGCATGCTGATTTTATAGTTGATATTGGTCCGGGTGCTGGTAAATATGGTGGAGAGGTTGTATTTAGCGGGAATCTAACACAACTTCTAAAGAGTAATACTCAAACTGCACAATATTTGAGTGGAAAGAAGAAAATAGAATACTTTCATCGCAGAAACCAAGAAAAATGGATACAAATAAATAATGTAAATATAAATAATATACATAATCTAAGTGTGGAGATTCCGCTTGGGAATTTCGTATGTATCACTGGCGTTAGTGGGAGTGGTAAGAGTTCTTTAGTGTTGCAAACTCTACTACCAGTTGCACAAGAATTACTAAATAATAGAAAAAAAGTAAAAAAGGTAGATGGAGTTGAGATATTAGGATTAGAACAACTAGATAAGGTAATATATTTAGACCAAAGTCCAATAGGTAGAACGCCAAGATCAAATCCAGTAACATACACAGGTGCAATGGACGAGATAAGGCAGATATTTGCACAAACAAAAGAAGCACAAATAAGGAATTATTCTATAAGTCGCTTTAGTTTCAATGTAAAGGGTGGTAGATGTGAGAAGTGTCAAGGTGAGGGTGAGATAAAAATCGAAATGCACTTTTTGCCAGACATCATGGTGAAATGCGATTGTTGTCATGGCACTAGATATAATGCTCAAACGCTAGAAGTAGAATATAAAGGGAAAAATATCGCACAAATTTTAGAGATGAGTGTCGATGAAGCATGTGAATTTTTTTCTAAGATTCCAAAGATTTATCAAAAGTTAAGAACACTAAAAGATGTTGGGCTTGGTTATATAACTCTTGGACAAAATGCAATAACCCTAAGTGGTGGTGAGGCTCAAAGAATAAAATTAGCAAAAGAGTTAAGCAGAAAAGATACTGGAAATACATTATATATACTAGATGAGCCAACGACAGGGTTGCATTTTGCTGATGTAGATAGGCTTGTAAATGTATTGCATCATTTAACAGAGCTCGGTAATAGTGTGATTGTAATTGAACATAATTTAGATATGATAAAGAACGCTGATTTTATAATCGATATAGGACCTGAAGGTGGTAGTCAAGGTGGAAATATAGTGGATATGGGCTCACCAGAAAGAATTTCTAAAAGATATAAAAAAACAGGAAGTCATACTGGGAGATTCTTAGCAAAAGAGTTAGGGATTGACAAGTGATAATTTGCCTAAAAAATCTTCTAGTGTTTTTAAGGCTAAGTTTTCTTGTATCCCTACTAGGCATTTACTGATTTTAGAATCATTACAACCAGCTCTATGGCATGGGATACAAGATAGGGATTCTTGATATATTGTGTGCTTTCCTATTCTTTGAATCCCAAAATCATTGTCATATCCACTAGCTATATCATTATCCCACACTCCCCATTCTCTAACTGAGCTAGGACCAAAGAAAGCAAAAGAAGGTATGTTGTTTGCCCCACTTAAATGCATAATGGCAGTATCTACCCCTACAAATGCTAATGCTTTTTTGTTTAATAGTGATACTTCAGGTAGGCTTAGATTGTTAAAATATGTGATTTCTTTTTTGTATATTTTTTGTATATTTGCTAGCTTTTGTGCTTCTTTTTGTGCGTTTGATAGGGTTAGGATACATTTTGTTTTGTATTTTTCTTCTATTAATTTTATTATTGTGGCACAAAATTCATCGCTAAGACACTTAAAAAACCAATTGCTAAAAAAATGACAATGTATGAATCTTTGTGGTAGTTTGATTTCATTTTTAAAGCTATCTGCGGTATTTGAGATTACTTTTTTGCTTATTATTGGTATGTTTAGGATTCTTAGTGAATCTAAATTGCTCTCTATTGTGTGCTGATGTTTGTATGTTAAGTTATGAGTATAGAAGTATTTTGACCATAGATTCTTAGGTGTAAATCCAACTCTTATTTTAGCTTTACTAATAAAGCTTAAAAATGCAGTTCTATCACCATTTGTAAGCCCTAAGACAATGTCATATTTTGCATTTTTTATGTCTTTTAGCAGAGTTAATTCTCTCTTTAATCTCTCTAATTTACTTCCTTTTTTATCTAGTGTTAATATTTTGTTTATCGGCTCTCTTGGCAATATGTCTTTTGTGTTAGAATTCACTAAGCAGTCTATTTGGCAATTTGGAAAATGTGCTTTTAGATTCTCAAATAATGGAGTTATTAATAATACATCACCTATATTTCTTAGCTTAATTATTAGTATTTTCACACTTTACCTCATATAATTTTATATATTTCCAAAATGAACATTGTGAATTATAAACACTAATGATAAATCCCTCATATCCTTGCAAGAATCCTTTCTTTAAAAGATAGCTTTTTATAAATGCCCATATAGAGTGAGTTAGTGCTTTTGTGATACTGCTTTTTTTATGTTTGTTGCCATTTGCATATAGTGTAGAGTATTTTTGCATTTTGTCTAAAAAAGATTCTATGTTTTCATATGGATAGTGGGATATATGTCCTTTTAGTGCTATTGTTTTTTGTGTGTTTTTTAGTGGAATTATTCTCTCATGCACTTTTGCGTCATTAAATTCATAATATTCTTTATTATAAAGCCCTATACATCTATCATCACCCCAGCCACAACTATAAATATGCTTATCATTGAAGTAATTTTTTACATCATAGCTATAACAAGTATCGTTTTTTAGGTTTAGATTTAGTATTTCATCTATTAGTGTGCTTGATGCAATTTCATCGCTATCTATTGTTAGTATCCAGTCATTCTTAGCGAGTCGGCTTCCAAGTGCCTTTAGCTCACCAAATCCTATAAAGTCATTGTAATGTATGGAAGTATTTTGAAAACTTTTGGCTATATTTATAGTCTCATCATTTGAGCCATTATCTAAGATTACTACCTCATCTAGCTTGACTAGAGATTCTAATACTTCTTTTAATAGCCTTTGTGAGTTTTTAGTGAGAATTACAGCTGAAATTTTGTTCATCTATAAATCTCCTCATATTGATTTTTGAATTTTCTATGAAACCATAGCCATTCTTTTGGATTTTCTTTTATTATTTGTTCTAGTATTGTGCTTTGTATTTGTGTTAGATTTTGTATATCTTCTTCTGTGTTATTTGTTTTTTGGAATTCTATTGGAGGAAGAATCTTTATTTTTAATCTTTTGTAATCACTTGAATAGTAGGAGAAAAAATGCACAATTTTTGCATTATATTTTATAGCTAAGAGTGAGGCAATCGGCGTGTGTCGCACCTTTTTAGAGAAAAATTCTACCAATCTTCCTTCATTATCTGCAGTGTTTTGGTCTGTTACTATTCCTACTACTCTATCTTTCTTTAGTGCTTTTATAAGTGGTATTGCAGCACCTTTTTTATCTAATATTTCTATATTGAATCTTGACCTAACAAATTTTAGATATTTGTTTATTATTTGATATTTTGTCATTCTAGCAACTGCGGTTATTTTGTGGTTGAAATAGCAACTAAAAGCCGGTGTTGCATATTCCCAATTCCCATAATGTGCAGTTACAAAGACTATGTATTCATCATTGTCTAGTAGATTTTGTATTATTTGTGGATTTTCTATATCTATCATATTTAAGATTCTTTGCTTACTGTTTACTGCTAATACAAAAAATAATATTGTGTTATAGACTAAGTTTAGATAGTTTGTTTTTATTATCTCTTGCTTTGTGTGTTCATCTAGCGTGTTGTTATATGCAAAGTTTAGGTTTGCTATTAAATCCTTTTTGCGTCTTTTATCTAGTGTGCATAAAATAAAGGCAATAAGCTTTGCAATACCTAGCCTTAGAAAATGAGGCATGTATAAAAATAAATATCCAAGAGAGTTAAAAAATATAAAACATATTTTAGCTTTCATTGTTGCCTTTCATTTAGAATCTTTAGTGATAAATCAAAAATCTCTCTTGGCAGTATATCATTTATGCTAAAGTCATTTTTGTCATAGTTGGCATTTTTATTGGCTTGTATGTGGAGATTTTTAGGAGTTGTGAGTGAAAATCGACTAGATGGTGTAGCTCCAAAGAGAGTAATTGATGGGATATTTAATGCCCAAGCTAGATGCACAATACCCGTATCTCCACCTATTACTAGATTCATTTGGGATATTAGGGATTTTATACTTTCTAGCTTTGGTGCGTGTATGTTGTAGTAGTTGTCGCTTGAATCTATCTTGGTCTCATAGCTTAGTAGTATCGGTTTTATATTTATTTGGTTGAATAATTGCACTAGTTTTAAATAAGATTCTAAGTTGTATGTTTTGTTTTTTTTAGAAGTTTCTAATGCTAGCAGAATCTTTGTGTCTTCATTTATATTAAAGTTATGTTCTTTAAAGCCTAAAAATGGTTTTGTTTTAAGTAGCACTTCCAAGCTTGGTGGAGTTAGATTAAATGCTCTAAAGGCTAATGTGGCATTTCTTAATAGAATGTGTTTTTCATATGGTATATCTATTTTTTTGGTATAAAAAATTGATGCGATAGGCTCTTTTATGCTATTTTTGTTGAATCCTACAAATTCTTTGCTTTGCAATATTTTTCCTATTAGTGCTGATTTTATTAGTCCTTGAAAATCAAGCACGACATCGTATTTGTGTGATTTTAATTCTTTGTAGATTTTGTATAGTTCTTTTATATTTTTGTCTTTTATGCATTGTTTTAGCGGGATTTTTATTAGTGTATTTATATTAGGTGAATCTTCTAAAATATCACTAAAGGCAGAATCTACATACCATGAAATGTGTATTTGTTTATGTTGTTTGACTAAGCCTTCCAATAAATGAGGCAAGATACTTACACTATGTATTATATCTCCCATCGCACTTAAGCGGATTATCGCAATTCTTAGCATAGGTTAATTTTAAAAAATGGTGGTATGTTTAGTTTGTTTAGTTTTTCTTTTGTGATATATGAATCTTCCATTTGTATATTAATTGTAGTGCTTAGGCTATCTTCATTTGTTGTTATATTGATTAGTTTTGGGTTTTTTGCATAGCTTAAAACATCGCTAAGAGATAGCAAAAATACTAAAATATTTAAAATCTTAGATGATGGGAGTAATTCTTCATATTCTAATATGCTTGGTATTTTTTTGTTTATATACTTTATTAGTGTTGCAATTAGTAGTCTATCTTGGTGGCTTAGTGCGTAATTTAGGGCGTTAAATACAATATATCCACCATGATGATTTTTTTCATAGAAGTTTAGCGAGATTCCTATATCACTTAATTCACTTGCTATGAACAGATGTTTGTAGAATGGTTGTATTTCCGTGTTTTGCATTGTTTTTAGTAATTTTGTCATTATTAGTTTTGTGTGTTTTGATTTTTCTTTATTTTTTATGAATCTATCTTTTATATTTCGCACACTTGGGTTAAAGTTCTTTGGGAATCGTCCATCGCTATTGCGTAAAAGATCATTTAAAAATACCCCCTCTCTTATACCAACGCCGCTTGTTATGACTTCTATTGCTCCAAATTTATTTAATGCAAGATGAAATATCAAAGTTCCGCCTTGTATTGAATCTAGTCTATCTTCTTTAATTCCTAGCTTTGTTAAGTTTTTTTGTGAACTCGTGCATATGCTCTCAAAAAACAAATGATGCTCTAAAAATGGATATGAAAATCCATGTAGGCTATTTAGTGGATATTTTGTATGCTTTAAGATGGCTTTGCTTAGTGCCCTTGCAGTTCCACCTATGGCAAAGACTCTTTTGTGTTTAAAATGTTCTGGTAATTGCGATAAGGAATCTTTTACAAACTTATATGCTCCATTATAATCTAGCTTATCAAAAAACAATTCTTTTAATCTTATTGTACCTAGATTAAGAGAGATTTTGTCTATTATCTTGCCTTCTTTTATTAATGCGCATTCTGTGCTACCACCACCTATATCAATTGTGATACCATCGTTAAAATGCAATAAGTTTAATGCGGCTATCGCTCCAAAGTATGCTTCAGATTCACCATTTATGACTTTTATGTTTAGTCCTATTTTCCTTGCTTCTGCTAATAGTATATTTTTATTTGGTGCATCTCTTACAGCAGAGGTTGCAACGCAAAATATTTTTCTTGCTTTGTGATATTTGGCAATATTTAGGAAGTCTTGTAGTGCATCTATAGTCCTAGATATTGGTTCTTTTTGTAGGTAGCCATTGTTTTGATAGCTATTTTCAGAGATTCTAACTTTGCTTTTTGTTTCATAAATTAAATGGAAACCAAAATGACTGGTTTTCTCGAAAATAGCCATTCTAGCTGAATTGGAGCCTATATCAATTACGGCAGTAATTTTAGCCATTAATTGTCTTTGTTTAGTTGAGAATGTTTGAATTTTAATTCTTCTAGTGTTTCTACATTATCTGGGTCTGGTACAATTGAATCTACAGGACACACAGATAAACATGCCGGTTCATCGTAATATCCATAGCATTCTGTGCAACACTCTGGATCTATCATGTAATATGGATCTCCCTCCTCAATAGCATCATTTGGACATTCTTCTCTGCATGCATCACATGCGATACATTCTTCGTTTATCATTAACGACATAATATCTCCTAGTTTTCTAATAAAATAGAGTTTGTAGCCAAATATAATTTAAATAAAGCTTAAATTATATTTGTGTCAATGCTATTATCATTGATGGTTGATGATATGATTATTTTATTGTTTGGTATTAGTTCTATTAGATTTTCATTTTCTACTAGCAGTATATCACTTTTTGCAAAAATGGCTTTTGTTAAATCATTCTTTGAATTTATTTTGAATATTCTCTCTAATCCAAGTTTTAGTGCAAAATCACTTAAGTTTTTTAATTCTTTTTGGTTTAGTATATCAGCTCTCAATACTATTGCATCAGAACCATACACAAGAGATTCTAGTATTTGATATTCATCAATTATTATGAAGTCATAAATTAGAGGAATATTGGTATATCGTCTTATGTATGCTAGATTATCCAAGCTTTCTAACATAAATGCACTTACTACCTGTTCTTTGCTCTTTGCTATATTTAAAAAATCATCATCTAGTAGTTTTATAATTTGTTTTGGTGTAAAGGTTTGTGTTTTTTTAAAGGAATCTTTTAGCTCTCTTGGCTGATATGGAGTGTATGCTAGGCTTCTGCCTAGCCACTCCATTGGATAACTTTTCTTTTTTTTATCTATCCTGTTTTGCAGTGTTTTTAGATTCATTATAGAGTTATTTCTTTTATATCAGCAATGTTGAAAAACGCCATGTATATTTGTGCTATTAGATTCTTTCTATTTGTTTTTAATGTTTCATCTGGAGCATTTACCAATACCTTATCAAAGAATCTTGATAATACTTGATTTAGTGAGAGTAAATAATCAATTCTTCCTTTAAAGTCACTATTATCAAAAGTTTTATTCTTATACTTTACAAATTCGTTGTATAGCTCTATTTCTTCAGTTGCAATTAGTTTATCTTCTTGTATATTTAAGTTATCAAAATTGACATCTTTTATAATATTAGCAAGTCGTTTGAAAGTTTGCATTAGCATTGTTTTGTCTTGGCTTTGAAGCGATGATTCTAGTGCTTCTGCTTTTAAGTATATGTTTAACAAATCATCTTCATTTGAGGCAAGTATTGCACGAATTATTGATGGATTGTATGGCAGTGTGGATTCAAGTCTTTCTAAGATGAATTCTTCAAGCATTTTTAGCTCAAAGTTTTTATATAGATACCTTAGATTATTAAACACTTCTTTTAATTTGAAGTTTAAATTAAAGTGAATTATTATTTTTATAACTCCATTTGCTGCCCTTCTTAAAGCAAATGGATCTTTAGAGCCACTTGGAATTTTATTTATACTAAATAACCCAAAAAGATTGTCAAGTTTATGTGATAGGGCAATAATTGCAGAGATTAAATTGCTTGGCAACTCACTATCTTCAGAGTTTGGTAGATATTGTTCTTTTATTGCAAGTGCTACTCTATCATCATATCTTAACTCTTTTGCATAGTAATAGCCCATTATCCCTTGTAATTCTGTAAATTCATACACCATCTCACTTGTTAAATCTGTCTTTGATAATGTTGTGGCTTGTATTATTAGTTCTTGTATTAATCCAAAATCATTAGATTCTTTTAATAGCTCTTCTTTAAATATATCGCATAGTATCTTTGCGATTTCCACTTCTCTTTTTGTTTTATCTAGCATACTTCCTAGATTTTCGACAAAAGTTATGTTTACTAATTTATTCTCATCTAACCCAGCCTTTAAGTCATTATGATAGAAAAATAGGGCGTCTTCTAATCTTGCGTGTAATACTTTTAAGTTTCCTTCGATTATTGTTTTAGGATTCTCACTAAGGCTATTTTGCACCATGACAAACCCATTGTATAGCTTTAAATCTTTATAGGTTGCAAAATATCTTTGATTTACCTTCATAGAAGTAATAATGCAAGGTGCTGGAATCTCTAAAAAATGCTCACTAAAATTACCAAAAAGTGCTGTTGGATATTCTGTGATACTTACTATTTCATCTAGCAATTCTTTGTCTATTTCTACTTTTATGTTGTTTTCTTTTTCTATTATTGCAATTTCATTTAGGATTTTTTCTTCTCTTTTTTGTTGGTTTAGGATCACTTTGCCATTTTGTAGAGTTTGTAGGTATGAATCTATACTACTCACATGTTTAGATTCGTATGAAATATTTCTATGCACATAAGTTACTTGTGATGATTTTATGCCAAAGATTTCTAGAGGGACTAGTTTGTTATCAATCATACATAAAATCCATTTAATAGGTCTAATAAAGCTCTCCGTATTGCTTCCCCAACGCATTGCTTTACCAAAGTTTAATGAATCTAAAAATTCTTTTAATATTTCTTGTATTAATTCATTACTATTTTTGCTAATTGCCTCTTTTTTGCAATATAGGACTTCTTTATTATCCTTTGTTGTTATTTGTGTTTCATTTTCGCTAATTCCACATTTTTTAAAAAAACCCAGTGCTGCTTGTGTTGGGTTTCCATCTTTATAGGCTATATCAATAGGGGGACCAAAAAATTCTAAAATCTCTTCTTTTTGTGAAGTTGGGAAGTTATCTGAAATTAGCACTAACCTTCTTGGGGTATAAAAAAATTCAACTTCACAATCTAGTCTATGGCTTTTTAGTATTTGTTTAAACTTGTTTTTTATGTTTGGAAGTTCTTTAAGAAGCGGTATTGCTGGTAATTCTTCTGTTCCTATTTCCATTAAAAAAGAAGACATAATATTCCCTTTAGCTATCAAAATAAAAGCAAATATTCTAACAAAACTAACTGCAAATAAAGCTTTAAGACTAATTAAACTTATGTATCGTAAAATGATTTTAAAAACAAAAGAGTATATATGAGTGGTTTGGAGTTTATATTATTAGTGTTTTTGTTGATTTTGTTGTCATTATGTGTTTATGTTTTTATTTTGTATAGCAAGACATTAAAGGCATTAAAACAGCAATATGTTGTAAATTCTGATATATTACAAAAACAACAGAAACTGCAACATTTAAGCCAAGAGTTAGCAGAACAAATGGAACTTGAGATATCAAATAGGCTTGCAAGCGAGTTGGCTTATAATAATTTGTTTGACAATTCTTTGAATTCTGTTTTGGTTGTATCTATTGATGATTTGAGAATAGAGCGTTGCAATAGGGCTTCTAAAAAGATGTTTAATATGGAGTTGGAGGGCTATAATTTATTGGAATTATTTGATGATAAAGAGCCAAAAAAAATTCTATTTTCAAATATAAATGATATAAAGCAAGATAGGCAACGAAAATTTTTTAAATTAGAGTTATCAATTAATGGTAATCCAGTTTTTGTCCTAGTATCAATTCACATGTTCATGTTTGGTGATAATAGTGCCATGTATGTTTTATTTGTTGATATTTCTGAAATAATAAAATTGGAAAGAGAATTAGAATATAGCAGAATTATGTTAAACCAAAAGAGTAAAATGGAGAAAATGGGTGAGATGATGAGTAATATAACTCATCAATGGAAACAACCATTAAACTCATTGTATCTATTAAGTCAGAATCTAAAAGAAATGATTGATTTTGATGAACTAAATAAGGAAAATTTAGAAAAATATATACAAATAATGCAAGGGCAAATTTCCTTTATGTCAGGTACAATAGATGAGTTTAGGTCATTTTATAATCCAAATAAAAATAGTGAAATATTTGAAGCTGATAAAGTAGTTAGAAGAACTTTGGACTTATTCTATAAGCTTGTAGATAAAAGAATAGTTATTGAATGCGAAGTAGAAAAGAACAAACCATTGAGTATATATGCTAGTAAAAATGAATTTCAGCAAGTTTTAATTTCACTTTTAGATAATGCAATAGAGGCTGTTACAATTAGGCTTAAAGAGAAAAAAATAGAGTGTGGCAATATATCTATAAAATTGCATAATGAAAATAATATAGCAAATACTAATGTTTGTGTAATGACTATAGAAGATAATGGTGGTGGCATTGATTCTAGTATTACAAACAATATCTTTGAATCTTATTTTACGACAAAGGAAAATGGCAGTGGTATTGGTTTATCAATAGTAAGTGAAGTGCTTAAGAAGATGGATGGAAGAATCTCATTTTTAAATACCCAATATGGAGTTGAGTTTAGAGTGGAGATACCTTTATTTGTTAGTTTGGATTAAATGAACTTAATTTATAATATTAGGTAAATAAAGGAGTTTCATGTTGAAGAGTATTAGAACTAAAATTATAATTATGGTTGTTAGCATATTGACCATATTGCTAATTGTTGCTTATTTGAATTTTCAAAATGGTTTTGGAGATATAGCAAGAGAGAGTTCTACTGATGAGTTAAATAAATTAAACGCATTACTTTATGAGGGTTTAAAAGTTGCAATGAATACTGGTGATCCAAATGTTATAGGTGGTTTTATCGAAAGTGCTGAAAACATAGAAGGAATCTCCGCAATGGAAGTTTTTCCAGCACAATCAGTTATAGATATAATGACTAACAAAAAAGAATTTACAAAAAGAGAAGACATACTTCAAGTTTTTGAAACCAAAAAAGAAACTATAAAGCCATATATTACAAATGATGATCAAGGCTATGTAATGGCAAAACCAATAGTAGCTGGAGAAGCATGTGTTATGTGTCATGCTACAAATAATGTTGGAGATATACTTGGTGTTGTTGAGATGAAGATTTCTAATTTTGAATTAATGAAGCATTCAAATGATATAAAAAATCAAACAGCATTTTATATGGGTATTGTAAGTATTGTTGCACTTTCTGCACTTTTATTTTTGTTTAATTTATGGGTGTTTAATCCAATTAAAAGACTTTCAAATATTGCTTATGAACTATCTCAAGGTGATGGGGATTTGACAAAAAGATTGCCTACCAAAAATGGAAATGAAATATCAATAGCCAATTCTCATATAAATAATTTCATACAAAAAATAGCAAATATGGTTTCAAGTGCAAAGAAGCTAAGCTATGAAAACATAATTCAAGCAAATCAGCTCACAAATGCTTCAAGCGAGATTCAAGATAGAATTGGAAGATCTGTTCAAGTGGTCCAAAATAGTGCTGCTTTGGGCAAGAGTGTTGAGGTATTGTTAAATGATTCTATGGAATTAGTGCAAAAAAGCACAAAAGATATAGCAGAATCTTCAGAGCAACTATCTAAGACTAGAGACTTATTGATGCAAGTTGTAAATAATGTTCAAAATAATGTAAGCGTAGAGCATGACATAGCCAATAGATTATCAGAGTGTGTAAAAGAAGCTGATAGGATCAAGGAAGTCTTAACAATAATTGCTGATATTGCAGATCAAACGAATCTTTTAGCATTAAACGCCAATATAGAAGCAGCAAGGGCAGGTGAGGCCGGAAGAGGATTTGCTGTTGTTGCAGATGAAGTTAGAAAGTTAGCCGAAAGGACACAAAATAGCCTAAGTGAGATAGATGCAACGATAAATGCAGTGGTTCAATCAATTTCTGATACAAATACTGCTATGGGTAGTAATATTACCAATATAACAAGTGTTGCAGATGATTCTAAAGCCGGAATTGATGTTTTAGAATATAGCGTTAAATGCTTAGATGATGCTGTTAGTGCGTCTAATAATTCTTTGCATAAGATAAATGAATTATTTAATGCAACAAGAGAAATTTTAAATCAAATTTCTGAAGTTGAAGGGCTAACTAACGCAAATAATACAAGCGTAAATGAAATTGATGGAATCTCAAAAGATATAGCCACAAAAGCAAATAGCTTAAATAATCAATTAGATTCGTTTAAGTGCTAAGGATTTCCTTGGCTTGTGGTTGTAAAATTTGTCTTTGAAAAAAACTCTAAAATAGCCTCTCTCATTAGCTCTTTATCACTTATGTAATTTATTTTATTGCGAAACTCACTAGCACCATTTAAGCCTTTGGTATATGCATGTAGATTCTTCCTAAAGACTATTACTCCATAATCTCCTTTAAACTTTAAAATACTATTAAAATGCTCTAAGACAACCTCTTTTCTTAGTTGTATGGAATCTTGATTTATGCCACTTTTTATTTGTTGAAAAATCCATGGTTTCTCGATTGCAGCTCTACCTATCATTACCCCATTTGCGCCAGTTAGATTCATTACTTCTTGTGCTTTTTTTGCATCTGTTATTTCTCCATTTGCAATTAGTGGGACTTTTAGAATCTTTTTCATAAGTGCTATTGATTCATAGTCAATTTTGTCCTTTTTGTATCCATCACTTTTTGTTCTTCCATGCACTACCACATAGTCTATTGGAGTTTCTTTTAGTGCATTTGCAATTTCTAGTGGTATTTTTTTATCAAATCCAAGCCTAACTTTAACGCTTAAAAATGGATAGTTGCTAACTTCTCTTAAAAGTTTTAATATGCTTACTAATTTATCCAAATCTTTAAGCAATGAACTTCCACTTCCGTGATGTGATACTTTTGGAGCAGGGCAACCACAATTTAAATCTAATATTTGCACATCTTTTATTGTATTTAGTAGCTCTACTGCCTTTTTTATTATTTCTAAATCATTCCCAGCTATTTGCAGAGCAAATGGGTTTTCAAGTGGCGATTTTTCTACCATTTGCAGTGTTTTTTTGTTTTTATATGCTAGAGCATGTACGCTAATCATCTCACTAACTGTAATATCAGCACCGAACTTTTTTACAACTTCTCTAAATGGTAAATCACTATATCCGGCTAGTGGAGCTAACATTAATGTATTATCTTTGATTATTTGATTCAAGTTATACCTTACATTTTTTGCGAATCTTAACAAAAAATTCACACTTTTTATTTACAATGCATTCAAATAAATTTTAAAGGATAGTTTATGAAAATAAAAAAATTACTTGTTTTATCTTTGTTGGCTTTGGGGCTTGGTTCTTCTGCGTATGCAGATATGGATATGTATGGTCAAATAACCGCAGTTGATAATGCTGCTAAGACAATTACTTTATCTGGCAATGGTGGTGCTAGTATAGTAGTTCAAGTGTTTCCATATACTGAATTAAAGGGTGATGATTGTGGTGCATTTGGTGCTTATGATACACATGAAAAATTCACAGCATTAAAGCCCGGAATGTTCATTCAAGTAGATGGTATGCCAAGTGCTAATGGCGTATTTGGTGCTAGAGAAATAGAGTGGCAATGTGGTAGATGAGCAACTAAAGATCTTCTTTAGTTGCTCATCTCATTGCATAGTTTTTTGTTATTTTTATTGTTTTTTATTTGATTGTTTATAATAAAATTAAGATCCCCAGTTTTTCTAATTCTTTGTTGTAGCGTGCTTTGCGTTGTATAAAGTATATATCGCATTTGAAGTTGTTTATTTTTTCTAGTTTTGGTAATAGGTTTTTATGTTTAAATCTTGGGAACACCAAAATTAAAGCTTGGATTCTTTTATTGTTTTCTAGCAACGATATTGTGCAGTTTATCGAAGATTCGACATTTATTGAATCAATCACACTAAATTGTGTTAATAGCTTTTTAGGTATCAATTTTAGTGCTTTTTTGGAGTTAAAAATTATCATTTATTATCTTTGCTACTTCATTTATCGTTAGTTTTTCATTCTCTAGTAGTTTATCTTTTAGCTTTTCTAATAAAAGTTTGTGATTTTTAAAAAAGTCAAATCTGTCTTTTTTACACATCTCAAGTATCTTTAGTGTATCTTCTTCTTTTCCTATTAGATACTCTCCCATGCCGTATGATTCGACCATTTTGTATGCTATGTTTTTTGCATCTTTTAGATCGTTTTTGCAATGAGAGTAAGATTCTTCATATATTAGCTCTAGTGCAGCAATTCCAGATAGATGAATCTTTATTTTATTTTCTAGTTCATTTTTTCCTAAAAATTCTTTATCTATATATTTTATTCCATCATTCATTAGTGTCACTTTCTCAAAAGGCACTTCAAGCCAATAAGCACTAAAGGCTTTTGCACTTTGATAATATGCAAGAATTTCTTTTTCTTTATCATTTAGGCTTAGTTTTTTTCTAACGCCCATCATTACTTTATCTTTTACAGCTAGGATATCTTCTTTTTCTATTACTTTTGATTTTCTTTTGATTGCATTTAGGGCTGCTTCATTAATTAGTGAAGCAATAGCGGCTCCACTAAAACTAACGCATAGCTTTGCTACTTCTTCATAGTCAAAATTACAATTTTTATTTTTTGTATGCACTTCTAAAATCTTTATTCTTTCTTGTAAATTTGGTAGTTCTACAAATATTTTTCTATCAAATCTACCACTTCTAAGCAATGCTTCGTCCATAGATTCAATGTTATTTGTAGCACCTATTACTATTACTCCATTGCTATCTTCAAAGCCGTCCATTTCTGTTAGCAGTTGATTTAGAGTTGCTTCTCTTTCTTCATTTCTTCCTCCACCTCTTATTTTTCCTACAGCGTCAATTTCATCGATAAATATTATTGATGGAGCATTTAGCTTTGCCTTTGTGAAGAGATCATTTACTCTCTTGGCACCCATTCCTACATATATTTGGACAAAACTTGCTCCGCTTTGATAGAAAAATGGCACATTTGCTTCACTTGCTAGAGCTTTTGCTATTAGTGTTTTACCAACTCCTGGAGGTCCAATTAATAGCACTCCTTTTGGAAGTTTTATCCCAAATTCTTGATATTTTTGTGGTTCTTTTAGATAGCTAATTATTTCTTCCAGCTCATCTTTTGCTTCACTAATACCTGCTACATCATCAAATGTGATATTTGATTGTATTGGCTTTATTCTGTGTAGATCAAAAGCGTTATTTGCTAATTCCTTTGCTTCTTCTATTTTTTTATTATTTGGTCTTATTTGTTTTATTTCTAGATTCTGTTGTTTTTGGTTTAGTTTTGCAATTATGTATAAAATTACAATAACAACAAAAACAATGGCTAAAATTTCAACGATAGTATTTTGAAATGAGCTTGTTTGTTGTATTTCTATTGGCACTTGTTGTCCGATTTCTTTTAAGTCTATGCTATCTTTTGCGACTTTATAGTTGTGAGAATTTAGTGAGAAATATATATAATCTCCCTTTATTATTGCTTCACTTGGGGACTTTTCTTGCAGAATTGTTGTGGCTTCTTTTGCACTTATTAGTATTGATCTATCCTTTGATGATATATATAAAAGTAAGATACCAGCGATTATTGATAGGACTATACCTATTGTTAGAAGTTTATATTTCTGCATAATTTCCCTCATTTTTAGCTACAAAGTCATTTATGGTTATCCATTTATCTAGCTTGTTTTTTGATGTTATTTCTATTTTATTGTAATACTCATCAAATCCATGTGAGATATAAGAATCTCCATTTTCTTTGCTTGTTTCTATTAGCACTTTTAGTGGTTTTTTTAAAGTTTGTATATCTTTTCTGAAGTTGTAATTATTTTGATTTACTATTTCTTCTATTTGTTTTTTGCGTTCTTTTGAGATATTGCCATTTATTGTATCTTTTAGAGTGCTTGAGCGTGTGCCATCTCTTTTACTATATATGAAGCTGTGTATGTGAGTTAGATTTAAAAGTTTGAAATTTGTCATGGCTTCATTCCATATCTCTTCACTCTCTCCAGGGTGTCCCACTATATAATCACTCCCTAGTGCAAAACCCATTTTTTGTAGTTTTGTAAATAATTCTAAGTCATTTTTAAATATATTTTGGCGATTCATTATCTTTAGCATTGTTGGTGAAGTGTGTTGTAATGCTATGTGTAGATGTCTTTCAATTTTTTGGTTTTGTAATGCTGAAAGAAAACTAGAATCTATTTGCGAAGGCTCTAAACTCCCAAGTCTCAATCTTTTTACTTCATCTATATCGCATATACTTTCTATTAATTGTGATAATTTTTCATTTTTATCTATTCCCCAGCTTCCCATGTTTGTCCCTGTTAGGACAAATTCGCTAAATCCATTATCGCATAGTATTTTTATTTGTTCTATTATTTTTGTTAGCTCAAAGCTTCTAGCTTTTCCTCTAACTTGTGGGATAATGCAATACGAACAAGCAAAGTTACAACCTTCTTGTATCTTTATAAAAGCTCTACTTTTACCGCTAAAATCAGATACTATGTTTGAATCTAAGCTTTCATTGTCGCCTTTGAAAAAAAAGTTGTGTTGTTTTTTCAATAAATCATTTATGCTTTCTTTTAAAGAATGTCCAAAAACTCCAAATACAAGCCCTTTATCAAAGAGATTCTTGCCTTGTGTATCCACTCCACAACCAGTGAAGTATATTTTTTTGCCTTCATTTTGGAGTCTGTTTATGTAGTTTCTAACGCCACTATCAGCACCATTTGTAACTGTGCAAGAATTAACCACCACAATATCTGAATCTTCTTCATAATTTGTTTTATGAAAATCTTTTAGTGAGTTTATCATTACTTGAGTATCAAATAAATTAGTCCTACAACCAAATGTTTTAAAATATACTTTAGGTTTTTGCATAATATTTCCTATATTTTTATATGTTGGGTATTATCCCATCTGTTATTTGTTTTGAATCTTTAAGTGCATCTCCATGATATATAGTTGTGCTTGGATATGCGATCTTTATGTTTGGCTCTTTTATTATTTCACTTATTATTTCACTGCTTATACTACTTCTAATTGCAAGTGTGGAGAATGCATCAGTTAGATACCATACAGAGATTCTAATTCCATTTGGCTCTAAGAAGCTAAATACTCTTGGCTCTACGCTTGTGTTTTTTATTGTGTATTTATCTCTTAGTTTATTGAATTGTTTTTTTGTAGATTCGGTGTATCCTTTGGCATATTTTTTTGCACATTCTCTTGCTATATGACATGCTTTTATATGATCAGAGTTAAAAGTGATTGTAAAGTCAATCCCGTCCCATACGCTTTTTAGTCCACTATGAGAATAATTTGAAAACATTGTTGTAAAAATGAAATTATTTGGTATAAAAATAACCCTTCCAGCACGCCTATTATCCATATATGTAGTTAGTGTTATATCCTCATATAGCGTTGTTCTAAGGATTGATATATCTAAGACGTCACCGACATATACTGCACCATCTTTTATTACCTTTATCCTATCTCCTGCATGCACAGCACCGCTTACTACTATTACAATCCAGCCAAGAATTGACATAAATAAGTCTTTCATGGCAATAGCCAAACCAGCAGAAGCAAAGCCAAGCACGGTTACAAGATATGTAACATTATCTAAATATGCAAAAAGTAAAATAAGTATGATTAGTGTTATGTTTAGGAAGTTTATTATTTTGTTTGTTGTGTAGATTCTTTCATTGTCATGTATGTATTTTTTAACTGCTAATTTTATAGATAATGCAATGCCAAATAAAATAAGAATCGTAATTCCTATATACGCTCCTTTTATTATTTGGGCTTTTACTTGTGATTTTATTAGTTCATTACTATCTGCTATATCTTTTTCTAAAAACTCTAAGGTTGTAACAAACACATTTCTAGTTGCCTCTAAAACTCTAAATGCTCCTAGTGTGTCGTTTAGCTGCATTTGTATTTTGTATGTATTTTCAAAAAGACAAGAATTTAGCTTGCAAAATGCGATAATATTATCTTTATCTTTATCATAAATCTCTAGTAATTCTTTTAGTAATCTATCTTTTTGTTTTAGGTATTCTATGTTTTCTAATAGAGACTGATAGTTTTTTTGTAGTGTTTTTAGTGTTTCGTTTGATTGTTTCATGTATGATAGGGCTTTTACTATTAGAAATATATTGGTTACATTTGGGGTCTTACCTAAATCTTGCGGTGTAGTTAGATCAATAAATGGACTATCTTTGTAGTTTGATAATATATCTTTTTGTTTTTGTAATGTGTCTAAATTTCTTTGTAGATTATTTATTTGGTTTTGTATATCAATGGTTATTTTTTCTTTTTGCAGACTTTCTATTTTTTCTTGCGTTTTGATTATGTTAAATTCTACTTGTTGATATGTTTTATAGCTTTTATATCTTTTTATCCATGGGTTGTTGTGGTTGTTTAGAAAGTTATCTATTTTTTTTATTTGTGAATCTATTTTTGGTATATTTTGGTTTGAGAAAAGTGGCAAAAAAAATAATAATACAATAATAAAGATTTTCATGCAAATTCTCTTAAAACCTCATCTAATATTAAATCTGATACATCATCATTAAGTGCAAAAGAACCTATGCCTTTTGGCAGGACAAATTTTATTTTATTGTTTTGTGATTTTTTATCTAAAAGCATTAGGCTTTTAAAATTATTTATATTGTTTATTTTATAAGTTGTAGGTAAATTGAATGCTTCTAGTAAGTTTTTTATATTTTGAGATTCTTCATTGCTTATCAGGTTTAGTTTTAAAGCTAGGCTATTTGCCATTACCATACCTATACTTACAGCCTCTCCATGTAGAAGCTTTTTGTAGTTTGTTTCTAGCTCTATTGCATGTGCAAATGTATGTCCATAGTTTAGTGCAGCTCTTATTCCGTTTTCTTTTTCGTCTTCTTTTACTATCTTTGCTTTTATTCTTACTGCCATTTTTATTGTATCAAGAAGATTTTTATCATCATATTTGTGTAGTTGTAAGAAGAATTCTTTGTCAAAGCATACAGCCATTTTGATTATTTCTGCAAATCCTGAATTAAATTCTCTACTAGGCAGTGTCTTTAAAAAAGATTCATCGATAAACACTTCTTTTGGTTGATTAAAAAGTCCTATTAGATTCTTGCCATAATTATTATTGATACCAACTTTACCACCAATGCTCGAATCCACTTGCGAAAGAAGTGTGGTTGGAATTTGGATAAATGGTATCCCACGCATAAAGATTCCAGCACTAAAGCCTACAATATCTCCAATAACTCCACCTCCAAATGCAATAAAAAGTGATTTTCTATCTAGCTTGTGATTAAAGGCACTTTGGAGTATGGATTCTACACTTGCCATTGTTTTGTATTCCTCGCCATCATCTATCGTGCATATATATATTTCTCGTGCTTGTATGTTTTTTAGCAACTTTTGCATATGAAGTCCGCTTATTTTTGGGTTACTAATTATTAATACTTTGCCATCGTGAGTGATTTTTGGTAGTGTGCCGAAATTTATGGAGTAATCAAAAAGTTCTATTCTATACATGATATAAAAATAAAAAATCCTTAAAATAATCTACTAAATATTATCAATTAACTTTAAACAGATTCTAAATTCTAGCAATTTTTTATTTATTTATCCTTTATGATATAATCTGTAGTTTGATTTTTACAATATTTTATGGGATTTAGTGAGGTTTTTGATGCTTAAGGCATGGATTTTTTTATTGTTAGCTATTGTTTGTGAAGTCTTTGGCGTATCTGTTATGAACTATACTGGGGAAGATGACAAAATAATGATTTATGGATTTATGTTTTTGATGATTGGGATTGCTTATTATTTCATGTCATTAGCCATACGCAAGATAAATGTAGGCACAGCATATGCCATATGGGAGATAGTTGGTCTTAGCCTTATTACAATTATTGCAGTTTTTATATTTGATACTAGTCTTAAGATTCAAGAATATATCGGTCTTGCACTAGCTTTGCTCGGGATTATTTTGGTAAATCTTGGCGAATACCATGAAGATTCTACGAAAGCTTAATTTGGGGTTAATTATATGTTTAATATTTATTTATTTTATGTAATTTTAGCAGCTATACTCGATATTATTGCTAATCTAACGCTTAATAAATCAGATGGTTTTAGGAATTTAAAGTGGGGATTTTTATCTATTTTTCTTGTTTGGGGAGCTTTTTATTTGTTGGCACTTAGTGTTGAAGGTGGGATGAAGCTTGCCATTGCCTATACACTTTGGGGTTCTATTGGTATATTAGGAACTACAATTGGTGGGTGGTATTTTTTTAAACAAAAGCTAAAGCCTATAGGTTGGGTTGGAATTATTATTATTGTATTGGCTGTTATTACTTTAAAGACTGCATGAATCTTTATTTAATTTTTAGTATTTTGTCCTATAATTTTTGAACTTTAATTCGGCGGAGTGGTGCATGGAAAATAGAAGCAAGGTAGCAAAAATAAGTGGTGTTAAATATTTAAAAAAACGATATTTTGTCTATCTCGTGGCGTCTTTTATATTGCTAATTATTCCTTTTTTAAAAATTAATGGAAATCAGATATTTTTGCTATCTTTTGATCATAAGCAGTTGCATTTACTAGGTGTGGTATTTGATATGCAAGAGCTATATTTAATGCCTTTTTTGCTTATTTTGATGTTTTTAGCGATATTTTTCTTAACAACTCTAGCAGGTAGAATATGGTGTGGGTGGGCATGTCCGCAGACTATATTTAGAGTAATTTATAGAGATTTGATAGAAACTAAAATTCTAAAATTAAGAAAAAGAAGAGAAAACAAGCAGTTAGAGCCAAATATGGAGCTTGGGATCAATAAACTAAAGAAATTTGTAGCAATTTGTATTTGGTCTGTTTTAGCCTTTGTTGCTGCATCGAATCTTATGTGGTATTTTGTTCCTCCACATGATTTTTTTGCCTATTTACAAGAGCCATTAGAGCATAAATATTTAATGATTTTCTTGCTTGGATTTACTATATTTTTGATTTTTGATGTTGTATTTTTAAAAGAGAATTTCTGTATTTATATGTGTCCTTATAGCCGTGTGCAAAGCGTATTGTATGATAATGATACGATTATGACTACTTATGATTATAAAAGGGGTGGAGAGGTATTTAACGCACAAGGTGTGAAGCTATGGAAAAAGCCAGAGACTTTAAATGCCGAATGCACAGGCTGTGAAGCATGTGTAAAGGTGTGTCCAACTCACATAGATATAAGAAAAGGTATGCAACTAGAATGTATAAATTGCTTAGAATGTGCAGATGAATGCACAAAGGTAATGGGTAATTTGGGTAAGCAAACACTTATTTCATGGACTAGCCCTCAAGCCATAGAAGATAGACTAAAGGTTAGGTATTTTAGGTTTAAGACTATTGCTTATATTGTTGCTTTGTGTGCTGTATTTATCGGGCTTATAATCATGGGTTCTACAAAAGAGAGTATGCTACTTAATATAAATCGTGGTGAGCTTTATACTATAAGAGATAATGGTGTTGTTGAGAATTCTTATGTATTTTTATTCCAAAATACAGATAAGTTAGAGCATGAATTTTACTTTGAAGTGGTAGGTAATCCAAATATCACAATAAAGCGCCCTAGTAAAACATTCAAAATAAAATCAGGTGAAAAGTATAAGCAAATAGTGGTATTACAAACTACTAATAACCTAGCACAAAGCGATATAAAAGATACTCACATACCTATACAGATTCGTGCTTATGCAGTGGACAATAAGGCAATAGAGGTGTTTAGAAAAAGTGTATTTATGTATCCTTCTAGGACACAATAGTGATAGATAAGAGTAAAGGGGGCAGAATCTTCTTTTTGGGGATTTTACTTTTAGTCTTTTTAGCTATTTTAAAGCTTTATTCTCCGTTTTTAATGAATCTCTTAATAGCGTTTTTGTTGTTTTTATCTACTCAAGAGATTTATTTTCTTATAAATAAAAGACTTAACAATAGATTCTTCTCTTCAAGCATTATGATTCTTTTGCTTTTGTTGTTATGTTTTGTGCCATTGCTTTATGTAGTTATCAATTTAGCCAATATGGCAAGTTCAATTGATTTTGCAAATTTACAAAAATTTGCAACACATATAAATGTGAGTATAACAAGCGTTGTAATGGAGGCATTAGAATATCTGCCAAATAAAATATCAAATGAGATAGTAAATTTATTACACAAAATAAACGAAATTGATATAGGCTCTGTTGTCAATAAGGCTTTAGCTATATTTACAGAGGCAAGCAAGAGTGGAATCTTCTTTATAAATGATATGTTTTTTATTATGGTGTTTTTGTTCTTTTTTTACTACTATGGTGCTAGTTTTGGAAGATATATCTTGGAGTTAATACCACTTAATTCTACGCAGACTAGGGAAATATATAACGAAGTTAGTGCAGTAATTGGGGTAGTTTTTTATAGTTCGATAGTCTCAATGGTATTGCAAGGATTCTTGTTTGGAATCTTTGTTTATTTCTATGGATATAATGCCTTTTTGTTTGGTGTTTTTTATGGTTTTGCTTCATTAGTTCCAGTTGTTGGAGGGACTTTAGTTTGGCTACCAGTTGCATTATATGAGCTATATTTAGGGAATTTAAGTAATGCAATTATTGTTTCTTTGTATTCTATTGTAGTAATTGCTACATTGGCAGATAATGGCCTAAAACCAATTATTATCGCATTTATAAATAGGGTGCTAATAAAAGCAGAGCTAAAGATAAATGAAATGCTGATATTTTTTGCCATTATTGCTGGGCTTACTTCTTTTGGATTTTGGGGGATTGTCTTAGGTCCTGCTATTACAGCTTTATTTATTGCATTACTTAGGATTTATAAGAGTTTTGATAGGGATTTGTTGTAGGGGTTATGTTGTTAAGTGAAGCAGATACAAGAGTAAAGTTTATTGATACAAAGTTAAAAGAGTCTCATTGGAATGAGGATTGTATAAAGCGAGAGTATTATTTTACCGATGGTAGAAAGCTACCTGGTAATAAAAGGGGAGTGAAAAAATTTGCAGATTACCTGCTTAGCTTTCAAAATAATAATCTAGCCATCATTGAAGCTAAAAGATTAGATAAAGATTCTTTCTCTGGGCTATCACAAGCCATAGAATATGCCAAAATCTTAAATATCCGCTTTGTATATGCGACAAATGGTAAGCAGATTTTTGAATATGATATGTATTATTTAAAGGGTGAGTATATAGAGGAATTTCCAAGCCCAGAGATTTTATTTGCTAGGACTTTTGGAAATCTACTAGAGTGGCAATACAAGCTTTTAACCCAAAGAGAATACCAAATCCCACAAAAAGAATTGCGTTATTATCAAAAAATCGCAGTAGATAGAGTGGTGCAAGCCCTAATTAATAACAAAGATAGAATCTTACTTACTCTAGCCACTGGCACAGGTAAGACTGCCATAGCCTTTGCACTCTGCTATCGCCTCCTTGAAGCTAGGTGGAATTTAGAGAATGCTAATAGAAAGCCAAAGATTTTATTTCTTTGTGATCGTGTTACTTTGCGTAATCAAGCTTTAAGTGAGTTTAACTATATAGAAAGTGATTGTAAAGAAATCAGTGCAGAGGAGCTAAAGAAAAATGGAGGCAGAGTGCCTACAAGTGGTGATGTGTTTTTTGGAATCTATCAGAGTTTAAGTAGTGCGGATAAATCCCAAGAGAGAGAAGAAAAAGGGAGCACACAAGAGAAGATAGAGAGTAAGTTTTATTTGCAGTATCCTAAAGACTTCTTTGATCTTATTATCATTGATGAGTGCCACAGAGGTGGGGCAAATGATGAGGGTAGCTGGAGGGCTGTGCTAGAGTATTTTAAAAGTGCGGTGCATTTGGGGCTTACTGCCACGCCAAAGCGAAGCGATAATGTAGATACTTATAAATACTTTGGTGATGCAGTGTATGAGTATAGTCTAAAAGAGGGCATAGAAGATGGCTTTTTAACACCTTATAAAGTCAAGCGTATCATAACCTCTTTAAATGATGGCTATACGCACAATCCTGATGATTTGGTGCAAGGAAAGCTAGAAAAAGAGTATTATGAGCTAGGCGAGTTTGAACGCACTATCACACTTCCAAAATATAATGAATTTATCGCTAAAAAGATTTTAGAACTCATTAATCCTATGGATAAAACAATCATCTTTTGTGCTAATCAAGCCCATGCAAGTGCCATGAAAGTGGCTATTGATAAGTTTAAGAAAATACCAAGAGAGGATTATTGCGTGAGGGTTACAAGCGATGAGGGGGTTATCGGGCTAAATTATCTAAAAGCATTTCAAGATAATGATAAAGAATATCCGGTAATCCTTACAAGCTCCAAAATGCTAACAACCGGCGTAGATGCTAGAAATGTGCGAAATATCGTGCTTTTAGCAAATATAGGCTCGATGATAGAGTTTAAGCAAATCATAGGACGAGGCACGAGAATCTATGAGGGTAAGGACTTTTTTATAATCTTAGATTTCTTTGGGGTTACAAAGCTCTTTTATGATCCAAAATGGGATGGGGAGAGTAATGTTATAAGCGGAGATGATAGGGAAGATTCTAAGCCTATAAAAGAGGGTAAAAGTGGTAGTAAAGGTAGCGACACTCCAAAAGAAAAGGTAATAATCCACCTAAAAGGCACAAAGCTAAAAGTGCTAGATATAGAGACACGCTACATAGGAGGAGATGGCAAACCACTAGGCACAAAGGAATTTTTAGAATTCTTAATTGGTAAGCTTGGGAGCTTCTATAATAATGAAAAGAAGTTGCAAGAGATGTGGAGCAATGCAGAGAATAGAGACGCTTTCTTAAAAAGTCTTGCAAATGAGGGGATAGATAGTGAGGTGCTAGAGAATCTAAAAGAGATTTTTGAGCGAAAAGATTGTGATATTTATGATATTTTGGCACATATTAGCTTTAATAGCGAGATTTTATCACGCAGTGAGCGGGTGCTAAGTGTGAAAAATAGTGGCTTTTTATCAAAATTCCACAAAGAAAGGGCAATAAAGCTTATAGAATTTTTGCTTGGATATTATGAGGAGCATGGGATTAATGATTTTAACAATCTTGGCAGACTACTGGAGCTTAGCTCACTTGGTAAGGCATATGAGATAGCAGAGGACTTTGGCGGAATCCCTATGCTAAGAAGTAGTATAGAGGAGCTTTATAGGGAGATATATGGGGTATAAAAATCAAGAAAGCACAAAAACATATTACGAGTGTCTTAATCAAATAACAACAGATGAGCTTTATGAAGGATTGCTAGGATATGGAATGTTTGCTGAAAGGATACCAAATTTTCTAACATCAGAAACTTTCTTTGAGTTTTGCAAATCAAATGAACCATGTTTTGAACAGAAAGAATATAGATATATTAAATATGAAAATATGAGGAATATTAATATTCCTAGAATCCTATCAATACCAAATCCATTTGCATATTACAAACAATGTAAAGTCTTAAAAGAAAGTTGGGATAAGTTACAAGAATATTTTTATGAAAAAACCAAAAATGATAATTATAAAATTAGTCGTATTCATATTAGAAAATTAAAATGTAAAGCAATTTTTGAGATGAACTATGATAGCTATAAGATTGATGGTTCCCCTGAACAAGAAATTTTCATTGGCAAAAGATATAAAGTAAAAGCAGATATTTCAAATTGTTTCCCTAGTATCTATACACATGCCATACCTTGGGCATTGGTTGGAAAAGAAAAAGCTAAAGAAAATAAAAATAAAGATAAAGATAAACTATATTACAATGAGATAGATAAAGCTACACAATGGCTTAATTATGGAGAAACACACGGAATCTTAATTGGTCCTCATAGCTCAAATTTAATTTCTGAAATTATTTTGATAGCAGTTGATTATAAACTTAGTAAAAAATATGAATATATTAGAAATATAGATGATTATACTTGCTATGTTAAATCTTATGAAGAAGCTGAAAAGTTTCTCTTGGATTTGTCTATGGAACTTAAAAAATATGGACTATCCTTAAATCATAAAAAAACAGAAATCATAGAATTACCCAGCTCATTTGAAGAAGAGTGGGTAAGAAAATTAAAGCTTTTCAAATTAGATTCTTATAATGGCAAAATAAAATATACCGGAATAGCACCATTTTTGGATATGGCTTTGGAATTAATGAAAGATAACAAAAATAACGCTGCGATTTTAAACTATGCATTTCAGATTTTAATCAAAAATAAAATGACATCGAGTGCTAAAAAATATTTTATTAACACAATTCATCATCTAGTCTTACTCTATCCATATTTGATTTTTTTACTAGATGAAGTATTTCAAAAAAATATTATTTTACAAGAATATATAAAAAAAATATCTTTAGATATTTTTAATTTGGGTAAAGAAAAGAGAAACTATGAGGCAATGTCTTATGCTCTTTATTTTGCACTAAAATACAACTTTAAACTAAAAGAAGAGCTTAGCCCATTGGAAGAAGCAAAAAGAGAAGAAGATTGCATTTTGATGTTATTATGCTACCTTTATGACAAAAAGAATGATAACGATATAGAAGAATATAAAAAAGTAGCAAAGCAGTTTATTACAAACCAAACTTTAAGAAATGGAAATATTGCAATTTTAGATGATGAATATTGGTTGTTTGCTTATGAAGTTTTATTGCGGGAAGATGCTAATGTACTTGATCAATGTATAGATTGGAAACAGCTAAAAAATAAAAATATATCTTTTATTAAACAGGAATTTCAATGACAAATTTACCGCAAGGGTGGGAAGTAAAAAAGCTTGGTAAGATAGGTTTTTTATAAGGGGTGTTTCATATAAAAAAGAGCAACTATTATCTACAAAGAATGAAAACTCTGTTTATTTATTAAGAGCAAATAATATTCAAAATGAATTGAATTTAGATGAGCTACAAATAATTCCTAAAGAATTAGCAGTTGATAAGATTGTTCAAAATAATGATATATTATTTGCAATGAGTAGTGGCAGTAAGAATATCGTAGGTAAAAATATACTTTTAAACAATTTAAATGATTTTACTTTTGGGGCTTTTTGTGGATTGTTTAGAATTAGTAATTTAAATATTTGTCATAAATTTATAGCTTATTATTTAAGAAGTGATTTTTATAAAAAATATATTTTTAATATTTCTAAAGGTTCTAATATAAATAATTTAAGATTTGCGGATTTAGAAAAATTGCAAATCTTTATGCCACAAGATATAAAAGAGCAAGAGCAAATTGCAAAGCATTTAGATTCTATCTTCTCTAAAATAAAAAAGTTAAAAGAGCTTTATAACACACAATTAAAAGACTATGAAGAATTAAAGAAATCCTTGCTGGATAAGGCTTTTAGTGGAAGGTTATAAATGTTAAAAATTTTTAGAAATTTTAACATATGGAAAAATTATGAAAGAATTCATACCTCCAAAACTACCATTAAATATAGATTTAAATACACATATTTATAATCTTATCATTAAAGCTACAAGAAAATTAGGAGAGCTAAATGGGTGAAGCAAAATTATCCCAAATCCAAATATTTTAATCAATGCTTTAATCTTGCAAGAAGCAAAAGATTCAAGCGAGATAGAAAATATCATCACAACACATGATGAACTCTTTTTATCCTAGATTGATGAAAGCAAACTCACAAGAGAGGCAAAAGAAGTAAAAGATTATAGTAGTGCGTTAAAAAAGGGGTATGAACTTTAAAAAAAGAGCAATTATTGAGAAACGCACATATTTTGGAAATCCAAAAAACACTAGAAGAGAATAATGCAGGCTTTAGAAAGCAAAGTGGAACAATGCTTAAAAATTCTATCACAGGAGAAATCAAGCATATACCCCCACAAAATCCAAGTGATATACAAGAACTTATGGTGAATTTAGAACAATACATTAATAATGATAGTTTAGATGAGCTTGATGTTTTGGTAAAAATGGCAGTTATCCATTATCAATTTGAAAGCATTCATCCATTTTATGATGGTAATGGCAGAACAGGCAGGATTATAAATATACTTTATTTAGTGTATATAAAGAACTTTTGGACGCACCTATTTTGTATTTAAGTGCTTATATTGTAAAAAACAAAGAAGAATATTATATGCTTTTACAAAAAGTGCGTGATGAGGGAGCTATTATAGAATGGATAGAATATATATTAAAAGGTGTAGAGCGGACAGCTATAAAAACGATTGAAACTATTACTATAATAGAAAAAATGATGTTTGATGTGGGTGAAATTTTGCAAAATAAAACGAATTTTTATAGCAAAGATTTTGTGGAAATTTTATTTGCTCACCCTTATACTAAGATAGATTTTTTAACGCAAATATTGGGTATTTCTAGGCAAAGTGCTTCAAAATACCTCAAAACTTGCAAAAAATTAAAGATATTAGAATGTATTAAAATAGGTAGAAATCATTATTATGTAAATAGAGAACTTTTAAGACTTTTTAGAAAAGGAATTTTTTAAATGCAAAGTAAAATAGATAGGATCACAGATATACTAAGACGCGATGATGGTATAAGTGGTGCGATGCATTATAGTGAGCAGATTAGCTGGATATTGTTTTTGAAGTTTTTAGACGATTATGAGCGTGAGCTTGAAGCTATCTCTATGCTTGAGGCTAAGCCTTATAAAAGCATTTTAGATTCTAAGTTTAGCTGGAAAGTGTGGGCAGCACCCAAAAGAGATGGCAAACTAGATGTGAAAAATGCACTAAGTGGAAGTGATTTGCTAGAGTTTGTAAATAGTGAGCTTTTTCCTTACCTTAAAGGCTTTAAGAATAATGAAGATTTTAAAAGTATAGAGTATAAAATTGGTGGTATTTTTGAGTTTATTGACAATAGAGTGGCAAACGGACACACGCTAAGAGAAGTGATAAATCTCATAGATGAGCTAAGCTTCAATAAAGAAAGTGATGTATTTGCATTAGGTGATGTGTATGAAAAGCTCCTTAAAGATATGGGGAGTGATGGGGGAAATAGTGGGGGGTTTTACACACCAAGGGCATTAATAAAAGCTATGGTAGAAGTGATAGATCCTAAGGTAAAAGAGAGGATTTATGATCCTGCGTGTGGGAGTTGTGGCTTTTTAGTAGAGAGCTTTTTGCATATTTTGTATAAAGATAGAGCAAAGGGAGAAAAGGCAAATTTAAGTGCTAGTGAGCTAGAGTTTTTACAAAAAGATGCACTCTTTGGCAAAGAAAAGACACCACTTAGCTATGTTATGGGGGTTATGAATATGATTTTACATGAGATAAAATCCCCAAATATCATAAAAACAAACACTCTAAGTAAGAAAATCACAGATATAACAGAAAGTGAGAAATATGAAGTAATCCTTGCAAATTCACCCTTTGGCGGTAAGGAAAAAGAGCAGATTCAAAATAATTTCTTAGTAGCTTCCAATGCCACAGAACTCCTATTTTTACAACATATTTTAAAATCGCTAAAAAGCAATGGTAGATGTGCCATTATCGTACCTGAATTGGTGCTATTTCAAAATTTAAATGCTTTTGTGAGCGTGAAACAAGATTTGGTAGAAAATTATAATTTAGAATGTGTGCTAGTTTGCCTTATAGTGCGGTAAAGACTAATGTGCTATTTTTCTCTAAAGGAGTAAGGAGTATTCTAAATGGGCAAGATTCTAGCGTGTATTATTATGAGCTTATCCCACCTTATAAACTTATTAAAAATAAGCCTTTAGAATATGCACATTTTAAAGAGTTTTTAGAATGCTATAAGGAGGAAAAATCACGCCTCATTCTTATCTAGTAAGCCTTGAAAGCCTAAGAGCTAGGAATTATGATCTAAGTGCTAAAAATCCTAGTGTAAAGGAAGAGAAAGCTTTGCGTGAAGTAGGAGAGATTTTGCAATCTCTAAAGTATAATCAAAAAGAAGCGGATAAGCTTTTAAAAGAATTAGAACTAGAGATAAGCTAGACTTAGCAAAGTCTATGCTTGTAGTTTTTGTAGCTCCTCATTTATTCTCTCTAGTTTGCCATTTTGCTCATCTAGTGCTTTTTGGTTTGTCTCTAGCACTTCTTTAGGTGCATTTTGGACGAATTTTTCATTTTTGAGCATATTATTTAGTTTATCTATTTCTTTTTGTGTTTTTTCTTTTTGTCTGTTTAGTTTGTTTATTACTTGAGATAGATCTATGGAATCTGTAGGGATTAGGCTTTGGACTTTTTCTGTTATGTCTGCTATGCAGTTAGATACTTTGCTTTCTACTATTTCTATTTCTTCTGTTTTTGATAGTTTTGATACATATTTTATAAATAATTCTTGTTGTTTGGATTCCAGCTTAGCATTTGGCAGTATATATACTTTTGGTATTTTTTGGTTTGCTAAGTCTATTGTGGTTTTTAGGCGTCTTATTGATACTATTGAATCTAAGATTAATTCAAATAATTGATAATTTTTAGAATCTGTGTAGTTTATGCTTGGATAGTTTTTTACCATTATAGATTCTTTGCTATCTTCTAGTGTGCTTTTATTTAGTCTATGCCATAGATATTCACTAATAAAAGGCATGTATGGGTGAAGCAGGAGCATAGATTCTTTAAAAATTGCTCCAAGCTCTATAATTGAATCTTTATTTGCCTTGCTTAGCTCTATACCCCAATCGCAGAATTCACCCCATAGATACCTATATAGTGTATTAGCACCATCATTAAATCTATATTGCTCTAAGTTGCTTCTTACTTCTTTTGTTGTCTTAGAGAATACTTCTAGCATGTATTTTCCTAGCTCTGTTTTTATCTCTATGTCTTGTAGGTTAGGGAATTGTTCGCAATTTAGCAGTAAAAAGTTAGTAGCGTTATATAGTTTGTTTGTAAAATTTTTACTTATTTCTAGTTGGCTTTGAGACATTCTTACATCTCTTCCTTGAGCACAAAGAATAGCTAGTGTAAATCGCAAAACATCAGCACTATAAGTATCTATCAAGTTTAGTGGATCTACTACATTGCCTTTAGATTTGCTCATCTTTTGACCATGCTCATCTCTTACTAGTGCGTGTAGGTATATATCTGGGAATGGCAGTTCTTTTAGGAAGAATTCTCCCATCATAAGCATTCTAGCAACCCAAAAGAATAATATATCAAACCCTGTAATCATAAGTGAGTTTGGATAGAATTCTCTCAGGTCAGATTCATTCCATAGTGTGTTTTTACCTATATCACCATTACCCCAACCAAGAGTGCTAAAAGGCCATAGTGCAGAGCTAAACCAAGTATCAAGCACATCTGGATCTTGATGTATTTCATTTCCACCACATTTTGGGCAGTTAGTAGGGGTAGTTTTACTAGCCCATTGGTGTTCGCATTTGCAATAAAATACAGGTATTTTATGTCCCCACCAAAGTTGTCTTGATATGCACCAATCTCTTAGTTCTCTCATCCAAGCGTTATAGTTATTTTTCCATTGTGGTGGATAGAAATTACTTTCATCTTTGTTTATTTTGTCAATCGCACTTTTTGCAACTTCTTTTTTTAAAAACCATTGCTTGGATATGTATGGTTCTACTACATTGCCACATCTATAGCAGTGCCCAACTTGATTTTTATAATCTTCTATTTTTTCTACGAATCCTAAAGATTCTAGCTTTTTTATTATTATCTCTCTTGCTTCTAGCCTCTCTAGTCCTTGAAATTCAGCTGCATTTTCATTTAAGATTCCATATTTATCAAATGCTACTATTTGTTCTAAATTATGTCTTTTGCCAACTTCATAGTCATTTACATCATGTGCTGGAGTTACTTTTACAGCTCCAGTTCCAAACTCCATATCAACATGCAAATCCGCAATTATTTTTACTTTTCTGTTTATTATAGGAAGGATTACATTTTTGCCTATTAGATGCTTATACTTTTCATCATTTGGATTTACCATAACAGCAGTATCGCCAAAATAAGTCTCTGGTCTAGTAGTAGCTACAACTATATATTCTTTAGAATCTTCTAAAAAATACCTAAGATAATATAGCTTTCCGTTATTTTCTTTGTAATCTACCTCTATATCGCTTAATGCACCATCGTGTGTGCACCAATTAACTAGGTATTTGCCTTGTATTATATGTCCTTTGTTGTATAGTTCTACAAAGGCTTCTTTTACAGATTCTTGTAATCCCTCATCCATTGTGAATCTTGATCTACTCCACGCAGGTGAGCTACCAAGTTTTCTCATTTGTTTTAGTATTGTTCCACCGCTTTTTTCTTTCCATTCCCATACTTTTTTTACAAATTCTTCTCTGCCTAGATCTTCTTTTTTGATACCTTGCTCTAGCAGTTGTTTTTCTACTACATTTTGGGTTGCGATACCTGCGTGGTCTAAGCCGGCTTGCCATAGTGTTTTATAGCCATCCATTCTTTTGTATCTAGTTATTATGTCAATTAAAGTGTGATTTAGGGCATGTCCTATATGAAGGCTTCCTGTTACATTTGGTGGAGGTAGCATGATGCAGAATTTTTTGCCTTCTTTTTGAATTTCTTTATTTCCTTCTATTTCAAAAAAGCCATTTTCTTCCCAAATTTTATAAAACTTATCTTCTATTTCCTTGGGATTGTATGTATTTTTGGTTTCTTTTTGGTTGTTTTCTTGCATAATTAACCTTTGTGGAATACTTTTTGCTAAAGTTAAGTAAAATTTTCGAAATTCTACCAAAATACAGCAAAAATCTTAAGTGGAATTCATGGAAATTAAAAGGAAAAACAAATAAAGGAGTGTGTTATGAAGGGCGAGAGATTTTTGGTTAAGTCTCCTATTTTAGGATTTGAAGATGTAAATGAGGTTGATTGTGCTGAAGTTGATGATGGTGCATTGGCGTTTTTATCAATGATAGGAAAAGATGCAGAATTATTGCTTGTAAATCCATATAAGGTTAGAGAATATTCATTTGAAGTGCCAGTTGGGATTCAAACATTGCTTGATATTAAGCCTAGCTCTAATGTCAAAGTATTTTGTGTGTTTATAAGAGAAAAACAAACAGAGATTTTTATCAATTTCTTAGCACCAATTGTTCTTAATTGTGATAATAATACGCTAGCTCAAGTTGTATTAGATTCAAAAGATTATCCTAATTTTGGGGTTGCAGAATCTATTAAAAGCTATATTAAAGAGTAAAGTTGCCACTTTCTGACTTAAACTTAAAGCAAAGAGAGGCTTGTCTTGCTCCTAGTGGCTATAATTTAGTTATAGCGTCTGCTGGGACAGGCAAGACTTCTACTATTGTTGGGAGAATTTCTTCTTTGTTAAATTTAGGGATTAATCCTAAAGATATTTTACTTCTTACATTTACAAATAAAGCTGCAAAGGAAATGCTAACTAGATTGGAGAAGAAGTTTGATAGTTCTTTGGTAAAAAATATCGAAGCAGGGACATTTCATGCTGTTGCATATAGATATTTACGAGAAAATACACTGATCAACCTAAAACAGCCATCAGAGCTAAAAGCTCTATTTAAAAGCATTTATGATTCAAAAGATATTTTAAGAAATTCAAAAGACGCCTATAAAGCTTCGTATTTATATGATTTGTATTCTTTATTTTATAACTCTAGTATTAGCGGTGATTTTGGCGAGTGGGTCAGTAGAAAAAATGAAGAACAATTGTATTTTACTAGTTTATATAAAGAAGTATGGGAGGAGTTTTGCAAGTTAAAGCAAGATTATAATTATGTAGATTACAACGATTTGCTCCTGATGTATAGGAATCTAGTAGTGCAAAATAATGTCCGATATAGTGAGATTTTAGTTGATGAATATCAAGATACAAATCCACTTCAAGATTCAATTCTACAAGCATTTAAGCCAGAGTCTTTATTTTGTGTTGGTGATTATGATCAGAGTATTTACGCTTTTAATGGTGCTGATATTAGCATTATTGCAGGTTTCAAAGATAGATACAAAAATAGCAATATTTTTACACTAAGTGATAATTATAGATCTACAAAATCAATTTTGAATCTAGCAAATAAAGTAATAGAAAAAAACCCACGAATCTATCCAAAAAAGCTAGAGGTAGTAAAGCAAGAAGACTATGGTGAACCAAAATTATATGAGTATGAAGATACATTCTCACAATATCAAGGGGTTGCAAATAAAATAAAACTCTCTAATATACCATATGAAAATATCGCTGTTATTTTTAGGAATAACTCTAGTGGCGATGGATTAGAGGCGGTCTTTAGAGAGAATGGAATCCCAACAAAGAGAAAAGGTGGGCTTAGCTTTTTTGATTCAAAAGAAATTAAATACATATTGAATCTTTGCACTATTTTATCTAATCCAAAGGATATGATGGCATTTATCCATACTCTTGGCTATGCAAGAGGTATAGGAGATAGCGTAGCAAAGGAGATTTATGAGGCATTATTATTGCTTGGAGATGGAGATATTATAGAAGGAATGCTAAATCCAAAAGATGATATTCCAAATCCATATCAAAAAAAGGGTCAAACAATTTTACATTCTTTGTTTGAGGAAGAAAAGAGGGTAGCTTTTGTAAATTTAAGAGATGATTTTAAAGAACATAAAATATTAAATAATCCTAGAATCGAGCAAGATGGTGCAGAGTTTTTAAACTCACTTTTTGTGTTTTTAAAGGAATTAAAAAATGTTCAAAAACCATATACTCTAATATCAAAAATATATACAATGCCTATTTTTACCATTGTCGCACAGAAATTAGCAAAAGATAGAGCTATAAATAAAAATGGAAAATTCGATAAAGAAAAATATGAATTAAGTTTAGAAAGAATAGAGAGGAAGGTGTCCTTGCTTTTAGGATTAGCAGAGCAACATAGTGTATTAGAGAGATTCTTAAATGCCATGCTTTTGGGTTCTAGTGAGATGAGTGAAGGAAGTGGTGTAAATTTACTTAGCATTCATGCAAGTAAGGGGCTAGAGTTTTCTTGTGTTTATATTGTTGATTTAATGGAGGGTAGATTCCCAAATAAAAAGCTAATAGGTCGTGGTGGGACTTTAGAAGAAGAAAGAAGATTGTTTTATGTTGCAGTAACTAGAGCTAAGGATATTTTGCATCTAAGTTATGCAAAGCAAGATAGCATAAGAAATGTAAAATATGAACCTTCTATTTTTCTATATGAGGGAGAATTATTAGAGAACTAAGCCTCTAATAATTGTATTGTTTGCTTTGATTTATCCTCAATATCTTTAAAGTAGCCAATTATTTCTTCTACTATTTCTTTGCTAAGTGCTTTATCTAGCATATCTAGTGCTTTTAGTGTGTCATTTAGCAATATTTGCTTGTTATTATTTAGTTGTGCTAGGTCTATATTGCCTATTTGTTGTATTTTCTCATTATCTTCTATGTATTTTGATATAGGATTTGTGTGTTCAAAATCGCAAGTTTTTTCTTTTATATTAAATGTTAGATACAAATTAGATTTATAGACTATGTGCTCTAGCTTTGAGACATTGAGAAGTAGTTTGCTAACTAGTTTATAAAACACATCTTTTAGATTCATGGTTGTTTCTTCCATGTTTGTAAATATGGCATTAAATGCAACTATATTGTCGTTTGTTTGTTCTGCAAATTTTGATACTTCATTGAAATTGTCTTGTATTAGAGATATTTCTTGTTGCATTGTCTGCACCATTATCGAGATATTATTTGTAGCTTTGTGTGTTTTTTCTGCTAGTTGTCTTACTTCATCGGCTACTACTGCAAATCCTCTGCCATGCTCACCAGCTCTTGCTGCTTCTATACTTGCATTTAGTGCTAGGAGATTTGTTTGGTTTGCTATTTCTGTGATTATCTCTACTATTGAAGTTATCTCTCTTGATTTTTGCACAAAGCTTTGTATAGTATCTACATTGTCTCTTACGATTCCTGTTAGGTTATCCATTGAGCTTGTCATTGTTCTTACATTATCTTGGGATTGTTGTGTGCTTTTTGTTATGCTATCTACTTCATTGCTCACAATGCCCATGTATTTTATATTTTCATCTAAATCATTCGAGATTTTTTTGAGATTTGTATTTTGTGAGTCTAAATTTATATTCATAAGTGATTTTGCAAGTAGATTTGTGAGGTTATCTTTTGCATTTTCTTCTATTTGCACCAGTGCTTTGTTTATATTAACTATATTGTTGAAAAATGCACCATTTAATCCCTCTGGAAATGCTAATCTATAATATTTTCCTTCTTGAGATGATTTTATTGCTGTTGATATTTCTCTCATAAAAGCTTCTAAATTGTCTGCTAGAGTATTAAAATTATTTGCTAATTCTCCTAATATAGAATTGTCATTTATATTTATTACTCTAGATTCAAATTCACCTTTTTGATATTCTCTTGAAATCTGTGCTATTTTATCTATTAATTTGTTGTTTTTACTATTATTTATGTAGCCAAGTATAGATGTAGCGACTGATAATGCTAATAAAATTAATGTTATTAACAAGTAAATACCATTCATATTAAAGCATATAACAAAAATGATAGATATTATAGTTAGTGTTGCATTTATTATGAATAATTTGTTCATCTGTACCCACTCTCTTTACCTTGATTTTGAAGACATATCATTAGTTCATTCCAACTCATATTGTGTTCCTTGAGTAAATTTTCAACAAACTTCGATGACGCCTGTAAACCTTGAGTTCGTTCAATATCTAGTAGCTTAGAATATAAATTATTCATAGTCTCAACACCAGCTTTGCTTGGTCTTCGCCTTACAGAGTAGTAACCAACTATATTTCCATCATTATCAAGTGAAGGCGTTACATTGGCAAATACCCAGTATATTTTGTTGTGTTTTGATTTATTGCATACAAACGCAAAGAATTCTTTTCCTTCTTTTAGTGTATCCCATAATGCTTTGAATGCAATTTTTGGCATGTTGTTATGTCTAATTATATTGTGTGGCTTATTTAAGAATTCATTTTCCTTATATTCGCCGTAATCTATAAAGTCACTGTTTCCATATGTAACTCTCCCTTTCAAGTCCGTCTTAGATGTAATTAGTGTATCATCTGCCAAGAACATTTCTTTTTCCATATCATAATCCTTGTGTATTACTCACATATACTAAATTTTGGATACATACATAAATACTTAATGTTTCCAAAGTAAATTTGAATTGTTTCTTATAAAACATTAAAAGTATATTAAATATTGTTCCATTATTTATTAATGATTTATTTTTTTTGTTTCATTATTACATGTTTTTTGTATTTTGCAATTCAATCATTAATTTGTTCCATTGTATATTATTTGATTGTAAAAAATCTACAAGAAATTTTTCGGATTCAGATAAATTTTTATCTTTTTCTATTTTGTTTAGTTGCTTGTAAATTTCGCTTAGTGTTTTAATTCCATGTGCACTTGGCTTCCGCCTTACAGAGTAGTAACCAACTATATTTCCATCATTATCAAGTGAAGGCGTTACATTGGCAAACACCCAGTAGGTTTCTTTTTCTTTATTTAGATTGCATACAAATGCGAAAAATTCATTTTTTGTTTTTATGGTATCCCATAATGCTTTAAAGGCTACTTTTGGCATATATGGGTGTCTTATTATATTGTGTGGTTGTCCTAAAAGTTCCTTTTCAGTCATTTTGCTATATTTGATAAAATCAGCATTGCAATAGGTTATATTTCCTTTTGTATCAGTTTTTGAAGTAATTAATGTATTTTCTTGTAAAAATATTTCCTTGTATCTCATAGCATACACACTCCTAAACTTATTTTTAAAAATCATACTATAATTACTTTTTACTAATATTAAATGATAAAGTTTTTTATTTACATTTATTTTCTTAATTTAAGGGTTATAGTATGATTAATTTTGAAGAAGCATTAAAATTATATGACTTGGATATTTATACTTTAGGAAACATGGCAAATGAAATTAGAGAAAAGTATTTTGGTAAAAAGGTGTTTTTTAACTCCAATAGACATATAAATCCTACGAATGAATGTGTTGATTTTTGTAGGTTTTGTGGATTTTCATCTCATAGAAAGAATCCAAATCCATACACGAGAAATAAAGAAGAAGTGCTAAAAGAAGCAGAAGATTCGATTAATAATGGTGCATTAGAACTTCATATAGTAGGAGCACATAATCCAAAGCTGAATCTTGCTTGGTATTGTGATGTATTTTTAGAGTTAAAAAATAGATTCCCACAAATACATCTAAAAGCACTAACAGCAGCAGAAGTAAATTATCTAGCAAATTTAGAAAATATATCTTATAAAAAAGTGTTAGAAAAAATGGCAGAAAATGGTGTTGATTCAATGCCGGGAGGAGGGGCAGAGATATTTGATGAACAAGTTAGAGAATATGTCTGTAAAGGTAAGGTGGATTCAAAGACTTGGCTAGAGATTCATGGATATTGGCACTCTTTGGGAAAGAAATCAAATGCCACAATGCTATTTGGTCATGTTGAATCTAGAGAACATAGAATCGACCATTTATTTAGACTTTATGCTCAACAAGAAAAAAGCGGTGGTTTTAATGCCTTTATACCTCTTGTGTATCAAAAGCATAATAATTTTTTGAATGTTAAAGAGTTTCCAACTGGGCAGGAAATTTTAAAGACAATTTCAATTTCTAGAATCATTTTATCAAATATACCTCATATTAAGGCTTATTGGGCTACATTGGGTATAAATATGGCACTACTAGCACAAGAGTTTGGTGCTGATGATATAGATGGAACTATTCAAAGAGAATCCATACAGAGTGCAAGCGGGAGCAAAAGCTTAAATGGAATCTCCAAAAGAGAGCTCGTGTCATTTATATGTGATAGTGGTTTTATACCTGTTGAGAGAGATAGCTTGTATAATGAGATACATACATATTCCAGGGAGGAAATAAATGCAATATTATAGTTATGATGAGTTTAGAGATGATATTAAAAGGCTACTAGAAAATATAGACTTTCAACCTGAAGCAATTGTTGCTATATCTCGTGGCGGGCTTACTATAGCACATTTTCTAGGAATCGCACTTGATATAAGGAAAGTATATACGATAAATGTTACCTCTTATACAAATAAAACAAAGCAAAGTTTAGAAGTATCGCATATACCAGAGATAAGCGGGATAGATAAGATATTGCTAGTTGATGAAATAGTTGATAGTGGTCTTAGTATGCAAAAGGTATTTAAGATACTAAAAGAAATTAATTCAGATTCAGTAATTAAGACAGCTAGCATATTCTATAAAGAAACTTCGTGCTTTAAGCCTGACTATTATATAAGAGAGGCTAAGTCTTGGATTGAATTTTTTTGGGAAGTGGATATTTCAAAAGAGGCTAAAGTTTAGCTACTTTTGATTCTTTAGACATGATTTGCACACTACATAAAGTAGCATATCATGTCCTACTAATTTTGCTTCATGGTCGTTTGTAACTTCTATTTGTAGCTTTTCTATTTCTTCATTGCAGAACTCTTCTATCCTGCCACATTCTACGCATATTATATGGTCATGGTGCAATCCACTTGCTATTTCATATTTTTTGCCACTTTTATCTACTTCTATTGAATTTACAAAACCTTCTTTTTCAAGGAAAGATAGGATTCTATACACAGATGATATGCTACTACTTTTGCATACTTTTCGTGCTAGGGTAAATATTTCTTCTGGGCTTAGATGACCACCATTTTCATAAATTACCTTTAGTATTATTTCTCTTTGTTTGGAATTTTTTAGATTGTTTTTTTTAACTGATAGTTGCAATCTATCCAAAATTGTATTTATTGATTCTTTGTATTTTTTCATATCTTCTCCTTAGAGTTAGTCTGTGGGCAAAATAAGAATCCTAAATTCTTGAAACAGCGAGTATTTAAAGGTATTTTAAAAAGTATTATAATAAAAAAAATAACATTTCACAATGTATTTTGGTAAATAGTTTTTCAAATTTAGATAAATTGAGAATGATTTTTATTTATCATTAAGTTAATAACCATTATCATTTTATAAAAATATATAATTTATAAATTTGGAGGATTATATGTCAGTTCTAGTGATCGGTGGAGATGAGATTGTTCCAATTAAAGCAGTATTGAAAAATTTTGGTTGTAGTAGCATTATGCATTGGAATGGTAGAAGAGAGAGTGTGAATCATAAGGATTTGCCACAAAACATAGAATGTTTAGTTATGCTAACTAATTTTTTAAATCACAATACAATGAGAAAATTTAGAAATGAAGCAAAGAAAAAAGATATACCAGTTATCTGCACAAAAAGAAGTGTAAGTTGCCTTTATTGTGAGTTTATGAAGGTTTTTGGTAAGGAATGTCCTTGTAAATAATTTTAAATTTATTTTTACATAAATTTTAATACAATCCCTACTTATTTTACATTAAAAATACGAGGGGATCTAATGTTGGTTGATTTATTAGAGCCACTAAAAAATGTCAGTGTTTTAATCGTGGAAGATGATGTGGTGGCACTTGATTTATTAAAACTTCCTTTGGAAAGAAAATGCAAAAAAGTATTTATAGCCAATAGGGGTGAGCTTGGATTGAAGGTTTTTAAAAAAGAGGCTATTGATGTTGTAATTACTGATGTTAATTTGGAGGGCAATATCGATGGCATATCTATGGTTAAGGCCATGAGAAGCATAGACCCAAAAATCCCTGTTATTTTTATGACTGCATATAGCGATGAACAAAAAATATCAGAAATGATAAAGTTAAATGCTTGTTCTTTAATTAAAAAAGAGGTTGATTTAGAGGAACTTTATGTATTACTTTTAGGACTTTATAAGCAATTACATAAAGATGAAGTGGTTGATTTGGGTAATGGCTGTTTGTATAAAAGGCTTGAAAATTCTATCTCAAAAGGTTATGCAGTATATGAGCTAACCGATAGAGAGCGTCAAATACTAGAGTTATTGATTGGTGCTAATGGATATCCTGTAACTTATGATGAGTTTCATAAAGAAGTTTGGAAAGATTCTCCTATGACTATGGATTCTTTAAGAATGCATATAAATAGCTTAAGGAGAAAGACTTATTATGATTTAATTAAAAATCACTCAAGGCTTGGCTACAAATTAATTAAGGAAAATTAAATTTTATATGAGTAATTTTTTTAGAATTTTTGTTACATTTTGTATTATTGCTGGAATTACTATTATTTTTTTTGTTAGTCAGCTTTATTCTGAAGTTCGAGATGATACAGATAAAATAGTACATTACAAGCCACCAATTGCAACGCAAATATTTGATAAAAAAAATAGATTGGTTGCAAATTTGTTTGAAGAAGAATTTAGATTCTATGCTTCATTTGAAGAGATTCCACCAAGGTTAATAGAGGCTTTATTGGCTATTGAAGATACTTTGTTTTTTGAGCATCCGGGAGTTAATTTAGATGCGATAGTTAGGGCCATGATAAAGAATATAAAAAACGCTAGATATGCTGAAGGTGGTAGCACAATAACGCAACAATTAATTAAAAATGTAGCATTAACTAGAGATAAAACAATAGAAAGAAAAATAAAAGAAATGTTGCTTGCATTACAAATAGAAACCATATTAAGTAAAGAAGAGATATTGGAAAGATATTTAAACCACACATATTTTGGGCATGGATTTTATGGAATCAAGACAGCTTCTATTGGGTATTTTAGAAAAGATATGGACGAGCTTAGTTTAAAAGAGATGGCAATGCTAGTTTCTTTGCCTAGAGCACCTAGCTTTTATGATCCTACTAAAAATTATGATTTCTCATTAGGTAGGGCAAATAATGTATTGCAAAGAATGTATGAGCTAGGCTGGATTGATAAAGATGAGTATGATTTATCAATGGCAGAAAAACCAATTGTATATAATGATACTCTAACTAAAAATGTAGCACCATATGTTGTAGATGAGGTGCAAAGACAGCTAAGTGGGATATCTGATTTAAAAAAAGGTGGATATAAGATATATTTAAATATTGATTTAGATTACCAAGCATTAGCAGAAGAAGCACTATACTTTGGGTATGAGCAGATTCTAGCAAGACATAAAAAAGATGAAACTCTGCAAGATAAGTTAAATGGTGCATTTGTTGTATTAGAGAGTGGGACTGGGAATATTTTGGCACTAGTTGGTGGTGTGGATTATAAAAAAAGCAATTTCAATAGAGCCACACAAAGTAAGCGACAAATAGGAAGTAGTGTTAAACCATATTTATATCTTACAGCGATTAATTCTGGGTTGGGACAAAATTATGAGATTCCAGATATTGCTAGAACATATGAATACAGAGTTAATGGTGAGAGAAAGAAATGGCAACCAAAAAACTATACTAGTTCGCTTAAGGGATTCGTAACTCTTAGGGAATCTTTAACTAAGTCTTTAAACTTGGCAACTATCAACCTAGTAGAAGAAGTCGGTTTTGATAGAATGTATAGCGGAATTTTGAATTATGGCTTTAGCAATGTGCCAAAGGATTTAACTATTTCTCTTGGTAGCTTTGTTGCCTCTCCACTTGAGATGGCTAGGAATTTTATGGTGTTTTCAAATTATGGTGTTGTAATTGATCCCCAATTAATGAACAAAATAGAAGACATTAATGGCAATGTCGCTTATTTTAAACCCGATACACATGAGCTTACAGAATCTAAGCAGAGTTATTTGATAGTTGATATTTTACAAAATGTAATAAACAATGGAAGTGGTAGGAGAGCTAAAGTAGAGGGCTTGGAAGTAGCTGGTAAAACAGGGACTACAAATGATAATGTCGATGCGTGGTTTTGTGGTTTCTCACCAAGCATTGAGGCTATAGTATGGTATGGTAAAGATGACAATACTCCTATGGGTTATAGTGAGACAGGTGGTGTAGCACCAGCACCGGCGTTTTCTTATTTTTTTACAAAATTATTAGAGCTTGAGCCGGGATTGCCTAGGAAGTTTAAAAAACCAGAAGGAGTTGGAGATAAGGTCATAAATGGCGAGAGATTCCTCTATACTGATAGAAGTCCTTTGAAATATAAGGAAAGAGAGACTAGTAGCGAGATATTATTTTGAAGCAGTTTTTTATTAGATTCTTCCCATATATTAAAGAATATAAAGCGTGTTTTATATATGCAATTATAGGTGCTTTACTAGTTGCACTAGCAAGTGCTGCTGCGGCATATTTAGTAAAGCCAGTTTTAGATGATATTTTTATCAAAAAAGATGAAACAATGCTAAAGATTCTGCCATTTTTGGTTGTTTTGGCGTATTTTGCAAAAGGACTTGGCACATACATACAGACATATTATATGAGCTTTGTTGGTAATGATATTGTTCGTCGTTTGAAGGATAATTTGCTATCAAAGATTCTTAGCTTTGAGATAGGGTTTTTTAATTCTAATCGAAATGGTGAGATAATTTCGCGTGTTATGAATGATATAAATGCAATTCAAGGTGCTGTGTCAAATCATTTTATGGAATCTTTTAGAGAGTCTGCTACTATTGTTGCTTTAATTTGTGTTGTAATCTACCAAAGCCCAGAGTTAGCATTTTATGGGCTTGTTGTTATGCCTCTTGTTTTGTATCCAATAATTTTAATTGCAAAGAAAATGCGTAAATTCTCCAAAAAGATTCAAGAAAAAAATGCTGATTTATCTTCTAAGTTAGTTGAGATTTTTAATAATGTAGAACTTGTAAAGATAAGCTCTAGCGATAAAATGGAGATATCGCAATTTGCAAGTCGTAATAGAGAGCTTTTTAATGCTATTATGAAATCAGTTAAATTATCAGAATTGTATTCTCCAATAATGGAGACAATAGGTGCTATTGCAGTTGCTGTTGTTATTGTTGTTGGTGGATACAAGGTAATAGATGGTGAGCTTAGCACGGGTGCATTTTTTTCATTTGTTACTGCACTTTTTATGCTTTATACTCCTATTAAGCGTGTTAGTGGGCTTTATTTGAAGTTCCAAGTTGCATTTGTAGCAGGGGATAGAATCTATGAGCTACTAAATAGAGAGAGTGGCTTTAAAAGTGGAAGCGAGATTTTAGAGAAGGTGACTAGTGTTGAATTTAGCAATGTTGGCTTGAAGTATGATGATAAAGAGGCTTTAAGGGACATTAATTTAAAGCTAAATTATGGAGATACAATCGCATTGGTTGGAAGTAGTGGTGGTGGCAAGAGTTCTTTGGTGAATCTTTTATTAAGACTATATGAGCCTACAAGTGGTGAAGTGCTGATAAATGGTAAGAAAATAGAAAGTTATGATTATAAAAGTCTAACTAGTAAAATAGGTGTTGTAACTCAAAGAATCTTTATATTTAATGATAGTGTTGCAAATAATATTGCATATGGTGATGTTGTTGATGAAAATAGAGTAATAGAATCTCTAAAGAGTGCTATGATTTATGATTATATAGAATCTCTACCAAATGGAATTTATACTAATTTAGATGAATTTGGTGCGAATCTAAGCGGTGGTCAAAGACAGAGAATCGCCATTGCTAGAGCATTATATAAAAATCCAGAAATATTAATATTAGATGAGGCTACTAGTGCATTAGATAACAAAACTGAAGAAGGATTTAAAGAATCTCTAAGGCAAATTATAAAATATAAGATTGTGATAATAGTTGCACATAGACCTTCTACGCTATCTTTAGCTGATACACTTTATTTTCTAAAAGATGGAAAAATAATAGATAGTGGCAACCTAGATAATCTGCTTAAAACTTGTGAAACTTTTAGGGAATATTATAAAAGTGTGTAGAAAATAATGTTATAATTTTCAAAATTTCTACTTTAAGGTTTCTATAATGTCGAATTTATCAAATGTTGATCAAATTACCAATTTGCACAGGAACAATGAGTTACAACTTCTGTGTTTTAGATTAGAAAAAGACAAGGATTTATATGCGGTAAATGTCTTTAAGATTCGTGAAGTTGTTAAATATAGGGGAGAGATAACTGTTGTCGCACATGAGGGAAGTTCTTTGGTTGAAGGATTGATAACGATTAGAGAGCTTACAATACCTTTAATAGATTTAAAGAAGTGGTTTTATTATGATTCTGCAAATAAGACAAAAAACTTGGATCCTTATGGTATTGTTAGGGATCCTGGTGATGATGAAGTGGTTATGATATGTGAGTTTTCTAAATGGACAGTGGGGGTTAGAATCTATGAAGCAGATAGAATCTTAAATAAAAAATGGACCGATATTGAGCAGAGTGCTGGTATTGGTAACTCTGGGCTTAATACAAAACTTGTAAGTAGAACGAGATATTTTGATGGGCGTTTGGTGCAAGTAGTTGATATTGAAAAAATGCTAATTGATGTATTCCCATGGATTGAAGATGAGAAAAATGATGAGATGAATAGGATACAGGAGATTGAAACTGATAAGGAAGTGCTATTAGCAGATGATTCTCCAAGTGTTATTAAAACAATGCAACACATATTAACAAAGCTTGGGCTTGTATATCATACATTTACTAATGGACAGCAGTTGCTTGATTATGCCTTTGATGAGAATACTGATATATCTAAGATAGGTATTATAATTACAGACTTAGAAATGCCAGAGGCAAGTGGATTTGAGGTTATTAAGCAAATTAAAGCAAATCCAAAAACAGCCCACTTGCCAATCGTCGTAAATTCATCTATGAGTGGTAGTAGCAATGAAGATATGGCAAGATCACTAAATGCAAACGAGTTTATCTCAAAATCAAACCCTATAGAGGTAGAAGAAGCTTTAAGAAAATTTATGATTAAGTAGCTTTTGCTACTTAACAAACAAAATTCAAAATCACATTACTATCAATACCAATTTAATACTTTTTATAATTTTTTTGGCTTTTTGTTTATGTTGCTTTATGTATCTAATTTTATAGTAAAGATGGATATAATTTTTTATGATTAAAATCTTTTGATAATTAGTTAAAAATTTTGAATCTTATTGCTAGATTACTAGAGAAAAAGTTTAAGCAGATTATAAAATGTAAATAAGCCATAATGTAAAAGTAGATATAGCTTGTTTTGTAGGATAAAAATAATTGGAAGTGATAATTTGTAGGTTAATTGTAATATGAATATTTTTATAGGACAAATTAGTAAATTCTAATAGAATATAACACTAATTGTAGCAACTACTGACATCATTTTCATTGATGTTTCTGCGCCTAAAATAGTTGTTTTAGGTTTTGTATATCCAGCATCGATACCTATTGTCATAAAAGGAATCATAGGCATGTCAAATTTGGCACCAACATTTAGAGCGTAAGTATTGTCAAAGTCTCCAAATAAATATAGAATAGCTAGCACCAACATAAGGGGTTAATCCAAATGAAGTATTATATCCAACTAATGCTCCAAATTGAATATTTGCATCGCTAAAACTGCTATATTTCATATATTTGATTTGTGGAGCTACTACAAATCTTGAATTAACAGAACCAAGCCATACTCTACCATATCCACCATAGAAGTTCTCACTAGCGCTTTCACTAGCAGAAGCACTACCATAACTTGCTTCAATATCATCCTTTGTTAGGCCAACCATTAAACCAGCTTCAGGCTTCACTTTTAGAGAGCAAACTTCCATAGCCATTGTAGCATGAACAAGCAAAATTAATGATAACATGATTTTTTCATACCAAATCTTCTCCTTATAAATAATTTTGTATGCCCATAAAATATTTTATTTAAATATTGTTGGCGTTGCATTTTACAAAAAAATAAAGTCAAGGATAAAATTTAAAAAACAATTTTGTTTTAACTATATATAAAATTCTGTATATTGCAAAAATGTGTTGTTGTAAATATAATTATGTTTCATTTTTTATAAGGAGGTTTTATGCCAATAAATAGAAGAGATTTTCTAAAAACAGCAGCTGCTGCAAGTGCAGCAAGTGCGGTTGGTATTTCTGTGCCAAGTAGTGCATTGGCACAAGCTAGAGAAGCTGAAAATACATGGAAATGGGATAAATCTGTATGTAGATTCTGTGGAACTGGCTGTGGGATAATGGTTGCTACAAAAGATGAGCAAATAGTAGCAGTAAAAGGTGATCCAGCTGCTCCTGTAAATAGAGGACTAAATTGTATTAAAGGCTATTTTAATGCAAAGATTATGTATGGAGATGATAGATTAACACAACCTCTATTGCGTGTTAATTCTAGTGGAGAGTTTGATAAAAAAGGTAAATTTCAGCCTGTCTCTTGGCAGAGAGCGTTTGATATTATGGCAGAGAAGTTTAAAGAGGCATACAATGAGCTTGGACCAACTGGTATTGGTGTATTTGGCTCAGGTCAATACACGATTCAAGAAGGATATGCAGCGGCTAAACTTATAAAGGGTGGATTTAGAAGTAATAATATAGATCCAAATGCTAGACATTGTATGGCTAGTGCTGTTGTAGGTTTCATGGAGACATTTGGAATTGATGAGCCAGCTGGTTGTTATGATGATATTGAGCTAACAGATACTATTGTTACTTGGGGAGCAAATATGGCAGAAATGCACCCTATACTATGGGCAAGAGTAACTGATAGAAAGCTATCAAATAGCGATAAAGTTAAGGTTATAAATTTAACTCCATATTCAAATAGAACTTCTGATTTAGCAGATATAGAAATTGTTTTTGCTCCTCATACTGATTTGGCTATTTGGAATTTTATTGCAAGAGAGATAGTTTATAACAATGAATCTGCAATTGATTGGAAATTTGTAAAGAATAACTGTATCTTTACTACAGGATATGCAGATATTGGCTATGGTATGAGAACTGATATAAAACATGCTAAATACGATAAAAAAGAACTTGATATAGCAGCTAAAGAGAAATCAAAAGTATTAAGTGAAAATGAGGGTGTAACTCTTCAATATTTAGGATTAAAAGCTGGCGATGTTATGGAAAATAAACATAATGCACAAGCTGGGAATCACTGGGAGATTAGCTTTGATGAGTTTAAAAAAGCACTAGCACCTTATACGCTTGATTTTGTAGCAAAGATCGCTAAGGGTGATAGCAAAGAATCTTTAGAATCTTTTAAAGAAAAATTACAAGCTTTGGCTAATTATTATATTGAGAAAAACAGAAAAGTAGTTAGTTTTTGGACTATGGGTATGAATCAGCATACAAGAGGAACTTGGGTGAATGAGCAAAGCTATATGGTTCATATGCTTCTTGGCAAACAAGCAAAGCCTGGAAGTGGAGCATTCTCTCTAACTGGGCAACCAAGTGCATGTGGAACCGCAAGAGAAGTTGGGACATTTGCACATAGACTTCCTGCTGATATGGTTGTTGGCAACAAAAAGCATAGAGATATAACAGAAAAAATTTGGAAACTACCTAGCGGAACAATAAATCCACAAATTGGTGACCACTTTATGCAAATTATGCGTAACTTAGAAGATGGGAAAATTAAGTGGGCGTGGGTGCAAGTAAATAATCCATGGCAAAATACCGCAAATGCAAACCACTGGATAAGTGCTGCAAGAGATATGGATAACTTTATAGTTGTATCGGATTCTTATCCTGGGATTAGTGCTAAGGTTGCTGATTTAATTTTACCTGCTGCTATGATATATGAAAAGTGGGGTGCGTATGGAAATGCTGAACGAAGAACGCAGCATTGGAAGCAACAAGTATTGCCTCAAGGAAATTCTATGAGTGATATTTGGCATATTTTGGAATTCTCTAAGAGATTTACACTAAAAGAAGTTTGGGGTGAGAAAAAAGTAAATGACAAACTAACATTACCTAGCGTTTTAGACAAGGCTAAAGCTATGGGATATAGCGAAGATTCTACTTTGTTTGAAGTATTGTTTGCAAATAAAGAAGCACTATCATATAGCACAAAAGATGCAATGCTAGATAAAGAGTTAAACTCTGAAGTTTTTGGCGATAAAAGAGCTGTGGTCGGTAGTGATGGTGAGGTGTTTAATGGTTATGGATTCTTTGTTCAGAAATATCTTTGGGAAGAATATAGGAAGTTTGGCGTAGGTCATGGACATGATTTGGCTGACTTTGATACATATCATAGGGTTAGAGGACTAAGATGGCCTGTTGTAGATGGCAAAGAAACTCAATGGAGATTCAACTCCAAATATGATTTCTATGCAAGAAAAGCAAATAATGGAGAATTTGCATTCTATGGTGATTTTGGCAAAGAACTTCCAAGAGGGGATTTAATCTCACCAAAAACAGATAAGAAATATTCTCTAAAAAATAAGGCAAAAATATTCTTCCGCCCTTATATGGATCCACCAGAAATGCCAAATGATGAGTATCCATTCTGGTTAAGCACTGGTAGGGTGTTGGAGCATTGGCATAGTGGAACTATGACTATGAGAGTGCCTGAACTTTATCGTGCTGTGCCTGAAGCATTGTGCTATATGAATCCAGAAGATGCAAACAAGCTTGGCGTAAAGCAAAATGATGCAGTATGGGTTGAATCAAGAAGAGGTAAAGTTAAAGCTAGAGTTGATACTAGAGGTAGAAATAGACCACCTTTGGGGCTTGTTTATGTGCCTTGGTTTGATGAGAAAGTATATATAAATAAGGTTTGTTTAGATGCTACTTGTCCTATTTCTAAGCAGACAGATTTCAAAAAGTGTGCGGTAAAAATATATAAGGCATAGTTAATATGGATAATCAAAGAAGGAATTTCTTGCTTACAAGCTCAAAAGCAATGGCTTTAGCTAGTGTGGGTGGTATTATTTGGGGCGCGTTTTTAACAGGCACAAGAGCGAATGAGTTTATTTTGCGACCACCTGCTGCACTAGATGAAGATGAGTTTTTGAGGTATTGCATTAGATGTGGTCTTTGCGTTGAAGCTTGTCCATTTGATACGCTAAAGTTGGCTAGTGCTGGTAGCAAAATTCCTGTTGGAACGCCTTATTTTATACCTAGGGATATTCCATGTGAGATGTGTAGCGATATACCTTGTGTGCCTATATGTCCGACAAATGCTTTGGATAAGAATTTGGTTTTGAGTGGAGATTCTTTGGATATTAACAAAGCAAGAATGGGTGTTGCAATAGTTGATAATCAAAATTGTGTAGCTTATTGGGGAATCCAATGTGATGCATGTTATAGAGCATGTCCATTAATTGGTGAGGCAATAAAGCTAGAATATAAAAGAAATGACAGAACAGGGAAGCATTCATATTTGCTGCCTGTTGTTGATAGTGAAGTATGCACTGGCTGTGGTAAGTGTGAGAAGGCATGTATTACCAAAAAAGCAGCAATTATTGTTATGCCTAGAGATATGGTGCTAGGAGAAGTTGGGACGAATTATATTAAAGGCTGGGATAGTGGCGATGAAGCAAGACTAAAAGATGCAAAGACTAAGAATCTAAAAGAAAATACAAAAGGTGTAGAGAGTTATCTAAATGGGGAGTTTTAGATGAGAAAATATAGATTTTTAATTTTACGAAGATTCATTCAGTGCTTGATTTTATCTTTATATATGCTTGGTAGCTATTATGGGGTTAAGATTTTGCAAGGTAATTTAAGTGGGTCTTTGTTGTTTGAGACTATACCCCTTAGTGATCCTTTTGCGCTTTTGCAATTATTCTTTAGCGGTGCTATAGTTGGCTTAAATTCACTTCTAGGTGGTCTTATTATAATTTTGTTTTATGGAATCTTTTTTGGCAGAGCATTTTGTTCTTTTGTGTGTCCTATGAATCTAATTAGCGATCTTGCGTCTTTTGTTAGAAAAACTCTAAAAATTCGTGGTTCTCTTTTTGTGATTAGCAGAAATACTAGGTATGTTGTTTTTGGTTTATCATTAGTGCTGTCATTTATATTTGGTATCCCAGCTTTTGAGAATATTAGTCCAATTACTCATATTCACAGAGGTCTAGTCTTTGGTATTGGATTTGGTGGCTTTATAGTTTTGTCTGTATTTTTGTTTGATATAGCTATAAAGCATGGTTTTTGTGGACATGTTTGTCCTCTTGGGGCTTTTTATTCTCTTGTTTCTAAATTTTCTATTTTAAGGGTTAAGTATGATTTAGAATCTTGTACAAAATGTATGGAATGCAAAAATATATGTCCTGAAAATCAAGTTCTAGACTTAATTACTCATCATAGCGGAAGAGTAACTAGTGGAGAGTGCATATTATGTGGTAGGTGTATAGAGGTTTGCGGTGATAACGCTTTGGAATTTAGTATTATAAAGGAGAAGTAATGAAAGTTATGAAAATTAGTATTTTTTTATCTATGCTTATCTTTGTTGGTTGTAGTGTAGGTGGTGTTAGTGATAATGATATTGGTTTGCGAAAAAGCTCACTTTTTAGTGAAGATTCTGCAATTAAAGCCTATGATTATAATCTTAAAGTAGCAGGAGAATCTACTCTAATTGATAGAGCATTTGAAAATGCACCACCTATGATTCCACATAATTTAGATGATATGTTACCTATAACAAAGGAGAACAATTCTTGCACATCATGTCATTTGCCAGATATTGCAGAGGCTGTAAATGCTACTCCTATGCCAAAATCACATTTTTATAGCTTTAGAGAAAATGTAGATTTAAATGGTGCTATGGACGAGAGTAGATTTAATTGTGTTGCTTGTCATGCAACTCAAGTTAATGCACAACCTTTAGTTGGTAATAAATTTATGCCTAATTTTAGAGAAGCTGATTCAAATAAAAAATCTAATTTATTAGATGTGCTAAATGAAGGCGTTAATTAGTGGCTAGTAGGAGAGAATTCTTAAGAGGAATCTTTAAAGGAAGTAAAGAGGGGCAGAGTTTTGTCCCATTACCTCCTTATAATCAAGATAGAGAATTGTTTTCTAGTTGTAATTCATGTCAAGGTGAGTGTATTAGTGCTTGTGCTCTAGAACTTCAGAGTGTTGGTGGTATTGGAGTATTAAAGCATAACGGAAAGATTCCATACATTGACTTTGGTATTAATGGTTGTTTGTTGTGTGGTAAGTGTGCTAGTGCTTGTCCTAGTGGTGTTTTGCTTGAAGATTGTGAAGCCAACTTTAACTTTATGGTAAAAATAGATGAACTAAATTGTTTGGCATATAATAAAACTATGTGTTATACATGTAAAGATATGTGTGTTAGTCAAATGGGAAATAAAGGTGCAATAGAGTTTTTAGGTATGTTTTATCCTAAAATAAATAATGAGTGTGTATCGTGTGGGTTTTGCATTAGCGTGTGTCCAACTAATGCGATAGTATTGGAGGAAATACATGCTTAGAATCTTTATGTATGTTATGTTAGCTTGTGTATCTTTATTGGCGATAGAACCTTATAAAAAGGTTAGTTTAGATAACAATTTAGTAAGCTCAAATGTTGTGAAGAATAAGCTACTTGTTGGTAGTGATTTTGGCGAAGTAATAGAGATTTTCTTTGATGATGAATTTTTTAAAATAGAATCAAAAAGATTAATGCAACTCCCTAAGGTAAAGACTTATTTTGGCGATTCTTATCCTAGAGTATTTTTTGTAGATGTATTTTATGATTCCATGCTTGTCTTAAGCGAGGGAGATTATGGTGGGAAGAATCTTCTTATCATTAAAGATGGTGCGATAGAAAATATCCTAAAAAACCACGAAGCTTTGAATATAAAAAAGGCTGCTTTTGTTAATAAAGATTCAATCTTTATTGCATTAGCTAGTAATGAAATTATGCTCTATAGTCTAAAAGATGATGAGTTTAAATATAAAAAGCAAATATCAAGTGCTAGTTTTTCTGACTTTTCTTTAAACGAAAATAAAGACAAATATGTATTGTCTTGTGAATCTGGTATTGTGTATTATGGAGATGTAAAAAATGGAGAGATAATAACTACCTTTGAAGGTGCAAATAAGGATAATGTATATAGGGCATTAATATCTGATAATGAGATTATAATTACCGCAGGGCAAGATAGAAAAGCTGGAATCTACAAAGGTAGAGAGTATGATTTTATACAAACTGATTTTTTGGTATATAGTGTAGGCATTAGCAAAAATGGAAAATATGGCGCATATATGAAAAACGAATCAAGTGATATAGCTGTGTTTTCTTTTTTGGATAAAAAGGAGATTGCGGTATTACAAGGACATACTAATGTATTAAACTCTATCTTTTTTGTTAGCGATAATAAAATTATTAGCACAGAAGATGGAAAAGATATTTTATTTTGGAAACTTGATAAATAAATGCAGATAGAAGAAATAATTAACATATTGCAAGATAAATATAGTGGCATTGTTTTAAGAGAAATTTATGGAGAAAAAGCTTTGTTTTATAATCCACACAATTATTTTAAAAATGGTGTCTATTTTTGCACTATTAAAGAAACTGATGGTCCAAATGACAATATATCTAAATTAAATAGAGAAGGTATATATAGGTTAAGTTGTAGTATAGATTATATTTGTTACGAACGATTATTTGGCAAAAAGCCATCTAGACCTAAGAGAGGAGAATATGTAAAAATTGGTTGTGATATAAAGTTTGAATGTTTAAATATAATCATGCCTCATCCTATATATGCTTATTTGTATTGGATATGTATAAACTCTCCAAACAAAGAGAAGTTTTATGAATTTTTAGAATTTATTGATATTAGTTATAATAAGGCAAAGAGCAAATATGATAAGAAATTTCGTATATAAACATAGTTTCAATAATAACAAGGAATTAATATGTCTAGTGATAATTTTAGTGTTTCAAGTGTTGTTGTAATGTGCATGGCTAGTGATGTTGATAGACTATGTGAAGAGTTAAATAATATAGAAAGCGTAGAGTGGCATTACAAAGATGATAATGGAAAGATAGTAATAACAATGGAGTCTTCTAGCATAGATGAAGAAATAAAAATACTAAAACAAGTAGAAAGCCTAAAAGGCGTAATATCTGCACAGATGATGTATTCATATAGTGAGCAAGAATTACAAAAAATGCGAGAAAATATAGATATTGGTGAGATTCCAGAGATATTACAAAATGATAAATTAAAAGCAGAGGATATTGTGTATTATGGAGATGTATCAAACAATATAGATAATATTTTAAAAAAATAATATTTCTATATAAATTTGATACAAAAAGTAATAGTAAATTTAACTTTTTTACTTTAATGAAATTAGAAAATGTCTAAAAATAAAGGCTTTTATCTCTAAAGCAAAAAACTTCTTTATAATTTTTAAGAAAAGTTTGATAAGATTAAGTAATAATTTTTATCAAAGCTTGTTAAGGAGATATCATGTCTCATATGGATGTCGCTCACCCATATTTTGGAATCTTTGCAATTTTTATATTCACATTTGTTGCTTTTTTGGCAACTACATTTCTTTCTAGGTTTGTTGGAAAAAGTTTAGCAAACAAAAACACTCAAAAGTTAAAACTAGCTCCGTATGAATGCGGTCTAGCTCCGACAAAACAACCAAATAGAATCTCATCACAATTTTATTTAATGGCTTTGCTGTTTATATTATTTGATGTAGAAGTTATTTTTATGTTTCCGTGGGCTGTTGATTTTAAGATTCTTGGTATGTTTGGTTTTATTGAGATGATTTTGTTTGTTTTCTTATTATTTTTAGGCTTTATATATGCATGGAGAAAAGGGGCGCTACAATGGCAGAGCATGAAGTAAAATATCTAAAAGATTCTGGTCTTCCAATAATGCTTACAAGTGTTGATAAGCTTGTAAATTGGGGCAGAAGTAATTCATTATGGGCTATGACTTATGGTCTTGCATGTTGTGCTATTGAGATGATGGCAACAGGTGCTTCAAGGTATGACTTTGATAGGTTTGGGACTATTTTTAGAGCGAGTCCTAGACAGAGTGATGTTATGATTGTTGCAGGGACGGTTACTAAAAAACATGCACAATTTGTAAGGCGACTATATGATCAAATGCCAGAGCCAAAATGGGTCATATCAATGGGTAGTTGTGCAAATACTGGTGGTATGTTTAATACTTATGCAACGGTTCAAGGTGTAGATAGGATTATTCCAGTTGATATTTATCTTCCGGGGTGTTCTCCTAGACCAGAGACTTTGCAGTATGCTTTAATGGTGTTGCAACAAAAAATAAGAAAACAAAAATCATCGCGTAAGATAGAACCAAAACGACTTATCTAGGGAGGATATAAGTGAGAGAATATAAACCAAAGGTAAATGCACAAAAAGAGGTATATTACAAAGATAGATTCTATGTTTCTCCTAGAGTGCCTAGATATGAAGTTAGCAACGAAATTGACTTGCAAGTTATTAGGGATTTAGAAGGATTTGTGCGTGAATCTTATATTGAGCGTGATACTTGTGTTGTGTGGATTGGCAAGGATAATATAGTTGAAGCATTAAAAATAATAAAAGCAAATGGCTATGAAACATTAAGCGAGATGAGTGCTATTGATTATTTAGAGAGAGATGGTGGATTTGAGATTTTTTATCAGTTGCTATCTTTTACACATAAAAGAAGACTAAGAGTTAAGACATTTTTGAAAGAAAATGAAGAAATAGAATCAGTTAGCTCCATTTTTAGCAGTGCTAATTGGAGTGAGAGGGAAATGTATGATATGTTTGGAATCATGCCTTTGCACCATCCATATCCAAAGAGGATTTTGATGCCTGATGATTGGGTTGGACATCCATTGTTAAAAAGCTATCCTCTGCAAGGCGATGAGAGTGCTAGATGGTATGAGGTTGATACTATTTTTGGCAGAGAATATAGAGAGGTTGTAGGTGAAGAACAAAGAGATTCTGCAAGGGTAGATAGATATGATAGCACTCGTTTTTCAAGGCTTGGTTATGAGGTTAAATATGGCGAAGTGATAGATAAAGATAATGAAGTAAAAAAACCAATTATGTATCAAGAAGAAGATGGCGTGTTGTTTGTAACAAAGCTAACAATAAATAATCAAAAGCAATTAGACAAGAGGAAATAAAATGCAACAACCAAACAAATTAATGCCGTTTTATGAAAATATTGCTTTTGATAGGATTAGCGATAATGCTATGGTGCTAAACTTTGGACCGCAACACCCAAGTGCTCATGGTCAATTAAGACTTATTTTAGAGCTAGAAGGCGAGAAGGTAATTAAAGCTACTCCAGATGTTGGATACTTGCATCGTGGTATGGAAAAAATGGCTGAAAATATGATTTATAATGAGTTTTTGCCAACAACAGATAGAATGGATTATATTGCTGCTAGTTCAAATAATTATGCCTTTGCTTTAAGTGTTGAGAGATTGCTTGGGGTTGAAGTTCCAAGAAGGGCTAAGGTTATAAGAACTATGCTTTTGGAATTAAATAGAATCATTTCTCATTTATTTTGGCTTGCTACACACGCACTTGATGTTGGTGCTATGAGTATTTTTCTTTATTGTTTTAGAGAAAGAGAATTTGCTATTGACTTAATAGAAGACTATTGTGGTGCTAGACTTACGCATTCTAGTGTTAGAATAGGTGGTGTGCCACTTGACTTACCTCCTAGTTGGTGTGATAAATTAAAGGCATTTTTAGATGAATTACCAAGTAGGATTGAGCTATATGAGGGAATATTGAGTGAAAATCGTATATGGAGAATGCGTTTAGAAAATGTAGGGATTGTAACTCCGCAAATGGCTAAAAGTTGGGGTCTAAGCGGTGTTATGCTAAGAGGTAGTGGTATAGAATGGGATATAAGAAAAGAAGAGCCATATGAATTATATGATGAGCTAGAATTTGATGTGCCAATTAGTGCTAGTAATGATAGCTATGGGAGATATTTATTGTATATGGAGGAGATGAGACAGAGCATTAGAATCTTATATCAACTAATAGAAAAATATAAAGATACAGATAGTCTTTTGATGTGTGAGGATACTAGGTATTTTTCAGCGCCAAAAGAGCAAATAATGACTCAAAATTATTCTTTGATGCAACATTTTGTGCTTGTAACTCAAGGTATGCGTCCGCCTATAGGAGAGATATATGTCCCAACGGAATCTCCAAAAGGTGAGCTTGGATTTTTTATCAAATCAGAAGGTGAGCCATATCCATATAGACTAAAAATGAGAACACCAAGCTTCTTTCATACTGGAGTTTTGCAGGATTTATTGCCTGGTCATTATTTAGCAGATGTTGTAACTATTATTGGTAATACAAATATAGTTTTTGGGGAAATAGATAGATGAAGCGAATTGATTTGAGACATGTAAAAAATGATTTTGAAGGTAGATTAAAAGATGCCATTAACAATGACTTAGATATTGGAGAGGTTGGAATCTTTTTGTTTGAAGTTATTGATTTTTCTAAGGTTCAAAGTAGTGCAGATGTAGTTGAGAGTTGTGGTGCTATGCTTATGAATTCTTTGAGATTCAACGAAGTTGATTGGACAATAGTTGTAAAGAGGCTGAAATGATTAAAGAATCACTAGAAATTTCAAATTATGATAATTTGATTTTATTTGGCGGATTTATAGATGATTTTTATAATAGATTCCCAAATATAAAGTCTTTTGATAAGAATATTTTTCTAATAAGCCCTATAAATTTTGACTATCACCCAAATATAACTCATTTTTCTTATGAGGTTTTATATGATGAGTATGTTGCTTGTTTATTGGCTTATTTCTTAAGTCCTACATTTAAGACTAAGTATGCAAGTTTGGATATAGGCTATCTGTCTTCTGAATCAAATCTATCTGAAGAGGAGTTAGAGCAAATATCACTAAGCACTAATGGTAAAAAGAGCTTAATTATACTTGGAGGCGATATTTATAAAAGCAATGTTGCAGATAATATTATTAGGGCATTTAATTTTATTTTGAGTGAAGAGAATTTTGATGTTGCTTTTTTGGATTCTAAAAAAGCAAATAATAATGAGCAAACAATCGATGAAATAACAGAAATACAAGATGACATTAATGGGTTGGTAGCTTATATAAGATATGATGATGAAATGAGGCTTGAAGGCTCAAATCAGTTTGCTTTGGTTGGTAAGGTAACTAATGGAGATATGATTTCTTTAAATATGGATACTAAAGAATTGAAGGTTAAATTCGTGCTAAATCCTAAGTTAAGAGGATTAATAGGTATGTTATTTTCTGATATTAAGTTTGAATCTTGCTATTACAAAACAACTATAAAAAGGTAGCAAATGGAGAAGATAAAAGTAATAATCGATGGTTGCGAAGTATTGTGCGATGATGGTGAGAGTATATTAAATGTAGCTAGGGCAAATAATATTTTTATCCCTGCTATTTGCTATCTCTCCTGTTGCTCTCCAACTCTAGCATGTAAGATGTGTATGGTAGAAGCAGATGGCAAGAGAGTATATGCTTGTAATGCAAAAGTCAAAGATGGTATGAATGTTGTTGTCCATACAGAGGAGATAGAGTTAGAAAGAAAAGCCATAATGCAAGCCTATGATGTAAATCACCCTTTGCAATGTGGTGTATGTGATAAAAGTGGTGAGTGTGAATTACAAAATTACACGCATTATGTTGGCGTAAATACGCAAGAATATGCACTAAAAGATGATTATAAGGAATTTAACTCATGGGGTGCAACTGTATATGACCCAAATTTGTGCATAGTGTGTGAGAGATGCGTTACTGTGTGTAAAGATAAAATAGGAAAATCATATATAAAAACAATTAAGAGAGATGGAGATATGCCATCAAAAGAATATAAAGATACTATGCCAAAAGATGCCTTTGGCGTATGGACTAAGTTCAAAAAATCCCTAATAGGTCCTAGTGGGTTAGGTGATTGTGGAGATTGTGGGGAGTGCTCTAGCGTGTGTCCTGTTGGTGCTTTAAGCATTGCTCACTTCCAATATACTTCAAATGCGTGGGAATTGAAAAAAATTCCTAGTAGTTGCACACATTGTGCTAATGGCTGTGCTATCACTTATGAGGTAAAGCAAAGTAAAATAGGCGGTAAAGAAAAGAAGGTATATAGGGTAAGCAGTGATTGGAATTTTTCTACACTATGTCCAGCTGGCAGATTAGCATTTGAGACTAATAATCAAAATGTGCAAAAAAATGTAGTTGCCTTTAATGCGACAATAGCTGCCTTTAAAGAAGCACAAAGCATCAGATTCTTAGGAAACATAAGCAATGAAGAGGCAATGATACTTCAAAGCCTAAAAGAAAAGCATGGGTATAAGTTAGTATGTGATGAAGTGTGGGATTTTAAAGAATTTATACATAATTTTAGTTTGGTGTGCGGTAACTTTGGTAGTGCAACAGAGGAGGATATAGTTTCTAGCTCTTTTGTAATGTGCTTTGGCGGGGCTATGAGCTATGATATGCCAGTGATTACGCATAGTATAAATAATGCACTAAAGCAAAATAAAGGTGCTATGTTGGCTTATTTTCATACTATGAGTGATTGTGTTGCTAATTCTTTTGTAAAGGCTACGAATCTAATAGAGGGCATCTATAAGCCTCAAAGTGAAGAGGCATTTGTATTGCTTTTGGCAAGTGTGCTAATACCGCAAGATAAATGGATAGATTCTCTAAAAGCAGAAATAGCAAAATATGAAATCACAATAAAAAAAGAGACAGAAAAAGAAGTTGTAAATAAAATAAAAGTTCCTATATTAGACGAGAATGGTAAGGAAGTGCTAGATGAAAGTGGGGAAGTCAAATTTGAAGAAAAAGATGAAGTTGTAAAACACAAAGAAATTATAGATGTAAAATCAAGTAAGTTATTAGAGTATTGTTCAGATAGTATGTTAGAGGCTTTTGAAGTATTAAAGGTTTCTATGCAAAAGGCAAAAAATCCTGTGCTTGTTGTTGGGTTTGATGTATATGGCACTAAAAACTCAAGCAATATAGCCAAGATTCTTGGATTGATTGAAGAGTATTCTGAAGTTAAAATTATGTTACTTCCGCCTACTACAAATGCTATTGGAATCTCTTTACTATGTAGTTTGGATAGAACTAGTGAAGGTTATAGCATAGGCTATAACACTACAGGTAGCTACACAATAGGGACACATTCTGCTAATTTACTTATGCCTTATTTGAATGAGCAGGAAGGGACTTTTGTGAATGTGAATAAACGGGTTGTGCCTTTTAGTCCTGCTACCCCTTATTATGGTTACGAGTTAAATGATATAGCTAAAATGCTTGGGACAAATTTGGAGCATACTATTGATTATACGCAGATATTGCCTACATATAAAGGCTTTAAAGAAATTATGTATGATGATTTGAAGTATGGATTTTTAAATAATGGTAAAGAGATTCGCGGATATTTATTAGAACTTTGTATATCTAAAAGTGATATAGAAATTGATAGTGTTACTTTAGAACCATTAGAAGAATTTAATTTGTATGTTAGAAATCCTGTTGCTCATTTTTCAAAACAAACACTTAGGTCATCTCTAATAAAATCAAAAAATGGACTTCAATTATCTGCAACTTTAGCCACCAAACTAAACTTAGCTCAAGATGATAGGGTTGTTGTTTCTTTTATGGATTCTAGTAGTATAGAGACAAAGGTAATAATAGATAATGGTATGGAAGGAGAGTATGTAGCACTTGGTAATTGTGAGTTTGATATGTATAGCATAATTGGTAATTTCAGATATGCTAAAGTTGATATAAAGGTTGCAAAATGACACTTTATGTAATTGAAACGCTTATTAAAATATTATTAGTTGTGCTTGTTTTTTCTGCATTGGCTGGATTTGCTACTTATGTTGAGAGGCGAATCTTGGCTAAATTTCAACGAAGAATTGGACCGAATTTAGTAGGTCCATTTGGAGTATTGCAGATTCTAGCTGATGGTATTAAACTATTTACAAAAGAAGATATTGTTCCAAGCGGTGCTAATGAGATTATATTTAGAATTGCGCCTGTAATTACTGCTGCTACTGCATTTATAGCTATGGCACCTATACCATTTTTCCCCGAGTTTGAAGCATTTGGCATGGTGATAAGACCTATCATTTCTGATATTAATGTTGGAATCTTGTTTGTGCTTGGGGTTGGTGCTGCTGGTATTTATGGACCTCTTTTAGCTGGGATTAGTGCAAATAGTAAGTATTCAATTTTAGGTGCTGCAAGGGCTGCTGTGCAATTGCTTAGTTTTGAAGTAGTATCTGGGTTGTCTCTCTTAGCACCAATTATTCTTGTTGGCTCTCTATCGTTAATTGATATTAATAATTATCAATCAGGTGGTATAGCTAGCTGGCTTATTTTTTCGCAACCTATAGCATTTTTATTATTTTTGTTTGCTGGTTATGCAGAGTTAAATAGAACTCCATTTGACTTATTGGAGCATGAAGCTGAAGTTGTGGCTGGATTTGCTACTGAATACTCTGGTATGAGATGGGGTATGTTTTTTATAGGTGAATATGCAAGTATGATTTCATTGTCATTTTTGGTATCAATTTTATTTTTGGGTGGATTTAATCCGTTGGGATTTATACCGGGTGGAATCGCTATTGTTTTAAAGGTTATGTTTTTTATATTTTTGTTTATGTGGGCTAGGGCTGCATATCCTCATGTAAGACCAGATCAGCTAATGGGACTTTGTTGGAGAGTTTTATTCCCATTGGCGTTATTAAATGTTCTAGTTACTGGTTTTGTAAATTTAGGAGGTAATTAATGGCGTATATAAAAATTGTTGATGAAACTACTCCTAAAAGCAATGCTCAAAAGTTTGTTCAATTTTGGAATCGTGCTTTAAGTGGAGAAATGTTTGTTGGATTGTGGCTTGTTTTTAAGGAGTTTTGTAGCTCTAAGATTCATACTGTGCAATATCCATTAGAAAAATTGCCATTAAGTCCTAGATATAGAGCTGTGCATGAGTTAAAAAGATTGCTTGATAGTGGTAATGAGAGGTGTATTGGTTGTGGGCTGTGTGAAAAAATATGCGTAGCCAACTGCATAAGAATGGAAACTAGATATGGAGAAGATAAACGAAAGAATGTAACGGAATATACAATTAATTTTGGAAGATGTATTTATTGTGGATTATGTGCTGAAGTATGTCCTGAACTTGCTATTGTCCATGGCAATAGGTATGAAAATGCAAGTGAGCAGAGGGCTTCTTTTTCTTTAAAGCAAGACATGTTGACTCCTATTGACAAGGTATTAAGCGGTAATGATTGTGAATATGAAGGTGTTGGTAGCGTTAGCTATGATGCGGATTTGAAAATAAAGCAAACCCCTCTTATGTATTTAACCAAAGAAGAAAGTAAAGCTGATGAAAGTGGGGTAAAACAAGATGTTTGAGGCAATAGCATTTTATACTTTTTGTGGTTTAAGTTTGGCTATGTTTTTAATTGTTGTAACTACAAATAATATCTTATATGCATTAAGCTCACTAGCGGCAGGAATGATATTTGTATCTGCATTTTTCTTTTTGCTTGGGGCTGAATTTTTAGGTGTTATACAGATAGTTGTTTATACTGGTGCTGTAATTGCGTTGTATGCATTTGCTATGATGTTTTTTGATACTCAAAACCTACAAAATGAGAAGGTTGAAAATTCAAAAATATTATTTTTGCTAAGTGGTATTGGTGCTATTTTGTTGGTTGTAATTTTAGTTGCACCTATTATAAGCGAAAACTTACTTCAAATGCAACCTCAATTACCACCAAAAGATGGAGTTGGTAATGTGCAAATGATAGGTTATGTTTTATTTACAAAATTCTTAATACCTTTTGAGATTGCTGCAATAATGCTACTTGTAGCGATGATTGCTGGAATTATTTTGGCAAGTAATGGCATGAAATATTCTCTAACTCTTGGTGAAAAAGAAATGAATATCAATGAAAACTCCAACACAAAGGAAGCAAAATGATAACTTTAAATCATTATTTGATTTTGTCTGCACTTATGTTTGTAATAGGTGTTTTTGGTATTTTGAAGCGTAAAAATTTGTTGATGTTATTTTTTTCTACCGAGATTGTCCTTAGTGCTGCAAGTATTGGGTTTGCTGCTGTTGGATATTATTTAAATGATTTGCAAGGACAAATTTTTGCATTTTTTATCATTGCTATTGCAGCTAGTGAGGTTGCTTTGGGTATTGGGCTTTTAATATTGTGGTATAAAAAATATCATTCGTTAGATTTGGATAAATTACAAACAATGAAAGGCTGATGATGGAACTTATATTTTATACTGCATTTTTTGCTCCATTAATTGGATCTGTTTTTGGAATTCCATTTTCTTCTAAGAGCAAGTTTGTGAGTGTTGGAATCTTTGCTTCATTGATGGTTGGTATTTCATTATTTGCTTCTACTTTACTTCTTGTTTATACTTATCAGGGCGGAATCTTGTCCATCGAGCTTATGGATTGGATTGTTGTTGGCAGTTTGTGTATACCTTTTGGATTCTTGGTTGATCCTGTTAGTGCTACTATGGCATTTGTTGTTACTTTGGTATCTTTTTGTGTGCATGTGTATGCAATTGGTTATATGAGCCATGATGAGAGCTTTAATAGGTTTTTTGTATATTTGAGTGCATTTGTGTTTTCTATGCTTATTTTGGTTTTAAGCGATAATTTTGCTGGATTATTTATAGGCTGGGAAGGTGTTGGATTATGCTCTTGGATGTTAATAGGATTTTGGTATCATAAAGATTCCGCGTCTTTTGCTGCTAATGAAGCATTTATTATGAATAGAATTGCTGATTTAGGAATGCTTCTTGGAATCTTTTTGATATATTGGGTGTTTGGTAGCTTGAAGTATGAATTTGTGTTTAGCTATGTTTTTGAAGCACCAAAAGAATTATTAGTTGCAATTGGTATTTTATTATTTATTGGTGCTATGGGTAAGAGTGCTCAATTCCCACTTCATACTTGGCTTGCAGATGCTATGGAGGGGCCTACGCCGGTATCAGCATTAATCCATGCTGCAACAATGGTTACTGCTGGTGTATATTTGGTAATTAGGGCGAATCCAATTTATTCTTTGATACCAGAATTCAGTGTATTTATAGCTTTCTTGGGTGCATTTGTAGCCATATTTGCTGCATGTATGGCACTTGTAAATAAGGATCTAAAAAGAATTATTGCTTATTCTACTCTATCTCAACTTGGATATATGTTTGTGGCTGCTGGACTTGGTGCATACTGGATAGCATTATTTCATTTAGCTACACATGCGTTTTTTAAGTCATTATTATTCTTGGGTGCCGGAAATGTAATGCATGCAATGAATGATAAGCTAGATATTACCAAAATGGGTGCTTTATATAAGCCTCTTAAGATTACTGCTGTTTTAATGATTTTAGCTTCCATTGCTCTTGCTGGTGTGTATCCGTTTGCTGGGTTTTTCTCAAAAGATAAGATATTAGAAGCCGCATTTGGAAGTGGATATTATGTATTATGGGGTGTATTGTTGCTTGGTGCGTTTTTGACTGCATTTTATAGCTTTAGACTTATTATGCTCGTATTCTTTGGTGAGAAGAAACACAATGAACACCCACATGAAGCTTATAATTACATGCTTTATGCAATGATACCTTTAGGATTTTTAGCAGTGTTTGCTGGTTTTAGCGAATCTTATTTTCATCATTTTGTATTGCAAGTTTTACCTGATTTTAGTAGCCATTTGACAATTGCTACCATTTTAAAACTAATCGCACTTACTACATGTGTTGTGCTATGCGGTATTTTATTTGCTGTTTTTAAGTATAAAAATGGAGGATTCTATAAGTCTTTGGAGAATACATTTATTTATAAATTGCTACGCAATGAATATTATGTACCTTTGCTATATGAGAAATTATTTATAAATAACTATATGCGAATCTCTAAGGTTGTTTGGGTTTATATAGAACAAAAAACAATTGATTTTGTAGTTGATTTAATCGCAAATATATTAAATGGTAGTGGAAATAGACTAAGAGTGATTCAAAGTGGCAATTTATCAAAAATGTTACGAGTTATGTTTTTTGGTGTAGTATTGCTATTGCTATTGATTTTTGTGTAGGGGCAACGTCATGGAATTTATTTTAAGCTTGATAATATTTTTTCCTCTTTTAGGGGCTATTTTTGCAATAGGTATAAAGGAGAATCTAAAGACTTATGCTATCGTAATTAGCGGTATCGAGTTAGCACTAACTTGTTTGTTGTGGTTTTTATTTGATACACAAGCTTATGATTATCAATTTATTGCTTCCTTTCCACTAGTGTCTGATTTTGGTATTAATTACATTGTGGGTGTTGATGGAGTATCGTTATTTTTGGTTATCCTCTCTTCGTTTATTGCTTTTGTTGGGTTTATATATTTAAATGAACAAAATGAGACAAAAAAGTTAATTATTTCTTTATTGTGTCTTTTAAGTATAATGATTGGTGTTTTTTGTGCTTTAGATATGATTTTGTTTTATATTTTTTGGGAGTTATCATTAGTGCCTATGCTATATATAATAGGTGCTTGGGGTAGTGGTAGCAGAATCTATGCTGCAGTTAAATTTTTCTTATACACATTTGTTGGTTCTATTATTATGCTTGTTGGAATCTTGTATCTTGCTTATTATTATTTTGTTGAGACTGGCATTTGGAGCTTCTCTCTTATTGATTGGTATAACTCTGTTCCTATTCCATTTGAGATTCAAATATGGTTATTTTTAGCCTTTTTCTGTGGGTTGGCTGTGAAAGTCCCTATGTTTCCATTTCATACTTGGCTACCATATGCACATGGTCAAGCCCCTACGATAGGTTCCATAATACTTGCAGCTGTGCTTTTGAAAATGGGGACTTATGGGTTTGTTAGATTTTCTCTGCCTTTATTTCCTGATGCTAGTGTTTATTTTTTAATACCTATCGCAGTTTTGTCATTGATTATGATTATTTATGGTGCATTAGTTGCATTTATACAAAATGATATAAAACAAGTAATTGCTTATAGCTCTATTTCTCATATGGGTGTTATTATGATTGGTATTTTTTCGCTCAATGTTGAGGGCTTATCGGGTTCTGTGTTTTTTATGCTAAGTCATGGGATTATTAGTGGAGCACTATTTATGCTTGTGGGTATGATTTATGAGAGAAAGCACACAAAACAAATTGATGAATTTGGAGGTATAGCTAAAGTTATGCCTAATTATTCTGCGATTTTTGGGCTTATGATGATGGCTTCTGCTGGATTGCCTCTTACTATGGGGTTTGTTGGAGAGTTTTTGTCTCTTTTAGGATTCTTTGAGGTTGCTCCAATTATGGCTGGTATTGCAGGAATTAGTATTATTGTTGGTGCTATTTATATGCTTAATTTATATAGAAAAGTTTTTTATGGAGAGTTAGATTTTAAAAATGCTAAGCTAAGTGATATAGATGGTAGAGAATGGACTGCTTTATTGCCTCTTGTAATAGTGGTTATATGGCTTGGTGTGTATCCAAAGCCGATTTTAGAACCTATTAATAAGGGTATTGAAAATACATTATCTATAATGCATTATAAATCTGTCAAACAAGAAACGCTAGATTTCTTTGGTATTGAATCAGAGTTGGAAGGAGAATAGTATGCTAGAGAGTTTTAGTATTTCTTTTGAGAGTTTGAATTTTTTTAGCATAGTGCCTATGCTTATTGCAATTATTGGAGCTATTGTTATTCTAATAACAGATATGTGTATCAAAAAAAATAATAAACAAATGTATACAATGCTTACTATTTTATTTTTATTTTTAGATTTTGGTTATTTGATAGCATTTTCTCATCATTGGGAGAGTAGGGCATTTTTTGACCTTATTTTAGTAGATGGAATCTCTCTTGTATCGCAGTTTATAATACTAATAGGTGCTATTTTATTTGTGCCACTAACCCTTAGCTACAATAGATTCCATGAGTTTCAGTATCCTGAATATTATGCTTTGTTTTTATTTATGTGTGCTGGTTTCCAGTTTATGGTTAGTAGCGATCATTTGATGGTTATTTTCTTGGGATTAGAGACTGCATCTTTAGTATTATATACCCTTATAGCTATGCATAATAGGCAGACAGCTTTTGAGGCTGCTATTAAATACTTCACTATGGGTGCATTGTCGGCTGGTTGTTTTGCTTTTGGTGCTATGTTGTTGTATGCCTCTACTGGACATTTGGAGTTATATGGTGTTAAGTCGTATATGGAAGCTAATGATTATCAGACATCTAATATACTTTTGGCAAGCATTGTCTTTTTTATCGCTTCTATTGGCTTTAAGTCATCTATTGTGCCATTTCATACATGGACACCTGATGTATATGAAGGCTCAAATTCGTTTTTGGCTGGATTTATGTCGATAATTCCAAAGATTGCAGCTCTTGTTGTGGCTTTAAGATTCTTTAGTATATTTATGGATATACCTTTTGTGCATAATGTCTTTTATGCATTGGTAGTTATTACAATTACTTTGCCAAATTTAGTTGCATTGATTCAAAAAGATGTAAAGCGAATGTTGGCTTATAGCTCTATTTCTCACGCTGGATTTGCATTTAGTGCTATCCTTATAAACAATCCACAATCTTATAGCGCACTTTTTGCGTATTGGATTTTATTTCTTTTTACTAATTTAGGAATCTTTTCTATGCTATGGATTAGCAGAACTAAAGAGCAAATATGGGATAGCAGATATGATCACTCATATGATAAGTTTTCTGGCTTAATTAAGCTATGTCCTATGGCAGCTATTATTATTGGTCTTTTTATGTTGTCTTTAGCTGGGATTCCACCTTTTTCGATATTTTGGGGCAAAATATATCTAATGAGTGCAGTGATAAATCAAGGCTATATTTATCTAGCATTGATTATGGCTATAAATAGTGCCATTGCTGTTTATTATTATTTGAAACTTATAGTGTATATGTTTTTAAAAGAACCTATATTAAAAGATGGAAGAATCTACTTGCAAAATGCAACTTTACCACTAAAGATAGTGGTTGGCATAGCAACACTATATGTTTCATTGTCAATATTTTTTGTAGATGGATTATTAATTAGCATTTATGAGATAATTAATTCAAGCTTATAACTAGCCAATTGGCTAGTTTGTCTTAAAATTTGTAATAGCTTCGTTTGTTGCAGCATTTATTGCATTTAGAATAGTTTGTCTTACTTCTTGTGGGAGTAGTGTTGCTTCTTTGCCTAGTGTAAAATATTGATTGTTAGAATTTTCTATTGTCGCTTTTCCGCTAAATACTCTAAATTCATTTTGATTGCTAAAAGCCATCTGTAACTCGATTATCCCAGCATTTTGCGAAGTTGATTGTAGCCAGTCTCCTCTATTTGACTTTATGTTTATGCTACCATATACTACTTCTAACAGATACTCTCCATTATGTCCTAAAACATCAGTTGATACAAAACAACCGCTTTGAGATAGAGTGTTTTCTAGCATTGTCTTTATAGCATTTTCATCAATATTTAGCTGATTATACTCACCACTTTTGATACTACCCATTTTGTATGCAACAATTGGTTTATCGCATTGTTTATTTACTTTTATATTTGGTAAAACACTTGGTGGCTTGGAACATGCTACAAACATTGCACCAAGAATCAAAGTCATTAATTTTAATGTGAGATTTTTTGTATTCATTTATAACCCCTTTTGCATAAATGCTCTATTATATTGATAATTCTTTTTAACTTTGATAAAATCATAAATTTTATTAATGGATATTCATTTGGTTGGGGTTTTTTCAAAAAAATTAATTTTATTTCAATTAGTATTATTGTTGTTTACAATTGTTGCGTGTTTGTTTCAATACAATCAAGTTGTTACAACTTCAAAAAAGCAAGATGTATTGACATATTATATAAACATTAGTGGCAAACAGAGGATTCTAGCACAAAGAATCGTGTTTCTATCTCAAGTTATAGCTACAAATCAAGTCTTACATAGAGATAATTTTATTGCATTATCGGAGCTTAGGGATTGTATTATTCAGTTAAATTCAATACATGAAGTTTTACAAAACTTTGTTGTTTCTGTTGTGCTTACAAAAAAGGAAGTCTCAACCTTAAGTGATATTTACTTTGGTAGCGGGAATCTATCTTTAAAAATCCCAGAATTTTTAGAAGAAGCAAACAAGATTTTAATAGCAAATGATACAAACATTATTTTGCAAATAAACCAAAATTTACTATATCTATTAGAGGGAGATAATGGGTTGTTAAATACATTAGAGTTAGCCACACTTAGTAATCAGCTTTATGCACAAAACTATATAAAGCTTACTGCATTTAATAATAAGCTATTTTTGTCTTTTATAGGTATTTTGATTTTAATAGAATTTTTTATTCTGCTTAGAATATTTTTAAAAAAGGATTAATGGGTTAAGCAGATAGCTATCTGTATTGATTGTATATTCTATGATTTTTAGGATTATAAGCCCAAGTAGTCCAGCAAAGAAACCCGCCAATAAATCATCTCCTACAACGCCAAGTCCACCTTTTATATTTTTATCTACTTTGTTTATTATAGATGGTTTCCATATATCAAGGATTCTAAAAAGTATAAATGATAGAAATAATGATATGATGCTTAACCCAAGCATTGAAATTGCAATCCATACTCCTGTTAATTCATCTATTACAATTTCTTTTCTATCATGTGATAATCCATTTTGTTCATAGGAATCTATTATTCTAATTGCAAATACACCTAACAAAAGAGCTAGTAAAAATAATGTGCTAAGCGAATATGAACCAACTAAAAAGCCAAATGGCATAGCTACAAGCGTCCCTATTGTTCCGGGTGCTTTTTTTGATAATCCACTAAAAAAGAGTGTTAGATAACACTTTTTAATAAAGTCATTTTTGTCTTTAAAGTCTAAAAAAAAGTTCTTTTCCATTGTTATTACCTAGTTTAAATTATCCATTTTGTATAAATCTGCAATTTTGATATAGAAATCTTCTTCATTTATATCCTCTATGATTCCTCTATTTGCAAATAATGCACTATACTTTTTGATAAACGAACTAAACCTATCGGGGAATATATGACTTAGAATCTTAGCTGATACCTCCTTTCTTACTAGTAAAGTAGGTGGTATCAGCCCAGATTTTAGCATACCTTGTATAAAGCCAGAATCATAAGTTATATGATGATGTTGTCCATGTGGGCATGTTTTATTGCTTACTATCCCATAGCATTCATTGCAATAGAAAAACTCATTAACTATTTTTACTTTTATCTTTATATCTTTAGCAGTGTCAAAAATGGAATGTATTTTTTGATTGTCATAATATAGTGTTAGGTTTGGGTAGTTTTGTCCTATCATTATTTTATCGCAACCCATATTTTGAGAGATAATAGATTCTAATATAATGCCATGAGCACCAGCAAATAGATATATATCATCAAGTGGAACTATTAGGACTTTATTTTTTGGCAGGAAGTTTTCTATTACATATTCTAAGCATTTTTTTCTTATTTCAAAGTCAAGGAATTCTTCATTTTGCTCTCTTAGTAACATTAAGACTAATAATTCATTATTATCTAAGATTAGCCTAAAAATTTGTTCATGGATTCTTGTAACTGGTGATGCATTTAGCACCATAGATGTTGCTTTTTTTATTTTTAGGGATTTTTTTAGTAGCGGTATTTTTGATTTTGAGATTCTATCATGAAATATGTCGTCTTGGCTTATTATGATTTCATAATCCCCGCATATAGCATAATTACCAAGTCTATGCAGGATTTGTTTTGCTTTGGGTGAGTATATATCGCCACTCATGATTTTAAATAATCTTTCTTGCTTGTTGATTTTGAAAGTTTGACTTGTTTTTATGTATCCATATACTTTGCGTTCGCATATTATGTTGATAATTTCGCCTTCTTTTGCATTTTTTATTACTTCTTCATTTCTTCTTCCAGATGGTGCTAATATAAACGAAAATGGAAAGCTTTTTTGTTTGTATAATCCAGTGCTATCAACTTCATTCATTTCAGCTTCATTCATTAAGTGTGTTACTGGATATAGCAATCCCTCTTGACACAATAATAGTGCAAAAATTGCTTCTTTATCAATAAAAATAGACTTATTTCTTTTTAGATATTCCATATTTTTTTCTTTTCTCCCAAAGGCTTTTTCTTGACATACCAAGTCGTTTGCTAAGCTCTGTATCTGTATATTTGTCTTCAAATTTTAATATCATTGTTTTTGTGTATTCGTCTACGCTTAATATATCGTTTTGGTAGTCTTGTTCTGTGTTTGTTTGGACTTCATAAATGTTGCTAAACCCTTCTAAATCGCCACTAAGTGAAGATAGAATTACAGGAGTATTTTTTAGCATTTTTATACATTGTTCTTTATCCTCTCTTTTTAGTGTTTCAAATCCTATAACATAGGTTAGTCGTTGTCTTGGCAGATTCTTTAGAGCATGTTCATAATTTTTGTTTTTATAAAGAGAGATAAAGCTAATTGGTAGTTTTTTAAAGATTGCATAATTTACTACACATATATCTATTATTTTTTGTGAGATTCCTTTTATTATTAGCGGATATGAGACTTTTGTGTTTATTGTGTAGTTTGCACTTAATAAAGAATTGCAAAAATAATCTCTATAAAATGCAATTTCATTTTGTAATTGTCTATATGATGAATAATGTTCTATTTTTCTTATTAGTTCATCAATCATAAATGGCTTTACTATATAGTCGCTAGCACCAGCTTTTAGTGGTTTTGTAACTGTGTCATCATTTATATAAGGTATCATTAAAATTATTATTGAATCTTTGAAGTTTTCTATTAGAGGATAGAAGTTTTGACCTGATATGCTAGTAGATAGTAAAATTATATCCGCCTTATCGTGCTGCAATGCCTCTTTTGTGCTTGATGCTACTTCGCAGTTAAACCCAAAATAGCTTAGCTTAGATGATATGCTTTGTGCTAGATAAACTTCATTTTCTATTATCAGAATCTTCATAGATACCCCCTAGATGATTTTTCCAATCAAAATATTCCAATACCACATTACATTGAACCAATATGCCTTCAGCTCTGCCGATAAAGCCTAATTTTTCTGTTGTTGTTGCTTTTATATTTATGTGTGTTAGTGGTACATTTAAGAGATTGGCTATATTTTTTTCCATATCTCTTTTGTGTTGTGATAATTTTGGTTTTTGAGCAAATATCACTATATCCGCTTGTCTTATCTTGTATCCAACATTTATACTAAATTCGACTATTTTGGTTAATAAAATTGCAGAATCTGCATCTTTATAAGATTCGTCGGTATCACTAAACCACTCTCCAATATCACCAGCACCAATAGCACCTAATATAGCATCGCTAACAGCATGTAATACAATATCTCCATCGCTATGTGCAATTATTTCAAATTCACATGGTATTTTAATTCCACCTAAGATTATTTCATTACCCTCTCTTAGAGCATGTATATCGCTTCCAAACCCAACAAGAATCTTTTTGCTAGGAGGTTCTAGTGTTAATTTATGTATATCTTCTATTGTTGTAATTTTGTGAGATTGTTTATCTCCTTTTATGTATAGAATCTCACCATTGTTTGCTTGGATAGCACTACTTTCATCTGTGTATAAACCAAGTTTGATTGCTTCTTTTAGCTTTGAGGTTTTACTTAGTTGTGGTGTTTGTATTAGTTTTATATCCTCTCTTTTTAGATATTTATTATTGTATTGTGCAGTATCATTTATAGGTAAATATGGCACAACACAATCGTGTTTTCCTATATTTTGTAATATTTCATTAAATATATTTTTTGGAATATTGCTTCTTGCTATGTCGCTTACTAATATATATTCACTCTTTATTGTGCTTATTGCATTTTGCAAAGATTCTTGTCTTGTGCTTCCGCCACCTATTAGAGTGAAGTTTAGGCTATAAGAATCTAAAAATTTTTGCATATAAAATAGTTCATCATCAGATCCAACAATTATCATTTCGTTGAAATTGTAGTATGTGGCAATATTTTTTGCTACAACTAGCCATAATGGTAGCTCATCAATTCTAAGCCATTGTTTTTTTGGGGCTTGCAGACTTTCTTTAAATCTGCTACTCTTCCCAGCACCAAGTAATACTAATGCAACGCTATACAACCTCTTACCCTTTTAATTTTATATTTTAAAGTATTCCATGTGTTTTTTGAGTTGATTAGAAATGTCTTGTAGATTATTAGCTGCATTCGTTGAATCTTCCATTAGTTTTGAAGTATTTTTGGAATCTGTTGAAATATCTGTCATTTCAGATGATATGTGTTGCATACTATCTTGCTGTTCTTGTGTTGATTGTGCAACTTCTCTTGCTTTTTCTAATGAATCTTCAGCTTGAGTATTTATTTGCTCTAAGATTTCATTTGCTTCATTTGCTAGCCTCATTCCTTTTTCTACTTGAGGGATAGCCTCTCTTATTGCGTCTACTGCAGTTTGAGTTTCTTTTTGGATTATTTCTATCATTTTTGTAATTTCAGAAGTAGCCTCTCCAGTGCTTTCTGCTAGTTTTCTTATTTCATCTGCTACTACTGCAAATCCTCGTCCAGCCTCACCAGCTCTTGCTGCTTCTATTGCTGCATTTAGTGCTAGAAGATTCGTTTGATCTGTGATTTCTTTGATTAATTCTGCACTTCCGCTAATTTCTTGTGAATATTTTTCTAGTGCTCTTATGTGGTCTGCTGAATTAGAGACAGTTTGTGTGATTGCTTCTATTTCTTTTATTGTGGTTAGCATAGCCACTTTGCCTTGTTGCGATAGTTTTGTAGTTTGTTCTGAATTATCCTCTGTTTGTTGTGCTATTTGTGCTACTTGAGCAATTGTTATTACACAGCTATTTATATTTTTTGTTGCTTCTTCTGATTTGTCTAATTGTCTATATGATGAGCTTTGAGCCTCTTTTGAGCATTTTGACACTTCATTGGCCTTAATTCCTAGTTCATCGGAGCATCTTGAAACTTCAGAGACTATGTCTCTTAATTTATTTTGCATATGCACCATGCTTGATAGCATACTATTTTGGAATTGCACTTTTATGTTTGTATTTAGATTTCCATTTGCTATGCTAAGAACAGCTTTTATAGCTTCTCTTGGCTCACCACCTAGAGATGAGACTATCAATCTTGCAATATATCCAGCAATCAAAACTGCAAGAATAAAAGCTATTGCGGTAAGAATCATATTTAGTGTTAGATAATCTTTAATAGAAGAACTAGCCAACTCTGATAAATTTTTATTTTTAGCTTCTTGATAATCTATGAACTCATTAATAACAGCAAGCCATTCAGTAAAATATGGTCTAGCTAATTCTAGCAATAAATCATGTGCTTGTTCAGTTTGGTTTGATAATCTAAGTTCTATTATTTTATGAATTATAGGAGCAGTTTTTTCTTTTGTTTTGATGATTTTTTGCAATATTTCTTTATCTTTGTCATCTAACATATTTGGCATTGTTGCCATTTCATTCATTTTCATAGCAGATTCACTGTAGAAAGCTTCTAGTTTCTTTATTTCTTCTATTGTTTTTTGCATCTCTTGTGTATCTTCGTCATGTAGTAATACTACATCTCTTACAGCTATGGCTCTATCATGAACACTACCTCGAAAGTTGATTGCGTATCTTTGTTTAACAGAATTTACATCACTTATTTGTATAAGCGTATTATTAGCAAAATTTACTTTTGAATACCCTATTATCGTGAGTATTAACATAAACAATAGTATAGAACCAAATCCAATTCCTAGTTGAGCTTTGAGCGACATATTTTTACCAATCATTTAATTACCTTTGCAGTCTTTAGTGATTTTTGTTACAAGATTATACAAAAATAGCTTATAAAAATATTAGATATTAAGAGAAAATAGTTAAGGATAAAAATTATTGTCTTAATGCTTTGGCAATTAATTCTAGTGGATGTAAAAATGTAATATCAATTTTTTCATTATGTATTACATTGGTAAGTTGCATTCTGCACGCACTGCACTCCGCACTTACATATTTTGCTTTAGTTTTTTCTATCATTTTGGCTTTTTTGCTACCAACTTTTCTTGCAAGTTCAAATTTTTCGCTCTGTATAGTTACTCCGCCAAATCCACAACAAGCAGAAGAATCTTCCATTTCTATTATTTTATATGCTTTTGATAGTAAGGTTCTTGGTTCTTTGTAGATTCCTAGAACCTTTCTTGAATGACATGGGTCATGATATGTGATTTCTTCAGTTGTCGCATTTTGTTCTAGCATTGTTATTAGATTCGTATTATCTAGCAGATATTTGGTTGCCATTTGGAATTTTGGTTTTAGCTTTTTTATTCTATTTTTCATCTCTTCATCATTTTTCATAAATCTTTCCCAATCCTCTATCATCATAGCAGCACATGTAGCCTCTGGGATAAGTATTGCTTCTACTTCATCTATGAAGCTCTCAAAATATTCTACATTGTATCGAATAAGAGAATCTACACTATGAAAATCACCTGTAAAATACATTGGAGCACCACAGCATTTTTGGCTTTTTGCTATTTTGATGTTTATTTGTAGTTTTTCTAATATAAATAGTAGCGAATCTCCAACACTCTTATAATTATTATTTGCAAGACAACCTATAAAAATTGCTACTTTTTTATTTGAATCTTTTTTGATTATTTCTTCGTTATTTGAGGCAAGAAAGCTTTCTTTTTGTATGTTTGCTATTACTCTATTTTTTAAGAAAGGAAGTTTTATTCTTGGGATTAGACATGAAGAATCTTTTGATGTTTTAAATAAAATTGGCACAAAAATACTACCAAAAGATAATATTCTATCCATTACTTTTCTATTTTTTAGCAGATAAAATATTATTTTTTTGAATCTTGCTATACCGAATTTTTGGGCTATTTCATATCTTATATTTTCTATTAGTTCATCAGTTGGGAGGACATTTGGGCATACACTTACGCACGTGTTACACAAAAAGCAAGATTCAAAGATATTTTTTGCATTTTTATCTAATGGTAGATTGCCTCTTTCATATGCACCTAGCAAGTCTATAAATCCTCTTGGCGAAGTTACTTCATCGCCGTTGATGCTAAATATAGTGCAACTTGGAATGCACTTTCCACATTTCACACAAGAATCTGTAGTTGGTAAATAGCTAAATGAAGTAAAATGCACTTATATCCTTTATATTGTTTTACTAAATACTTTTTTATTATCTTCTATTTTATTTAGATATGAATCAAACGCCATTGCGATATTTCTTATCATTAGTGTACCTGTTGGACTTACTTCTATTTTATTATCTGCTATAGATATTAATCCAGCTTCTTCTAGTTCTTCTAAGTTATTTAGAGATTCTTTAAAATAATCTTTGAAGTTGATGTTAAATTCATTTTCTATGCTTTTGAAGTCTAGTTTAAAGTTGCTCATAAGATTCATAATGACTGCTTTTCTGCATATATCATCAAAGCTTAACTTTATTCCTCTAAAAAATGGTAGTTTGCCCGAATCTATTGCTTTTTGATAGCTTGGGAGATCTTTGTGGTTTTGTGCATAATAGTCAAGCCCTTCTCCTATTGAAGTTATGCCGATTCCTATTGTTTGTGTGCCACCTTTTGTGCTATATCCTTGGAAGTTCCTTCTTAGCTCGCCTTTTTGTATTGATTTAAAGAGTTCATCATTTGGCTTTGCAAAATGATCCATACCTATCATTTTGTATCCGTTTGATTGTAGGAACAAAATAGTATTTTCTAGTATTTGTAGTTTTTCGTCTGGAGTTGGAAGCTTGGTTTCATCTATTTTTCTCATTGTTTTTTTAATCCATGGGACATGAGCGTAGTTAAAAATTGCAAGTCTATCAGGATCTAATTTTATGCATGTCTCTAGTGTGGTTTTAAAAGTCTTTAGATTTTGATATGGCAAACCATAAATCAAATCAAAATTTATAGATTCTATTCCATATTTTCTCGCTATATTTGTTGCGTTTTCTACTAAGGCTAATGGTTGGATTCTATGAACTGCAGTTTGCACCTTCTCATCAAAGTCTTGCACTCCAAAGCTAAGTCTGTTGAATCCGCCATTTTTTAATGCTTTCATTTGATCTTCATTGAAGTATCTAACATCAACTTCACATGCGATTTCAGCATCATTGCTGAAGTTTGTAAAAGTGCTTTTTATCATGCTTATAATACATTCTAATTCTTGTGCATTAAAAAATGTAGGAGTGCCACCGCCAAAGTGTAGTTGATGAACACTCTTGGTGCAGTTTATGGAATCTTTTATAATATCTAGTTCTTTTTTTAAATATTCTATGTATTTTTGTTTGTTTTCATCTTTGCTTGTATAAATTACATTACAACCACAAAAATAACATGCGCTTCTACAAAATGGCAAATGTATGTATAAAGATAATGGGCTTGTGTCATTTTGTAAATCTTTTATATAAGATTCATATTTATAATCTTCGCTAAATTCTATTGCAGTTGGATAGCTTGTGTATCTTGGTCCTGCTTTTGAGTATTTTATAAATTTTTTAAAATCAATTTCTTGCACTTAAGATTCCTTATAGTTCTATGTCTTTAACTAAGTTTACAAAATTTAAAAATAAATATGGATATTTCTTTTTAATGTTTTTTACTATCACTTTTGGGTCTTTTTTGTAGTTTTTTACTTCCCTTATAGCTATACACCACACATCATCAAAATCTATTGGAGTATTTTTGTGAATCTCTTTTTCGAGCTCAAATAGATATTTATCGATTTCTAAGTCCTTTGCTAGTCGCATTACAGATTCCATTGCTTGTGGCGATAGTAGGTAAAATTCATTGTCATTGGCGTCTTTTATGAAAGCTAGATTCGTGCTAATATCTATTGTTTCGTTTATTTTTTGTGTATTGCTTCTAGCTTTTATTGCTTGTTGTTTTATGTTTGTATAATCATTTTTGTTTATTGTTAGTTGTTTTGATGTAGCCAAATTATAACTCCTTTTTGTGCGTGAAGCCTATTTTCTGCTTCTAAAAATACTCTGCTATTTGAGCCTTCTATAACTTCTGTGCTAACTTCATATCCTCTATAAGCAGGCAAACAATGCAAAAATATCGAATCTTGTTTTGCATGTTGCATTAGCGATTCATCAATACAGAATCCTTTAAAGTCTTTTATTCTTTTTTCTTTTTCATTTTCTTGTCCCATTGATATCCAAGTATCTGTATTTATCACATCGCAGTCTTTTATTGCTTCTTTTGGGTCATTGGTTAAGATTAGTTTAGCACCAGAATCTTGCGCAAACTCTTGTGCTTTTGCGAGAATATTACTATCCACTTCATAATTTTTAGGAGAGGCGATTCTTAGCTCGAATCCCAACTTTGAAGCCAACATAAGCCATGAGTGAGCCATATTATTACCATCGCCTATGTAGCATACTATTGGGTTTTTATCTTTGTTGCATTCTTGCATTGTTAGATAGTCTGCTAGTAGTTGCATTGGGTGATAGCTATCGCTTAGCCCATTTATCACTGGGACTTTTGAGTATTTTGCAAATTCTTCTAATCTACTATGTTCAAATGTTCTTAGCATTATCATATCAACCATTGATGATATTACCCTAGCAGTATCCATTATTGGCTCTCCACGACTTAGTTGTGTGTCATTGTTTGATAAAAATAATGCGTTGCCACCTAGTTGCTTTATCCCAACTTCAAAGCTCACTCTTGTCCTTGTTGAGTTTTTTTCAAATATCATAGCTAGGGTTTTGTTTTGCATTTCTGTGGAGAATACGCCCTTTTTTGTGTTCTCTTTTAGGGATTTTGCTATTTTTAAAATATCTAAAATTTCTTTTTTGTTAAAATCTGCTAGAGTTAAAAAATGCCTCATCTTTAACCTTAAAATATCGTAGTAAAATGGTATTTTACAATAAAAAATATAATTTATTTTAAAAGTTCCAAAAATACTAAGGGGTAAATATGCATGAATTTTCAGTAGTTTCATCTTTGCTTGATAATTGTGAGAAGATTGCAATTTCAAATAATGCTACAAAAATATTATCTGTATATGTTCAAATAGGGGAGAGAAGTGGGGTGAATCCTAAACTGCTAAAAAGCGCATTTGAGGAGTTTAAAATTGGAGGAATATGTTGTAATGCAAAATTATTTATAGAATATCAAAAGGTTGTATTGGAGTGCAAAAAATGTGGCAGTGTGTATGAGAGCAAAGAGATTGAATATGTAAAATGTGACATATGCAAGGAAGAATCTTTAAGCATAGTAGCAGGTAATGAAATGTTGCTTATGCGATTGGAGATGGAATAGATTCTAATATCTGTGGAATCTTTCGAATTGTTTTTTGAAAGTAGGGTAGAATTCCTCCATAGCCATGCATAACCTTTTATAATCCTAGTTATTGAGCCATTAGTAGTAAGCAATTCTCTCATAAAACTATAAAGCTCATATGCAACATAAATACTATGCACCAATCTTTGATCTTTTTCGCTTAAATCTTCGTATTCTTTGCCTAGATTTAGTAGATTATCGATATATACAATCACTATTTTGTTCTCAAGCAGACTTGTTGTATTCTTTGATAATGTAATGATTCTGCCGTAGTATTCTTGATCCATTTCATCAAATTTTTCCCTTATATATGAATGGCATGCTATTACGCCGATATTTTGGGTTTTTGTTTCACTTTTTTTAGTTCTTCTATTACGCTTGTGATTAACTACTTGTTGAAACCAAGTTTAGCAAAGTCATGTATTGTAAAGTTTGTATTTTAAAATGATTGAACTCTCTTATTAGTTCCATGATTTTAAATCTTTGTTTTTTTGGCAACGTTTTATAACCCCCCCTTTATTGCAGATATAATAGTTTCTGCTTTACCTCTCGCACAGCTTTGGATTTGGGGGAGGTGGTAAGGTTGTAAATTTACATGTATTATATGACTAGTTTATTAAGTAAATATAAATTTATAGTAAATATTAAATTTTATAGATTATAATCAAGCTATATACTAATAGTATTATTTACTAATAGATAATTAATATTATATAAGTATATTTTTTACTTTTGTGATAGTTTTCATAATTTTTAGGAATCTTACAAGTTTATAATTAGATTCTAAGTAGTTCTAAAATACTGGATTTATTGGCAAGACTTGAGTAGTTTAGTTTTTATTTAATGGTCGGAAAATCTAAAAGATAAATTTTAGTAAATTTTTAAACCATTGCCAATATTTATTTTTATTTGGAATCTTGGCAATTTGTTATTTTAATTTTAGTAGTTTGGAAAGGATTTGAAGTTTGTGGTTTTAAGAGTTTAAAAGTGGGAGAGGTGGAATTACATCATTCCACCCATACCACCCATACCACCCATACCGCTCATATCAGGCATAGCTGGTTTGTCTTCTTTAATTTCATGCACTGTTGCTTCTGTTGTTAGAAGTAGGCTTGAAACTGATACTGCATTTTGTAGTGCGATTCTTGCAACTTTTAGTGGATCAATAATTCCTGCTTCAAACATATCTACATAGCTTCCATTTGAAGCATCAAATCCATTATTTGCATTTGAATCTTTTTCTACATTATTTACTACTACACCATCATCAAATCCTGCATTTGTAGCAATTTGCTTAATAGGAGCTTTGATTGCTCTTTTTATTATTTCATATCCGATTTTCTCATCACCACTTAGATCTAAATTAACCTTAGCAGCTGCTCTAATTAATGCAGCTCCACCACCGATGATGATCCCTTCTTCAACAGCAGCTTTAGTAGCTGATAGTGCGTCATCTACTCTGTCTTTTTTCTCTTTCATTTCTACTTCACTTGCAGCACCAACTTTAATAACTGCTACACCACCACTTAGCTTTGCTAGTCTTTCTTGTAGCTTTTCTTTATCGTAGTCGCTTGTTGTGCTTTCAATTTGAGTTTTGATTTGTGCGATTCTTGCTTCTACTGCATTTTTCTCACCAGCACCATCTACAATAGTTGTATTATCTTTGTCAATTACGATTCTTGAAGCTTGTCCTAGATCTTCAATACTTGCATTTTCTAGTGTTTTACCAAGTTCTTCGCTAATTACTTCACCACCTGTTAGAGTAGCAATATCTTTTAGCATTTCTTTTCTTCTATCACCAAATCCCGGAGCCTTAACTGCTGCTACATTTAGCACACCTCTTAGTTTATTTACTACTAGAGTTGTTAGAGCTTCTCCTTCAATGTCTTCTGCGATGATTAAAAGTGGTTTGCCACTTTTCATAGTAGATTCTAAAAGTGGAAGAATATCTTTCATAGAAGTGATTTTCTTATCTGTTAAAAGAATATAAGGGTGCTCTAATTCTGTTTCCATTTTATCGCTATTTGTAACAAAATAAGGACTTAGATAACCTCTATCAAATTGCATACCCTCAACAACGCTTAATTCATCATTGATTCCTTTTGCTTCTTCAACAGTGATAACACCATCTTTGCCAACTTTTTCCATAGCTTCAGCGATTAAATCACCTACTTTAACATCAGAGTTTGCAGAGATTGAAGCAACTTGTGCGATTTCTTTTTTGCCTGAAACTGGTTTTGACATTTTCTTTAATTCTTCTGTGATAGCTTCAGCTGCTTTATCCATTCCTCTTTTTACTTCTACTGGGTTTGCACCTGCAGTTATGTTTCTTAGTCCTTCTTTAAAAATACTATATGCTAGAACTGTTGCAGTTGTAGTTCCATCACCTGCTGCATCTGCAGTTTTACTTGCTACTTCTTTTACAAGTTGTGCTCCCATATTTGCAATAGGATCTGCTAATTCGATTTCTTTAGCAACTGATACACCATCTTTTGTTATGCTTGGAGCACCGAAGCTTTTTTGAATTAATACATTTCTTCCTCTTGGTCCCATTGTTACTTTAACAGCATCGCTTAGTTGCTTTACGCCTTCATATAGTCTATTTCTTGCGTTATCTGAAAAATTAATTTCTTTACTTGCCATATCTTACTCCTTAAATTAAGCTAAAACGCCTAAAACATCTTCTAATTTTAAAATTAAATATTCTTTTCCGTCTAGTTTTACTTCTGTGCCAGAATATTTGCCAAATACAACTTTATCATTTACGCTCACTTCTTTTACTATGCTACCGATAGCTTTTACTTCACCCATTAGTGGTTTTTCTTTAGCATTATCAGGTATAATAATTCCAGAAGCGGTTTTAGTATCTTCTTCAAGTCTTTCTACTAAGATTCTCTCTCCAAGTGGTTTGAAATTCATAGGAATACCTCCGCATTTATTTAAGATTAAAATTTTAAAAAACACTGAAATTATATTTCAATTTTCATATGTTGTCAATACATTGAGTAAAAAATATCATTAAATATTAGTCAAATATACTAAAGTTATATTAGTTTTTATAGCTAATAATTATAAAGTCTATTTAGTTAAAGTTTCGTATGTTGTGTAGAGTTTTTAATTTACTGATTTATAATATTTTAAAATAAGTAGAAATATACTTATGGGATTTGACAAAAGTAGTGAAAAAGGATTTTTATGGAAAAAGTGTATTCTAAAAAAGTTGAGAATTTATCTGAATCTATAACCATAGCAATTAGCACACTTGCAAGGGAGCTAAAAGAACAAGGGAAAGATATATTGTCATTTTCTGCGGGTGAGCCTGACTTTGATACGCCAAAGGTAATTAAAGATGAGGCAATTAAGGCTATGGATAGTGGATTTACTAAATATACTGCAGTTGCTGGAATACCTGATTTGCTAAAAGCCATTAGCTTGAAGCTAGAAAGAGATAATAATCTAAAGTATGAAACAAACGAAATAGTAGTAAGCAGTGGTGCAAAGCATTCTTTATACAATGTCTTTGAATCTCTTATTAATGTGGGTGATGAAGTAATAATTCCATCTCCTTATTGGGTTACATATCCAGAGCTTGTTACATATTGTGGTGGTAAAAATGTATTTATACAAACAACACAAGAAAATAATTTCAAAATAACAAAAGAACAACTAAGAAATGCAATAACAAATAAAACAAAGTTTCTAGTATTGACAACTCCTTCAAATCCAACTGGTATGGTGTATTCTAAAGAGGAGCTAGAAGATATAGCAGATGCACTAAAAGATACTAATATTTGGGTTATAAGTGATGAGATATATGAGAAGTTAGTATACGATGGTAAGTTTATTTCAACTGCTAGTATTAATTCTCACATGCTTGAGAGAACAATTACCATAAATGGTCTTAGTAAGTCTGTGGCAATGACTGGTTGGAGAATGGGGTATCTTGCTACAAAGGATAAGAATCTAAGAAAACTAATAGTTAATCTTCAAAGTCAAAGCATGTCAAATATAAACTCTATTACTCAAAAGGCTTCTATTGCGGCACTTGATGGTAGAGCTGAAACTGATATAGAAAATATGAAAATCGCATTTAAAAAAAGAAGAGATCTAGCGTGTGAGTTATTCTCTAAAATAAATGGTCTAAAGGTTAGTAAGCCAGATGGTGCATTTTATTTATTTATAAATTGTGAATCTATCAATAAAAATTCTATGCAGTTTTGTAAAGATTTGCTAGAGAGAGAAGGTGTAGCAGTTGTTCCTGGTATTGGCTTTGGTATGGATGGATATTTTAGATTTTCATTTGCTACTGATTTAGATTCTATAAAAAAGGGAATAGAGAGAATATATAAATTTTGCAAATCATAGTAAAGTGCATTATTTGGAGGAACTTGTCATCTATTTGCTATAAAAATTAAAAAATATTATGGCAAAAAGAGAAAGGTATTTGGTATTTTGTGTATCCACACTTTTGTGGTTGTAGCAATCAAAAATGGAACAATATTTGCTTTAGATTCTAGTAACTCAAATTAAAGGGTAACTTATGAATGTGAATGATAAAAATAATTCTATGGTTAGTTTGTTAAGTCAGTCGTATAATAAGCAAAATAGCAATACAAATGATATTTCAGGTTATCAGCCAAAGGATTCTAATTCTATTTTTGGTGCTCAGAAGAGTAGCGAAACTTCAAATATCTCTAGTCTTTTTGATGCCGGTTCTATGTATCTTCCAAGTAGCGTAGAGGATAAATTTGAAGTAAGTGGTGAATTAGCAAAGTTACAACATTTTTCATCTAGCTTTGATGATGATTTAAAAGATTTAGGTCAAGCAATGTATGATAATGGAATTTTGAATGCAGAAGAAAAAATGGGATTTGATATTATTTTGAAAAATAATCCGACATTAGATGCAGGGGTTACGCAAAATTTACTGAAAAATCCAAATTTGACGCAAGAGAGTTTTAATTTGCTATCTGGTGTTGATAAGAAAATTAGTGCAGTTAGATATTTTGGCGGTTTTTAATTTCTTAGAATCTAAATTTAGATTCTAAGAAATCTATACATTAAATCTAAAGTGCATTACATCGCCATCGCATACTACATAATCCTTGCCTTCGATTCTTAAGACACCAGCTTCTTTAGCCTTTTGTTCTCCACCATGTTTGATAAAGTCATCATAAGATATTACTTCTGCTTTTATAAATCCTTTTTCAAAGTCATTATGTATGACACCTGCTGCTGCTGGAGCTTTATCGCCATTTTTGATTGTCCATGCTCTTACTTCTTTTACCCCAGCGGTAAAGTAGCTAATTAGCCCAAGCTTTGCAAATCCCAAATGTATTATCTTATCCAAGCCACTTTCTTTTACTCCTAGCTCTTCTAAAAACTCGACTTGTTCTTCATTACTTAAGCCTACTAATTCTTCTTCTATTTTGGAGCATAATTTTATTACATCACAACCATTATCTTGTGCGTATTTTTTGAGTTCTGTTACATACTTATTATCTTCTTTTAGAGATTCTTCATCTACATTTGCACCATATATTATTTCTTTATTGCTAAGAAGTCTTAGTTCTTTATCTAGTAATAAGAATCTATCGTCATCTTTTTTGCTGAAGATTCTAGCTGGTTTGCCATCTTCTATGTGTTTTAGTAACTCTATGGCTAGTTCTAAATTTGCTTTTGCTTCCTTATCAGTCCCACTTTTTGCTAATCTAGTTAGCTTTTCTACTCTCTTTTGCACGCTTTGCATATCTGAAATTAGCAGTTCAGTTTCGATTATTTCTATATCTCTTAGTGGGTCTATGCTGCCTTCTACATGTGTGATGTTTGAATCTTCAAAGCAACGAACGATATGCAAGATAACTTCAGTTTCTTTTATGTTTGCTAAGAATTGATTTCCTAAACCCTCTCCCTTACTTGCTCCTTTAACCAATCCAGCAATATCCACAAATTCTATTGTTGAGTGTTGAATCTTTTCTGGATTTACTATTTTTGCTAATTCTGCAAGTCTTCTATCAGGCACAGGAACTACGGCTTTATTTGGCTCAATGGTGCAAAATGGATAGTTTGCAGCTTGTGCATTTTGTGTTTTTGTTAATGCATTAAAAGTGGTTGATTTTCCAACATTTGGTAGTCCTACAATCCCTACGCTAAGTCCCATATTATTCCTTTATATTTCTTATAAATTCTACACAAGCCCTAACACCAGCACCGGTTGCTCCAAATGGATTTACCCCCCATGATTTCTCAACATATGCAGGACCTGCTATATCTAGATGAATCCATTTATCTTGCAAATCTTTACTTACAAATTCTCCCAAAAACATACCAGCACTAATTGCACTACCATATCTACTAGAAGGTATGTTGCACAAATCAGCTACTTCTGATGAATATAGCTTTTTTAAGTATGGATTAAAAGGTAGAATCCCACTTAGCTCACCAGCATTAAAGGCGTGTTTTGCAAAGTTTTCTTTTAGTTTTTGATTATATCCCATGATACCAATTGTATAATCTCCAAGTGCGACAACACAGGCACCGGTGAGTGTTGCTAGATCTATTAGATAATCAGGTTTTAAATCACTAGCATAGCTTAGACAATCAGCCAATACAAGCCTACCTTCAGCATCGGTATTTCTAACTTCTATTGTCTTTTTATTTCTAGCTGTTAATATATCATCTGGTTTGTAGGCATTGCCTCCTATCATATTTTCTGCTAAGCCCAAGATTCCATGAACTTCAACTTCTAACTTTAGTTTTGCAACTATTTCCAAAATCCCAATAACAGCACAAGCTCCACTCTTATCAGCCTTCATTGTGGTCATATAATCACCCGGTTTTAAGCTAAGACCACCACTATCATATGTTAATCCCTTTCCTACAAGTGCAATTTTTGGAACTTTTTTCTTTGTGTTTGGCTTGTAGTGTAAATGCACCATGAAAGGCTCATTGATACTTGCCTTTGCAACTGCTAAGAAGGCTTCCATATTTTCCTTTTTTAGGAATTTTGAATCATGTATTTTGCAAGAAATATTAGAATCTTTGGCTATCTTATGAGCAAAATTTGCCACATAATTTGGCGTTGCATCTTGTGGTGGAGTATTTATTAACTCTCTTATTTTGTTTATAGATTCTGTAATTATTTTGCTTTGTGATATTTGATTTTCGATTTGTGTTTTTGTAAGTTTTGTTGATTGTATATATATTTCTTTTATGTGGTTTTTTGATTTTTTAGTTTTGTAGCTATCAAAAGAATAGTTCCCAAGCAAAAATCCTTCGCAAATTTCTTTTAATTCAGATTCGCTACTAGCCTCTATTGATATGCTATTTATTTTTAGTGATTTTAGTTTTTGTATTGCTTGTGATATTGAATCTCTAATAGCATTTGGGAATTCATATCCACAATCATCAATTCCTATAAAAAACTTTTTATACTCTAATAGCATACATGATCCGCTTCCATCAAAGTCGTATTTATCTAGCGAATCTTTCTCTGCTTTGCTTAGATTTTTTGGTAATTTCTTATTTTTTATTAGTATTAATTCTATATCACCGATTTTGTCTTTTGCTAGTAGATTCATGTTCACTCCTTATCCAATCATTTTCTTTTCTACTTTTTGTGTTACCTTGTGTAAGTAGTAGTAAATTCCACCACCTACAATTATTACAAATGGTATTGCTATGTAATAATGTTGTTTTGCTATGTGAACTAATGCTAATAGTTCTTCCCCAAAGAAATAAGCAAGCAATATAGTAATTGCAGCCCAAACTAATGCACTAATAAAATTAATAAAAGCAAATGTCTTAGCATTATATCTGGTAACGCCTATACTCATTGGTATTACAGTTCGCATACCATATAGATATCTTTGGACAAATATTATAGGCCACCCATATCTTTGCAGGAGAAGATGAGCGAATGCAAATTTTCTTCTTTGTGTTTTTAGTCTTTTATATATGAATTGCTTGTTGTATCTGCCTATATAGAAATAGACTTGATCACCTACAAATCCACCAAAACCAGCAACAAGTATAGCAATTGGAATTGACATATGTCCAGTATGACACATAATACCAGCCATAATTAAGCCAAGCTCACCTTCAAGTGTGCTCCAGATAAATAAAATCACATACCCATATTCTTGTAACCAAGCTATAAACAATTCTTCCATGACGATAATTTTTTTCTTTCTTTAAAAATAATTTTTGTATTTTATCCAATATTTACTTAAAGCCTTGTTTGAAAAGTTTAGATAAAATCCCTTTGTCTTATCCCTTCATACAAAACTATTCCTGTGCTTGTAGCTAGATTTAGACTTCTTGCATTATTTGTCATTGGTATTTTAAAGCAATTATTTTCATTTTGTTTTAATATTTCTTCATTAAGCCCTGCATCTTCTCTTCCAAAGTGTAAATAAGCACCATTTTGCAAACAAGCATTATAATGAGCTTTATTTGCTTTTGTCGTTAGAAAATAATGCGGAATCTCTTTTGTAGATGATTGTAAAAACTCATCATAATTATTCCAAGTATATACTTCTAAATGCTCCCAGTAATCCATTCCAGCTCTTTTTAATTCTTTTTGCGTTAGCAAAAAGCCAAGGGGATATATCAAATGCAACACGCTATTGCTAGCATAGCATAGTCTTCCTATGTTACCGGTGTTTTGTGGGATTCTAGGTTGGTGCAACACTATGTGGAATCTCATCTAACCCTCCAAGTTTAGTGGTGATATTGCATTTGGTTTTTGTATTTGTGAAGTTTGTGGTTTATTTTGTTGTGCGTTTTGTATTATATCTTTTAGAGATTCTTCTTTTATGGCTTGTTCTGCTCTTATTAATGCTTTAAATAAGATTGCTAGGGTTTTTGCATTTTTCTTACAAAATGTGTTTAGCTGATATTTGATAATTGATATCTCAATAGAATTAACATCTTGCAATGATTCCATAAATAAAATCTCCAAAAAGATAGCATTATATCACACTTATTGTTTTTCTTTTGCTCTTGCTTCTTTTCTCTTTATTGCTGCTTGATATCTTTTTATTTCTGATTTTGTTTTTGGCTCTATGCTTGGGACTTTTGTTGGTTTACCATTTTCATCAACGCACACCATAGTAAAATACGCACTATTTGTATGTGTCACGACTCTTTTGTGTATATCTTCTGCAATTACTTTTATTCCGACTTCTAACGAGCTATTTCCAGTGTAATTTACAGAGGCTAAAAATGTAACTAGATTCCCAACCTCTATTGGATATTTAAATGTTACTCTATCCACTGATAGTGTTACTACATATTTACCACAATATCTTGAAGCACAAGAGTATGCTACTTGATCTAGAATCTTTAATAAATCTCCACCATGAACTCTGCCTCTAAAGTTGGCAACTTCAGGTGTCATTAGCATAGACATTGTAAGGGATTTTATATCAAACACATCTTCCATATTTTCTCCTTTTAGCTATTAGAATTATATATTATCACTTTTTAGTCAAAAATTTTTAAAAAGTTTATAATTTTTTTACTTTTATCTAAAAAATGAGTATTTTATACATTGCAATATTTTATTATAATTTCATAAATTTACTTATTAGGGATTCTTGTGAGAGTAGTTATTGCAGGTGGTGGAACTGGTGGGCACTTAAGTGTTGCAAGATCTTTTTTAGAAGAATTGCATAAAGGTGGTTATGAGTGCATATTTATAGGCTCTTGTAATGGGCAGGATAAAATGTATTTTGAAAATGATGATAGATTTTTTAAAAAATATTTCCTGGAGACTAGCGGTGTAGTAAATAAAAGTGGAATAAATAAATTAAAGTCCATATTTATGCATTTAAGAGCTTTAAAGGAAAGTATTAGTGTGCTAAAAGAAAATAAAATAGATTGTGTAATATCAGTTGGCGGGTATTCTGCAGCACCTGCTTCTTTTGGTGCTATTTTTTTAAAGATACCTTTAATCATACATGAACAAAATGCAAAAATAGGTAGATTAAATAGAATCTTAAAGCCATATGCTAAGGTGTTTTTCTCTTCATATTTAGATTCTTCTCCTTATAAATACTATCCAATAGGAGAAGCATTTTTTAATACTGCACGAATTAGAAGAGAGGTTAAGACATTGTTATTTATGGGGGGGTCTCAAGGTGCAAAGGCTATTAATGATTTTTCTCTAAGTGTATCTAGTGAATTAAAAGAACGAAAAATTAGAATCTTTCATCAATGTGGTAAAAATGATTTTAGCAGAGTGCTTGAAGAATATAAAAGTATGGGATTTAAAGTTAAAAGTTTAGATGATGATTTAAATTGTGAATTTGATGTTTGTGTTTTTGATTTTAGTAAAAATATGCCAAATATTTATAATCTATGTGATTTTGCAGTGTGTAGAGCAGGGGCTAGTTCTTTATGGGAGTTATGTGCTAATTGTTTGCCAGCATTGTTTATCCCATATCCACATGCAGCATCCAATCATCAATACTACAATGCAAAATTTATAGATGACTTGAATCTTGGATTCTTGTGTGAGGAGAAAGATTTATTTTGTGATGTTTTGTGGAATGTGTTAAATAACTTGGATAACATTTCTAGCATTAGTAATGAGCTACAAAAGCTATGTAGGATAGATGCTTTAAGAGAAATGATAGAAATAATAAAAAGGGAAGTGCTTAAAGAGAACTATTAAAATGTTCTCTTTAGTAATTCTTCAGGTGATAGAATTGTAATTAATCTATTATCTTTTTTGCCAACACCATATATTAGGTTTTCATTTTGACTTACCGTATCTGGTGCAGGATCTATGTCTGATTGCTTGATTCTAACTGCTTCTGTTAGTTTGTCAATTATAAAACCAGCTCTTTCTTCCTCTTGATTCTTGATTACTATGTATCTTGTATCTTCAGTTGGTCTTTCATATTGTAAGCCAAATCTTAATCTAAGATTAATTAAAGGAACAACAATACCCCTCATATTAAACACACCCAATACATAATCAGGCACTCCCGGAACTCTAGTATATTCTAGTGGCTTTATTATTTCTTGTATGCTTAAGATTGGCACTGAAAATTCCTCTGAGCCAACCACAAATGCTACCAGCTGTATTATATTTTCTGTTTCAGCTTGTGGTTTTTTTTGTTCTTGTTGTTTTTGTAATACATCTTGTAGTTGATTGCTCATTATTCAGTTACCTCCATTGTTAAGTTGATATTTCTCTTCACAACATTTGTTAGATATTCAGCAGAGTATGGTTTTGTTATATATTCTGTCATACCAGATTCTACACCTCTCATTCTATCTGTTTTACTTGTTCTACTTGTTACAGCAATCAGTGGTAAGTTCTTGAACTTAGCATATTTTCTAATCTCACCTGCTAGTGTATATCCATCCATTTTAGGCATTTCTATATCAATCAAAATAGCATCAAATACATTGTCACCGGTTTTGATTATTTCTAATGCTTCAAGACCATTTGTAGCTTCGGTTATTGTTATACCCAATGGTTTTAATGATTTTTTCATTATAGCCCTATCTGTCATTGAATCATCAACTATTAGAACTTTGTAGTCACTTGGAGAATTTTTTTCTTTTTTTCTTTCACTTTCTTGCATTAATTTATTTATGCTTACTTTTACTTGTTTAGCCATTTGCATCATTGCCGCTATATCTACAATTAGTGTAACTCTACCATCTCCTCTAATTGTAGCACCAGCGATTCCTTCTATGCCTTTTAAGTAAGAGCCAAGTGATTTAATAACAACTTCTTCTTGCCCTATTAAGAAATCAACAATTACGCCTATTTTGTTTTCAGCTAAGCCAATAACTACAACATACGCTTGTTCTGAATTATCAAACACAGCATCAACACCAAAAATATCAGCTAATCTAACAAGAGGTAACACTTCGTTTCTAAGTCTTAATACACTTTTGCCCTCAACCAAATATACTTCATCTTGTGATATTCTTACTGTTTCTATTACAGATGCTAGAGGTATAGCATAATATTCTTCTTGGACACCTACCAATAGAGATTGAGTGATAGCAAGAGTTAGAGGAATTTTTAATTTTAATGTTGTTCCTTCCCCATAAACACTATCTACATCAATAATACCATTTAACTTTTCTATATTTGTTTTTACAACATCCATACCAACGCCACGACCACTTACATTTGTGATTGTTTTTGCTGTTGAGAAACCTGCTTTAAAGATAAGAGAATAAGCGTCTTTATCTGTCATTGTATCAGCTTCTTTTTCGCTAATTAATCCTTTTTCAATACCTTTAGCCTTAAGAATCTCAGGATTCATACCCTTACCATCATCTTTTATTTCTACAACTATATGGTTACCCTCGTTGTATGCTTTAAGATCAACGGTTCCTTGTTCAGGTTTCCCAGTGGCTAATCTTTCTTCTTTTGATTCAATACCATGATCGCAAGCATTTCTAATTAAGTGAACTAGTGGATCTCCAATTTCTTCAACTATCGACTTGTCAAGTTCTGTTTCCTCACCACTTATTATTAGTTCTATATTTTTACCAAGTTCTCTTGATAAATCTCTAACCATTCTAGGAAATTTATTAAATACTCTACCAACGGGAAGCATTCTCGTCTTCATAACAGCTAATTGTATATCAGTAGTAACCATAGAAACTGATGCAACAACTTGATTTAGTTCTTCTAGGAATTTTTCTCCCTCATATCTTTCTTCAACATCGTTATATATTTTTATAAGTCTATTTTTACCTAAAACAAGCTCACCAATTAGATTCATTAAACTATCAAGCCTTTTGACATCGACCCTAATTGTTTGTTCAACAGCAGTTGCAGGAGCTTTATTTTCAGCTTGCTTAGCTGCTGGTTTGGCTTCAGTCTTAGGTGTTGTTGCTTTTGGTGCAACAGGAGCTGGAGTTTGTTTTGCAGCAGGAGCTGTAGCAGGTTTATCTTCTGTTACTTCGCTAGGTGCTTGAATCGCATCTAATTCACCTTTTGCTCTTTTTGCTTCCCTTTTTTTCTTGTCTTCTTCTTGTCTTTTGTTTAGAAGTCTTTCGATTTCTTTTTCTACATCTTCTGCAGACATATTTGCATAATCAAGCTCTGGCTCTTCCTCTATTGGGGTTTCTGCAGTTTCTTGTTGCACTTCTTCTGTTGGTGCTTCATCGGAGCTTCCTGCAGGAGTTTCACCTTTTGATACTGCATCTAATCTCTCGATTACATTAGCTATATCATTATCCATACCAGTATTTGCGTCTGTGCCAGAATCTCTAATAGCATTTAGCAATTTTTTCATAAAGTCTATTGATTCTAAGATTACATCCATAATATCTGGAGTAATTATTAATTCACCATGTCTAGCCTTATTTAGAACATCTTCCATGTGATGTGTCAAATGTGTTAAGACAGAGAAATTTAAAAATGATCCAGAGCCTTTAATAGTGTGTGCAACTCTAAAGATTCTGTTTAGTAGATCTAAATCTTCAGGTCTAGTTTCAAGCTCAACCAAATCTTGGTCAAGTTGTTCTATCATTTCGAAAGCTTCAATTAAAAAGTCTTCTAATATTTCTTGCATTTCATCCATGTTTACTTCCTTATTCTAAGTTTAGTTTGCTATTTGTTGTTCATATTGAGTAACTATTCTAGATACTTCATCGTAGAATTTATTGCCATCAAATTTAACCAAATAAGATTCTGCACCAGCTTGCTTACCTCTAGTTTCGCTAAATTTATCGCTTATAGATGAGCTAAAAATTATAGGAATTTTTGCAAATCTCTGATCCTCTTTTGCCTTTGCTGCAAAATGGAATCCGTCCATTTGTGGCATTTCTATATCTGATATTATCACTTTTAATTGTTTGCTTAAATTATCGCCATAATTTTCATATAGTTTTTCTAGCTTTTGCAAACCGGCTTCTCCGTCATTTGCCTCTGCAACATCGAATCCCATTTTCTCTAAGAATTCTTTTACTATCTTTCTAGCAACAGAACTATCGTCTAAGACTAATGCTAATCCGCTAAAGGTACTTTGTATTTTTTCATCACTTATTTCAGGTTGATAGAACCCTAAGTCTTGAACTATGCTTTCCAAATCTAAGATTAGTAGGACTTGATCACCTTCAATTCTAGTTACTCCAGTTATTTTACTTTTATCTACTCCACCAGCTTCTGATGATGCACTAAAGTTTGCTGGTTCTATATTCTTCCAGTTGATTCTTCTAATTCTCTTAGCCTCATGCACTATAAAGCCTATTGCTATATTGTTGAATTCAGCTATTATAACTCTTGGCTTTATTTTTTTGTTTTCGGGTATTGTTACATTCATCCATTTGGCAAGATTAATGACTGGTATTACAACCCCTCTTAAGTCGAAAATGCCTTCTATATAATCTGGCACACCCGGAAGCTCTGTTAATTCTGGTAATCTTATGATTTCATTGACTTTTGCAACATTGATACCATAGATACCTTCATATTGTTTGCCTCTCTCTATTTTATGAATCCTAAAATCAACAAGTTCCATTTCGTTTGAGCCGATTTTAGTGTTGTCTTGTCTATCGAAGTCTGTCACCTAAACTCTCCTTCTTGTTTAAAGGATAAACAATAATTTTCCGTTAATTCTACAAAAAAAAAGTTTTTTTTACAATAAAATAAAGGTAGACCGATGTAATTTATTTTATCTATATTTTCTATAATGCCTAAGTGAAAATGTCCTTCTATTATGTATGAATATACTTGCGTGTCTAGCGAGTTTTTGTATTTTTGGATTCTATTTGTTGCAAATTTAATAGAATCCACCTTTTTAGTTTCTATTATTTTTGATTTCAAGTGCGATTTTAATTTTGGATATATAAAAGATTTAAATAATTTTAGAAATTGTATAAATAGTGGTTTTCGTATTATTTTTGTATATAAATTATATTTCCAATCTAAAAATATATCTCCATGTGCTAAATATGCCTTTTTGTCTCCCAACTTGAATGCTACTGGCTGCGTTTGTAGTGAAAAATAAGAGATATTTTTAAAGTATTTAATATCTTTTAATAAAAAATCGTGATTGCCCTCAAAATAATATACTTCATGTCTATTAGATAGTTCTTCTAAAAGCTCTAGTGTTTTTTTATTATCTTTTATGCATTCTTCTATATCATATATTAGCAGGTCAAATATATCTCCCATGAAGAATATCTGTCGCTTGTTTAGATTCATTAGTTTTTTTAAAAATGCATTTAATATATCCCTATAATCATCACTACTATGTGCGTCTGATATAAAAATAGCATTTGGTTTTATTTCTAAGTTATGGTGCATATGCTATCTTTGGTAGTGCTAAGTCTTCTTTTAGGTTGAACATCAAGTTTGCATTTGCTATTGCTTGAGAACTAGCACCTCTTAGTAGATTGTCTATGCATGAGTTTATAAATATATTAGAGCCTTCCTTTGTGGCGTAAATATCGCAAAAATGCGTTCCTGCGACATTCTTTACTTGCACACAATTTTCTCTAATTCGAATAAATTTTTCATTTTTATATGAATCTTTTAGCAACATAATTGGGTCTATGTCTTCTTTGAGTCTAGCATATATTGATATTAGCATTCCTCTTGTAATTGGAATCAAATGTGGCACAAACATTATGCTTACATTTTTATTTGTGATTTTAAAGATTTGCTCTTCAATCTCTGGTGAATGTCTATGTGATATTGGCGAATATGCAAAAATGTTTTCATTTATATTTACAAAGTGTGAATTATAGGCTAATTTCTTCCCAGCACCACTAACACTGCTTTTAGCATCTATAAATATGCTATGACTTAGGTCTAAAAATGGCAAAAATGGCAATAATGCAAGCAATGTAGCAGTAGGGTAGCAACCAGGGTTTGCTACTAGGTTTGTTGTTTTTATTTTTTCTCTATTGTATTCTATTAACCCATATACTGCATTATCTATGTTGTTTTTGTCGCTATGTGTTTGATAGTATTTTTCATACTTATTATGTGAAAGTCTATAATCAGCTGATAAATCAACAATTTTTACTCCACTATTATATAGTTTGCTCACATATTCTATCCCCTGTGTATGAGGTAGTGCTAGAAATACAAGTTCGGATTCTTGAGATATTTTATTTATGTCTCCTATTTCTATATTTTTTTTATACACACAATTAAGACAAGTATGAATCTTATCTAGCTCACATTCTTCAGTTCCATATATAGAGGATATTTTAAAGACCTCGTGATTTAAAAGCATTTTTACTAATTCTAGTCCAGTATAACCACCAACGCCAACTATTGAAGTTTTAATTTTCATATCAGCCTCCGCCAAAGAATGATAAACATTCTATTACATCATTATTTTTTATACTTGTGGTTGCCCATTTTTCTTGCTTTATTATTTCCATATTGATTGCAACTGCAATGCTTTTTGTATCTATACTATATTCTTGTAGCAGTTCTAAGAGCATTTTAGAATCTGTGCTTATATGTTGCCCATTAAGTTTTATATTCATTTATTATTCTCCTTTATTGAAGAATTTATAAAAAAAGCCACTTTTTCTTATTTCTTCACCTTTTGTTAGGTATAGTTCTCCACTCTTTACATTGCTTCTTATAGTGCTTCCAGCACCTATTATGGAGTTATCCTCGATTGTTAGCGGTGCTACGGCTTGGACATCACTTCCTATAAATACATTTTTTCCTATTATTGTTTTGTGCTTACTTTTGCCATCATAGTTGCAAGTGATAAATCCAGCACCTACATTGCTTCCTTCTTGTATTTGGCTATCTCCTATATAGCTTAGGTGTCCTGCTTTTATTCCATTTAGTTCTGACTTTTTTACTTCTACAAAATTGCCTATATGAGTATTAGCTATATTGCACTTTGGTCTTATATGTGCTAGAGGTCCTATATCGCTATCTTCTATTATGCTATCTTCTATTATGCTATTTTGTTTAATGTGAGAATTTATAATTTTGCTATTGCCATAGATTCCAACTCCACTCTCTATTATGCATTCTCCACTAAATATCACTGAATCTTCTATATATATAGTATCTGGTAAGTGCATTATTACGCCTTCTTTTAGCCATTTATTTTTGATTCTACTGCACATTATAGTTTCAGCTTGGCTTAAGTCTATTTTGTCATTTACTCCTTTATAGTTTTGCATCTCAACAAACATCGGTTTTATAGCTACATTATCCTTTTTTGCTAGCGTTATTACATCTGTTAAGTAATATTCCTTTTGGTTATTGTTATTATCTAGCATTGGAATATATTTATCTAATATTTCTTTGTTAAAGCAATATACTCCAGCATTTAGTGTGCTAAGGGATAGTATTTCTTTATTGGCGTCTTTTTCTTCTATGATTTCTTGCACTTCATTATTTTTAATCACAACTCTTCCATATCCATTGGTATTTGGCTTATTGATTACACTCATTGTAATTTTTGAATCTTGTTTTAGGAATTCTTCTAATTCACTTGCTTGTATCAAGGGCATATCACCATTTAAAACCAAAATTTTGTTGTGTTTTGGTGTGTATGATTTTAGAGCACCTCCAGTGCCGGGGTAATTTTCTAAATCTTGTATGAAAAAGTTTAAGTCAGATTCGTATTTATTAAAGTGTTGTAACATTGAATCTTTTATTTTTTCAGATTCAAAGCCTAATATAACACTTACATCATCGCTTATTTTTAGGGCTTCTCTTATTGAGTAATATAGCATTTCTTTACCGCATATTTTATGTAGCACTTTTGGCGTGTTTGACTTCATTCTAGTGCCTTTACCAGCAGCCAAAATTACAATTGAAATATTATTTTTATTCATTATAGATTCCTAAATTTAAGTTTAATGAGATTTTAACACAATAAATTGTAGAATGTAGCAATTTTTTCTTTAATTAAGGACACTATAAATGGATTTAGGTTCAGTTGCAGGTATTTCATTATCTTTGATATTGCTTGGCACCGCGATGATGTTAGGTGTTGGTATTGCTCCTTATCTTGATGTTCCTTCGATTCTTATTACGGTTGGAGGTTCTTTTACTAGTTTGCTAATAGGTTATAAAATGGAAAACATGAAAAAAATGTTTACTTATTTTATGATTGCTTTTAAACCACAAACTTTCGATGTTCCAGCATTAATTAAAAAATTGGTTGATTATTCTACTCAAGCAAGGAGAGATGGAATCTTATCTTTAGAACAACAATCAAACCAAGAAGAAAATGCATTTTTAAAGCGTGGATTAAATATGGCAATAGATGGTGCAGAGCCAGATGGGATTCGAGATTTACTGGAGACGGATATGGATAGGACGCTTGAGAGACATAAGGCAAATGCTAGTATTTTTGATACTTGGGGTGCTTATGCTGGTGCTTATGGTATGCTTGGGACGCTAATTGGACTTGTTGCCATGCTTTTGGATATGTCAGATCCAGCTTCTATTGGTCCTGCGATGGCAGTTGCACTTTTGACAACATTTTATGGTTCATTTATTGGTAATATTTTTGGAGCACCTATTGCAAACATTTTAACCGTTCGTGCTAATGATGAAGCTATGGTAAAGCTTTTGATAATAGAGGGTATTATGTCGATTCAAGCGGGAGACAACCCAAGAGCATTAGAAGCAAAGCTTCTAACATTTTTACCGCCAAATGAGCGTATAAGTCAGTTTGAGTAAAATATGGCTAAAAGATGTCCTCCTTGTGATTGTCCTAATGTTCTGCCTTTGTGGTTAGGAACTTATGGGGATATGGTTACCCTTATTCTTACATTTTTTATTTTGCTTTTATCAATGGTTACATTTGATGCAAAAAAGCTAACAGAAGCAGAGGGTAGTCTAAAGGGGTCTTTAAGTCTGCTAACAGGTGGGATTAAAATAGAGCCGGATAATACTAGGATTCAACAACAAGCGGATATAACAAATGAGCCAGAGAGTGCAGAAGTTGTTAAAAAAATAGAAAGCGAAATACTTGATTTTAAAGAAAATGTAAAAGTATCGCTTGGTCCTTCGGATATAGTAGATGATGGTAGCAATGGTTTTATTTTGAGATTCAATGGTAAGTTACTTTTTGATGAGGGTGAGACAGAGCTTACAAATGCTGATGATGTGTTGTTTTTAAAAAGAGTTGCTTTGATTTTGCAAAAAATGCCACCAAATTTACATACAGATATAATAGGATATACGGATAATAGAAACATTGCTCCAACTGCAAAATATAGTGATAGTTTGGGGCTTAGTGCATTGAGGGCATTAGGCGTTACTAGGATTTTGTTAAGCAATGGCGTATCTCCTAAGAAAGTTACCTCTTTTGGGGCTGGTGCTACGAATTTTGTCTTGCCAAATACAAGCAGTGAAAACAAAGCTCAAAATAGGAGAGTTGAGTTTAGATTCTATCCTGTTGATAGGCATTTGCATAAAACAATGAATGTTTTGCAAAAAGCCATTGAAACAAAAGGGTTGCAAAATAATACAATCCCAAGTGGGAATCTTTAAAGTTAGAGGTGTGTATGGGTTTTAGGATTTTTTTGTGCTTGTTTTTTAGTGTATTTATTTCTTATGCAGCACCAACACAAGCCCCTATACTACCTCAAAGCCCAACTATACCAACTGTTGATTTAACTCTTAGTGCTCCAAGTGAGCCAGGTGATTTGGTAACAACGCTAAATATAGTCATTATCTTAACGCTTCTAGCACTTGCCCCATCTTTAGTGCTTATGGCAACTAGTTTTGCTAGAATCTTAATTATCTTTTCATTTTTAAGAACAGCTATGGGGACGCAACAATCTCCGCCAACCCAACTTCTAGTATCTTTTGCATTGATTTTAACAATGTTTATTATGGAGCCTGTAGCAAGAGAGGGCTATGAAAAGGGGATTAAGCCATATATAGCAAAAGAGATTCCATATGATGAAGCCTTCATCTTAGCGGCACAACCTTTTAAAGACTTTATGATAAGAAATACTCGGCCGAAGGATTTGGCGTTGTTTTATAGGATACGAGGACTAGAAAATCCACAAAGTGTAAATGATGTACCTTTGACAATAGTGCTTCCGGCATTTATTATTAGCGAGATGAAGACTGCTTTTCAAATAGGATTCTTGCTTTATCTCCCATTTTTAGTTATTGATATGGTTATTAGCTCTATTTTGATGGCTATGGGTATGATGATGTTGCCACCAACTATGATTTCGTTGCCATTTAAATTGCTTATATTTATTTTAGTAGATGGATTTAATCTCCTTACTATGAACTTGGTGGCTAGCTTTAAATGACATGTGAATATGTTGGGAAGTGTGGTGGTTGCACTTGTGAGACTTTGGATTATAAATTAAATTATGCAAGTAAGATTTTAAATATCAAGTCTTTTGAGATTTTTACTTCCAAGCTTAGCGGATTTAGAAGCAGATGTGAGCTTAGTGTTTTTCATAAAAATGGAGTTATATCTCTTGCTATGAGAGCTGGAACTGGAGAGAGCAAGAGAGAAAGAAAGAGATTTGTAGAAATTAATACATGTATAAATTTAGTAAAACCACTGAGAGAAAGCTTGGAGTGCTTCATATCTCAAATAAACTTAGAAGCTTTTTGCGATTTTAGAGATGGATTATTCAGTATAGAGGCACTATATACTAATAGCGATTCTTTGCTATTAACTTTGATATATCATAAAAACATAGATGAAAAGTGGCTAATAGAAGCTAAAAAATTAAAAGATTTCTTGTGCGAGGTGCTTAATTACGAGATAAATATAATAGGGCGAAGTAGGGGTGTTAAGCTTATTTTAGATTCCGATATTGTATTGGAGAGATTAAAGATTTTTGGTAGAGAGTATGTGTATTATTACAAAGATACAGGATTTACACAACCAAACACAGAAATAAATAAACAAATGATAGAGTGGGTTTTGAAAAATGTAGAATCTAGAGGAGATTTGTTGGAGCTTTATTGTGGAAGTGGTAACTTCACTCTTCCATTAAGTAGTAAATTTAAAAATATTTTTGCTACTGAAATATCAAAAAGCTCAATTAAATCTGCTATAAATGCTGCATTGCACAATAAAATAAACAATATAAATTTTGTTAGGCTTAGTGGTGATGAATGCATTGAGGCATTAAATAAAGTTAGAGAGTTTAATAGGCTAAAGCATGTAAATTTAGATTCATATAATTTTAGTAGCGTATTTGTTGATCCGCCAAGGGCTGGATTGGGAGAGAAAATGTCTAGGTTTATTTCACGCTTTAGAGAGATAATTTATATTTCATGTAATGTTGAATCTCTAAGAGATGATTTAAAGATACTAAAAGAAACACATGAAATATTTAGATGTGCTTTTTTTGATCAGTTCCCACATACTAGACATCTAGAATGTGGAGTGATACTCAAGAGAAAAACTAGTTAAATATTTGATTCTAAAATCAAATTAATAATTATTTTATCGGTATTTAAAAAAATATAGTAAAATTTTAATTATGTTTTAGAATATTTAGTTAGGGATAGTTTAATGCTTATTTTGTCAAGAAAAGAAAATGAAAGTGTAACAATTGGAGAAAATATTTCAATTAAAATAATATCAATAGATAAAGGCAGTGTTAAGCTTGGGTTTGAAGCGCCACCGAATCTTTTAATCTTGCGTGAAGAGCTTAAAATGGCTGTTTTAGAAGAGAATAAAAAATCTCTAAATATAAAAGATGATGATATAAATAAATTAGTAGCTGCAAAAAAGAAACTATAAAGAATGATAAAGTCCTTTGCTAAGATTAATGTTTTTTTGAAAATCAATGGGCAAAAATCAATAAATAGTCACAAGTATCATACTATCACCTCTAGGTTTATGAAAGTCTATTCTTTATATGATGAAATAGAGATAGTAAGCAATGATGGATTCTTGCTTTGTGGTGATTTTGGTTGTGATATGTGTGATAATAGTGTTTATAAGGCATATAAAACATTACTCCGGCATTTGGATTCTGCACAGCAAAAGTTGGTAACAAACTTAAAAATAAGCATAAATAAAAATATACCAAAAGGCGGTGGGCTAGGTGGTGGTAGCTCTAATGCGGCTGAATTTTTATTGTATGTAAATAGAGAGTTTGATTTGGGTTTATCACAAGAACAATTATGCGACATAGGGAGAAGTGCTGGACTTGACACTTTGTTCTTTTTAAGTGGTTTAGATGTTGCAGATGTAAGCGGTGTTGGAGATGTTATTAATAAAAGTAATGAATCTTTATTTAGTGTTGATATAGTGGATAGTGGAGTATTTTGCGATACTTCAAAGATATATAAAGAATATGCCAAGAATTTTTATAGAGAAAAAGATTTTGTATTTTTTAGCAATGAAGAGGTGTTTTTAAATGATGCTTATATGAATAATGACTTATTAGCTCCTCTTTTAAGGTTATATCCTAGTTTGCAAGAATATGTAGATAGAGGATATTTTTTAAGTGGTAGCGGAGGTTGCTTTTGGAGGAAAGTGGTATGAAGATAATAGCCCTAAATAAAAAAGCAACTTATGACTTTAGTATTTTAGAGAAATATGAAGCAGGAATCGTGCTCTTAGGTAGCGAAGTAAAATCAATTAGGGCAAATAGGGTGAATCTAAGAGATAGCTTTATTAAAATAATTAAAGGCGAGGCATTTTTGTTTGAGGCTCATATATCAACTCTTGGCACTACAAATATGCACTATAAACCAGATGAGAAACGCCCAAGAAAGTTACTCTTGCATAAAAAGGAAATAGATAAATTATATGGCAAGTCTCAAGTTGGTGGATTTTCAATAGTAGCTTTGAAGTTGTATTTTAACACTAGAAATAAAGCAAAGCTAGAAATAGCACTAGCTAAAGGCAAGAATCTGCATGATAAAAGAGAATCTCTAAAAGAAAAGATTCAAAATAGAGAAATAGCACAGAGCTTAAAAGAATTTAGCAGGAGATAAGGTGGAATTTACATTAAAAGAATCGGTCGAATATGGTGTGATTGGGGTTTTGGTACTTATGAGTATAGTTTCATTTTGGGCTACATTTGAGAGACTTTTGTTTTACAAATATATAAAGCTTGTTTTATATGAAAACAAAACAGAACTAGAGCTTGATCTATCGAGAAATTTAACCCTAATCGCTACTATAGGTTCTAACGCACCATATATTGGGTTGCTTGGCACGGTATTTGGGATTATTTTAACCTTTGTTCAAATAGGACAATCAGGCAATATAGATACAAGTAGTATTATGACTGGTCTTGCCTTAGCGCTACAAGCTACTGCAGGTGGATTATTGGTTGCTATTCCTGCGATTATTTTTTATAATTTATTGCTTAGAAAGTGTGAAGTTTTAATCGCACAATGGGAAATTATGCAAGAGAAAAAACAAAACGGAAATAAAGAACTATAAATGGCGTTTAAAAAAACCAAAATGGATTCCATAAATATTGTTCCTTTTATTGATATTATGCTTGTATTGCTTGTTATTGTGCTTATGACAGCTACATTTATAAGTTCAGGTAATATTCCAGTAAATCTCCCAAAGGCAGAGGGTGCAAGTAGTGAAAATAATAATTTAAAAGAAGTTGAGATAACTATTAACTCAAATGGTGAATATTATTTAGATAATCAAGCGGTATCTTTAGAAGTATTACGATTAAAATTAAGTGATATGCCACAAGATACGCCTATTTTACTAAGAGGAGATTCTAAGAGTTATTTTGAGAAATTTACTGCATTAATTGGGGTTTTAAATTCTATAAATAGAGTTAATGTTGAAATACAAGTGGAGCAGAGAAAATGATTTGGAAAGATGGATATGATATAGGAACTATTATTTCGGCTATTGTTACGCTATTGGTAATTTTATTATCTATTAGATTTGTGCTCTATCTAGCAAATAGGAAGCGACCAAAGATTCAAAAGCCAGATTGGCTTGATGATGATAGATTTACTATGGATAGAAAAAAGAGGAGATAGTTATGGAAAATATAGTTGTTAATGTCGTATTTACCATTGTTATGCTTGGACTTGCTATATGGGATTTTATAAGCTATGGCAAACAAAAGCATAGAGATTTTAAATCTATAATAATGAGTGCTGGTGTTTTAGGGACATTTATTGGAATCTTTATTGGTTTGCAAGATTTTGATGTTGTGAATATCGAATCTTCAGTACCTTCTTTGCTAGCTGGTCTTAAGACTGCATTTTATACTTCTATTTTGGGTATGGCACTAGCTATTATTCTATCTATATTGCAAAAGAGCAAGGCAGTAAAAAGCGACTTTGATAATATGCTTGAGTATTTTTCACTACAAATGGGAAAACTAGATGAACTAACTTCTCTAAAAGATATAAATAATAATTTAAAAGAAATATCGCAAACTAGCAAGAATCTAAATGAGATTCAAAACAATATAAAAACCATACAATTAGAATATAGTCAAATGCAAGGAGAAAATACAAAAGCTATAGAAAATAATTTCTCCAAAATAAATGAAACTCTAAAAGAGGCAATGTATCATCTAGCACAGGGTGCAAGTAAGGAGCTAATAGGTGCATTAGAGGGTGTTATTAAAGACTTTAATATGAGAATTACAGAGCAGTTTGGGGATAATTTTAAAGAATTAAACTCTGCAGTTACTCAAATGATAAATTGGCAAAACCAATATAAAGATTCTATATCTTCGCTAAATGAAAGCCTAAAGGATACTCTAAAGGTTCTAGAATCTTCAAAAGATTCAATATCTCTTGTAGCTAGTAGAAACTCTGAAGTGCTAGAAGTATATAATGCCCTAGCACATAGCATAGAAGCATCAAGAATAGAAAATGAAAAGCTATCAAATCTTCTATCTGGCTTTAGCGATATGCACAATGAAGCACAAAATGCACTAAAATCAGTAGATGAGCTAACAAAGAGCTTGGAGAGCTCACAAGCCCAAACGCTAGATATTACTAAGAATAATTTAGAAAATATAAAAGCATTTTTAGAGCAAAGCACCAATGAATATAAAGGAAATGCAAAGGAAATATTGCAAAATAGTATAGATAACTTAGAGGAAAACTATGATAAGGCAAATTCAAACTTAGTAGCATTACAGGATAGCTTTAGTGGGTTTAATGAAAAATATCTAAATAACAATAAAGAAACATTGGATAGATTCTTAGAAGAGTTAAATTCTAAGATATTTAATTTTATAGATGAGTTTGAAAAAACAGATTCTCTACTAAAGCATAAAAATTTAGAGATGATATCAAATATACAAGATAGCATAAAAGGTAGAGTAGAAGAGATAAAAGAAAGCTTCAAAGAATCGCTAAGTGTGCTAGAAGAAGCACAGAGACAATCTTTATTGTTAATTGAAGAACAAGCAAATAAAAGTGATGGAATCTTAATTAAGCATACTCAAAATATGGAAAGTTCACTAGAGAAAGCAAGTGTAAGCCTTCAGGATATGACAGATAAGACAAAAGACAACTTACTAAATAATGCCAATGCACTAGAGCAACATATAACAAATGCAATTTTGAATCTAGATTCTATGCTTGGCAATAGCACAAAGGCAATACAAGATAACTTCAGCGAGACAAAAGAAGTCCTGCTATCTCTATCAAAAGAAATAGAAAGCTCAATGCTAACAACAACAAAGAGCTTGGATACCCTACTAAATGATACTGCAGATACTCTAAGTAAAAGCACTCAAAACATCGAAGAATCTTTTGTATATACAAATAATGCAATTACAACAAACTTAAAAGACACTACGCAGAATATAGGCGATTGTTTTAGGGAAGCAAGCAATGCATTAAGTAGTAAATTAGAAGAAACTACTAAGAGTATGGGGGATTCTTATGCAAGCTTAAATGAGGCTTTAAGTAAGAATCTAAAAGACACAACGGATGATATAGGAAATAGAGTAAGAGAGCTAATAGAGCACAATAAAAACAGTAGCGATGATATAAAGGGATTTATGAATAAGAATCTAACAGACTTTAGCGAGAATCTAACAAAAAATTCAGCACTTATAAAGACATATAATGAAGAGATTCAAAATAATCTTAGAAGTAGTTTGGCTGAATCTTATAAAAACACACTTGAGGGCTTGAGTGCATATATGAAAAATACAACAAATACATACCAAGCACAATTAAATAAAATCTCAACAGCAAACTTTGAAGAGCTAAAGAAAAACCACTTTCAAGTAATCTCAAGCAATGAAAAGCTGCAACAAGATTTGCAAAATAGGCTAAGTGAGATAACAAAAAGCACAGAGAGCTTCAGTAAAGAATTATTAAAAGACGCAAAAGAAACACTACAAACTCATTCAAAAGAAGTAATTGAACAATATAGTGCGTTGCAAAGCAGTGTTAGGGCTAATTTGGGTGAGGTTGCTAAGACTTATTTAGATACTCTATCAATCCTTACAAACAAAAGCCTTGAAGTACCAAAAAATGTAAGCACAGAGCTTGTAAATGAGTTTAATACTCTTCAAAAAAGACTTGGAGAAGCATTGCATAATACATATCAATCGCTAGAGAAAAATTCACAACAAATTGATACTATCTTAAAGATAATGGAAGCAAACATTGCATCATCTCTATCACAAACATCTAGCTTAAATGAGAATTTGTGCAAATCTTTGGGCGAATTAGATTCTGCACTAGGCAATATTACCCTAGGATTTAGACAAGATTATGAGTGGTTTTTAAGAAGAATTAGAGAATTAATGGGAGCTAGAGGATAATGACTAGCAAAAACACAGGTAGCGAGTGGATTAGCATATCAGATATGATGGCTGGTGTTATGATGATATTTTTGCTAATTGCAGTTGCATATATGGTTGTAATTAGTAAAACAGAAAAAACTCTAGCGTTGCAAAATGCGGAGTTAAAAGAGTTAAATAAACAAATGAGTGATATAGCAAAAACTCATAAAGATTTGCAAACGGAGCTTTTTAATGACCTTGTAAATGAATTTTCCAAGAATCTAGATTCTTGGAATGCAGAAATTGATGCTGATAATACATTTAGATTTAAAGAGCCAGAGATACTATTTGACCAAGGTAAAAAGGAAGTTAAGGATAGATTTAAAGAGATCTTAGATGATTTTTTTCCGCGATATATAAAGATATTAAGCCAAGAAAAATACAAAGATGATATAGAAGAAATAAGAATTGAAGGACATACTTCAACAGAGTGGCAAAATGCAAAAAGCCTAGAGGCAAGATACTTAGGTAATGCTGAATTATCACAAGCAAGGGCATTGGAGGTATTAAAGTATTGTTTTAATAATAAAGCAATAGATAAAGATAAAGAGTGGTTAGTCTCTGTGCTTAGGGCTAATGGATTATCTTTTGCCAAACCGCTTGAAAGCCCAGAATTATCGCGTAGGGTTGAGTTTAAAACACTAACAAAAAGTAATCAAAAAATCTTAAAGATTCTAAATGTAAATGAAGAACTTAGTGATAATAATTCTACCAAGATAGAAAGGGACTAATATGCTCTTTAGCTCATACATATTTATCTTTGCATTTCTTCCAATTATGCTAATTGGTTTTTATATATTGCGTTTTTATAATTTTGTCTATGCTAAAGTATTTTTATTATGTGGTAGTTTATTTTTCTATGGATTTTGGAATTTTTTATATTTACCACTTTTATTATTTTCAATAATTATAAACTTCCTTTTACATAAAAGCATACTCTCTGCGGGGGGGGGGGCAAAATATAGACTAATAGTTGGTATTTGTTTTAATCTTTTATTGCTATTTATATTCAAATATACGACATTTTTCTTAGAAAACTTTAGACTTCTAACTTTGTTTTTTAATATAAACATTGAAGTTCCTATATTAAATATAGTTCTTCCTTTAGCTATTTCATTTTTTACATTTCAACAAATTGCATTTTTAGTTGATACTTATAGGCAAAAGATAGATAATAATACATTTTTAGATTATTGTCTATTTGTTAGTTTCTTCCCTCAACTAATAGCAGGTCCTATAGTTCATCATAGTGAGATGATGCCTCAATTTAAAAACAATAATGTTTCTTTGCAAAAGGCAATAAAAGGAATCTTTATATTTTCTATTGGACTTTTTAAAAAAGTATATATTGCAGATTCATTTGCTAAATGGGCTGATAGTGGATTTAAGATAGTTGAAGGTGGAGGAGTTTTAAATATCTTTGAATCTTGGGTTACTTCACTATCATATACATTTCAACTTTATTTTGATTTTAGTGGTTATTGTGATATGGCTATTGGATTAGGATTATTGTTTGGGATAATGCTACCAATAAACTTTAATTCTCCATATAAGGCATTAAATATAACTGACTTTTGGCGTAGATGGCATATTACTTTAGGGAGATTTCTAAAAGAGTATTTATATATTCCTCTTGGAGGAAATAAACTAACATTTGGTAGAACTTTAATTAATTTATTTATAGTAGCTTTTTTAAGTGGTATATGGCATGGAGCTGGATATGGGTTTGTTATTTGGGGTGCATTACATGGTATAGCTATGGTTAGTCATAGAATATATAGCACTATAAAAAAAGATTTTGCATTTTTTAATACATTATTCTATAAAGCATTATGTTGGTTTATTACCTTTAACTTTTTAAATATATCTTGGATATTTTTTAGAAGCGAGAATGTAAGTGGGGCTATTAATCTACTAAAAGGTATGTTTGGGGTGGTTTGGATAGGTGAATTAAGCATTGACTATATGAAGCTTTTAGTTTTGGTGTGTGGGGTGCTATTTGTTTTATACCTTAAAAATAGCATAGAAATGTTAGAAAATTTTAAGGACAATAAAAAGAGTGCTATTTTTTCTGGAATCTTATTTTACGCTTCTGTTATTTATATGGGTGCTGTGCCATATGTGAAATTTATTTATTTTAACTTTTAGGTTTTAGTATGCGATTTTTTATTTATTTTTTTATTTTTCCATTACCTTTTGTTATTTCTCTTGTGGCTTTGCTTTATGTTTATGACCCATTTATGATATACCATAAACCTTACTTTAGAGATGAGAGTTATAGTGATGATATGAGGATTCAAGCTAAAGGAATCATTGATAATTACGACTTTGATTCATATATCTTGGGTAGCTCTATGCTTACTTGGAGCTCTGCTAAGAAGGCTAGTGAAGTTTTGGGTGGCAAATTTGTAAATATCTCACTAAATGGTTCTACATTTAATGAAAGAGAGGTGGTTTTAAAATATATACTAAAACACAAAAATCCAAAACACATAATATACTCACTAGATCCACTAATGCTACTAATGGCAGTAACGCAAGATGTAATTAAATTTGATTATTTGTATGATGAATCTTTTTTGAATGATTTTAAAATTTATTACAATGTTAAATTTTTGTTTTGTGCATTAAGATATTCTACTTCTGAAGATTGTGTTGGTAAAAAGGTGGAGTTAGAGAAGCTTATGGACTGGGAGCAATTTAATATAAAGACTTTTGGTGGATTTTCTAATTGGATTAAATATTATGAAGATGAAGACCAAAGTGTCGAGTTAAGATCTGTTATGAGGCAACTAAAAAATGTAAAAACTTTAGGGGCATTCACTCCTATAAATAACACACTAGATATACAAAAGCAACTTACTTATGCAAAAAGGCATTTATTTTCTATAATAGAACAATACCCAAATGTTAGATTTTCAATCATTATCCCACCTTATAGTAGGCTATATTATAGGATAAATAATCCAACTATATAAAGGAATCTTTAGAAACATTTTGAAGTTTAGGTAGGGGGGTAGTAGCCCACCCTATATAAATATAGAAGCCTCTAACAACTGAAAGTTACTCCTAAAAATAAGCTTTATAAATTTCATAAAATAAGAATATATAATTAGCTAAAAACTCCCATAAATAGCATTTTGTTAAATTACGCCTTTTAAAACAAGGAGTAAAAATGCGACAAAGATTGGTAAATAGAAATGGTAAGCTACACATAGATACCACAATTAAAAATAGAAGGATAAGATTTTCAACTGGACTGGTTTATAATAAAGAAAATCGTCAATCAGTAATGGCACACTTTTGTGATTATGTGTCAGATTATTTGGCACAAAATAGTCAAATTTTAGAAAATTCGCCCTCTCATGTCGTTGATGAGATTATAGAAAGTGGCGATGTTACGACTTTAGAGAGGGTTGGCACAAAAAACGCAAAAATTAGAAGATTGGCAAGACAAATAGCAAAAACAAAGAATATCGATTCAATAACTTCCATGTTACAAGATTTTGAATCTAAAAAAGATATTCAAGTCATCGATGATACTAAGCTTAGTGATTATTCTAATTTATTGCTTCACACATATACACATTTAAAACCAAACACATACAAGGCAATAAAAACATCTCTAAAGAGATTACTAACAATATTTGGTGATAGAGTGGTTTGCACTATTGGTTCTAAAGATATAGAAGAACTTCAGCGAGAATTAGCAATAAGAGAGTATTCAAAAAGCACCATATCATTAACTACATTTGCATTAAATGAGATTTTACGCTTAGCTTATAATGATGGTGTTATAGATCAGATTCCACAAGCAATTAAAAAGATAAAAGCTAAAGTGCAAAAAAAGGAAAACAAACCTTTTAGCTTAAATGAAGTAAAAAGCATTCTAAGTGTTGCAAAAACAATGGACATAACTACTTATTGTTATTTGAAGATAGCCTTTTTTACAGGTGCTAGAAAGGGTGAGATTTTAGCATTAAAATGGCAAGATATTGACTTTACTAACAATAAAATTAATATAAGAGCAACAATAGGAGACTATGAAGAAGGCACTCCAAAGACTGCAAGTTCATTTAGAATAATTGATATGCTCCCTCCAGTAAAAGAAGCACTAGAACTTCTAAAATCTCAAAAAATGAAACCTACCTATTATGTGTTTTTAAAACACGATAAACAAGCAACTAAAGTTGAGCGTAGTATACAAACTAGGTATAAAAAAGCCTTAAGAAATCTAGGATTAGAAGAGAGGACAATTTATACGACAAGACATACATTTGCTTCAATAATGCTACAGCAAAAGGAAAACCCAATGTGGGTAGGGTGCAAGATGTTAGGACACAAGAATCTAAATATGACCTATCAAGTCTATGCAAAATATTTAGATAATGAGAATGAACAAAGAGCAATATTTTTAAACAATATAAAAGAACAACTCTAAAGAAAGGTTAAAAATGGTTTTTATTGGCAGTAATGGTTTTTATGATTCAAAGTTTTACTATGTGTTTGAGGGGCTTATATTTCTAAAAGGCAATAGCTTGAAGATAGTGGATGTGTTTAAAGGAGTGAAAAAATGAGTGATTTTTTTCTTTCATGTTGGGTGTTGGTGTAGGGTTTAGCGTGTATTTGGCTATAGCTTTTGATAGCAAGGAGGGTGTATGAGATACTATAACTTAAGCATGTTAGCTAATTCAAATATTCGTGCGTGTTTTATGGCTTACATAAGAAGTAGAGGTTATATCATACCTAAGTCTAATATCAAGCTAAAACCTGCAGGTGTTTGGTATAGACTAGATGAACTAATAAAGCTTAAAGATAGCTACAAGAAAGCAAATAAAAAGATTCGCTTTGCTTTTGCAGATACGAATCATTCAATATTCGCCAAAAGACTAGATGAGTTTATAGATTCTATTGAGAGAGGTGAAGATCTAGGAAAATATGCAATAGAAATTAATCCAATGTTTTTAATAAAGGATACACAATGACACTAGCAGTGAAGTATTACAAAAGACCAGATTCCACATATATACAACTAAATGATGTAAAAGAGATAGTAAAGTGGGGTGGAAGTGAGAAGTATCTAATAATAAGAGAAAAGGACTACACTAGACTACAAAACAAGATAAAAGAGCTAGAAGCAAAGATAAACGAACGAAATATTTTTATGGAGGGATTATGAAACTACAAAATTTTGATTTTAGGATTTGGGATAAAAATAAAAATAGGTTTAGAACTAAAGATTGTTCTATAAATTTTCATTTTAATGAAGAACATAAAAGAGAAAATTGGTTTAAGGTTTTTGTCTATAGTTATGAAAATGTTAACGGTATAAGAGATAAAAATCTCTGGGGAGTGCATGCAGAATATTATAAAGATGATGAAGCTGAAATCGAGCTTTTCACAGGGCTAAAAGATAAAAATGGCAATGATATATACGAAGGGGATATTTTACAAGATAGCAAAGGCAATATAAATGTAGTTAGTTTTTCATACGATAGCGGTTTTATTGTGTTTGAGGATAGCTGTTTGCATGAACTTAATCTAAAATCACTTGAAGTTATAGGCAATATACATAAGAATCCTGAATTACTAGATAAGGAGTAAGTATGACTAAAATAGATTTATACAATAAGATTATGAAAATATTAGATAACGCACTAAAGAAAGATGTTTCGGAGCATAAATATTATACTCTTAAATGGGATATTTTTAAGCGTGTTGCTAACCGTGATAAGTTTGATATATGTATTTACATATATGATAGTATAAAAATAGCTTATTCAGATATGTTTATAAGTCTTGATGTAGTCTATGAATATCTAATAGATTTGCAAGAAAATATAAATAAGGAGAACAAATGGAAAAATTAACATTAGACTTTATAAACTTTATGAGAGGAAACAAATTTGACAAACTAACTAACTGTCATTCATGTTCTACCCAGTTTGAAATTCCTTATAAACTTAATGAGGTAATTAAATATGAATGTAAGTGTGGTGCCACTTATGAAATAACTGCCAAAAATGTCCATGCAGTAACGATAAAGGAAGTGTGAGATGACTATTTTAAAAATAATTGGAGCTAAAATTTTTCCTTTTTCTATTAGGCTAGAGGATATAAAAAGCATTACAGATGAGAGAACAGAAGATGAGTATGTAATTATCAAAAAATCTAAATACGAAAAGCTAAAACAACAAGTAGAAAAATATAAAAGGAGTGCAAGATGTTGGTAAGTAATAACACATCTAAGAAACTAGAAGGTAGCTTTTTTATCTGCACAAATGAAATATTTGAGCTAGAGCTAAAGCCACTTAGTAAGCTACTTTATATGTATCTTAAGTCTTTGCCGAATTTGTGGCAGATTCATGTTGGCAAGGTTGCTAGTGTTCTACAAAGTAGTGAGAGGGCTATTAGATTATCGATTAAAGAGCTAAAAGAAGCAGGGTTATTAAAATATGAGCAAATAAAGGAAAATGGCAAGTTTTTAAACGCACACTATACCTTGTGCGATTTTGTAGCTAAAAGGCTAGATTCTGATAATTATATAGAAACAAAAGAGCAATTAGAAGTAGGAATAAATGCTTCTTTAGAATCTTTTAGTATTGAAAACAATTTTGAAGATAAGAAGATAGAAACCACACAAAACACACAACTTCTACCGCTTGACAAAAAACCGCATAGCGGAAAAGTGCAAAGCATTATAAAAAATAATATATATAATAAAAAACAAGAATCTTTAATGGAGCCAATTTTTAAAATTGAAAAAGGGAAACAACTTATCTCCCTAATCCTAAAAGCAGGTAAGAAGGCTAAAGAATCTTTAGAAGACAAATTAGATACTACTATGCTAGATGAACGAGAGAGGGAGAAGCTAAAGGAGTTTCTAGCTTATAGGCGTGGTATTAAAAAGCCTCTAACGCTTCTATCTGTGCAAAATCTCTTAAAAAAGCTAATAGGCTACAAGCAAAATGGAAGCGATATTGTCTCTTGTTTGGATAATTCAATAGCAAATGGCTATCTAGGTGTATTTGAATTAAAGCCTAAAAGAGGTGCATTAAAACCGCTACAAAAACAAAAAGACAAAAAAGAAAGCTACTACACAAAGGCAAGAGAGCTACTAGCAAATAACAAAAATCTAAGCCAACAAGAAGCCTTTTTTATGGCGAAATACGACATAAGCCTAGAAGAAGCAAGAGCAAAAGTAGAAGAATACAGGAGCTAAAAATGAAAAAGAAGAGAAAAAAGGTAAGAAGCGTATTTACAAAAGAGCATAGCAGTCCATTTTCTCTAACTGATGAGGAATTAGAGCTAATAGCAATGTTGGCTGATTTTAGCGGTGTGAGCAGGAGTGCAGTTGTTGAGAGAGCTTTAAGAATGAGGATTTATGGAGGCAATGAAGATGGTTTTAAAAAGGCAAAAGCTTTCCAAAAAGCGAAAAAAATTCAAACTAAGAAAAGTAACAATAAAAAACCTACACAGATATTCAAAGAGAGAGCATATATCAAAGAATCGATTTTTGAAACTTGCCTTGCGTGAGTATGTAGAGGCATTAGGGAGGGAGAATTTGTTTTTTAGTTGTGTTAGTTTGTATAGTGTGAAGGATTAAATGTGGATTGTTATGAGTTTTGTGATGAAATTAGAAATCTGCTAAGAGATGAAGCAGTAGAAAATGAAGTCTTTGCACTCTTTTGTGAGCTACCTTTTACTTTGGATTTTAGAGAATTTTATTTGCTTTTAGTAGCTAAAGAAGCAAGGAGTTTAAAGGATATTTTACAAGCACTCTTTAGTGTTTTAAAAGAAGAATCAAATAAAAAAGCAAAGAAAGCAAAGATAAAAAACTTTGAAGGAAGCAGATATGAAGAGGAGTTAATACTAACTTCTTATTTTTTAGATGAATTACTCTTAAAGCTTCCAAAATGGTATAAAAAGGCTATTAGGTGAAAGAGCTAGAATTAGAAATTCTAATATCTTTTGTGTATTATCCAAGCGATATTGATAACTTTTTAGAGAAAGTAAATGCTAGGCTTTTTAGTGTCCAAGCTAGAGAGATTTTAGAGGTTATTTTAGAGCTAAAGGATAAAGGTGTATTAACTTTAAGCACTTTAGAATCCTCTCTAAGTGATAAAGTTAAAAGTGATGGATATTTTGCTGATATGCTATTAAGTGAGCCAAATCCAAGCTATATAAATCTAGCTGGAATCTTTAAAGAAAGCTATAAAATAAATTTGCAAAAAGACATAGGCAAAAGGCTTCTTAGTGCAAGTGCAACTAATACTTTGCTTGATTTAACTGCTTTTGAAAAAGAGCTAGAGATAGATATTAAAGAATATCTAAATTTAAACGAATGGCTAGAAATCTACAAAAACAAAAAGAAATATCCAAAGTATAAAACAAATATGAGCTTTTTTGATAATGCACTTGAAGGAGGCTTGGAGCTAGGGCAGTTAGTGCTAATTAGTGGAGATCCTGAAGCTGGGAAGACTATGTTTGGATTGCAGTTAATCGAGGAGATTACACATTTAACTAAGGCTTGTTTTTTCTCTTTTGAATTTACCATTGATAGCTATCTTAAAAGGCGGGAGAATAGTGAGCTAGTAAATGCTACAAATCTAATAATCATAAATGATGGCTATTGCATAACTGAAATAGCAGAGAATATTAAAGCACTCTCTAAAAAGGGCGTGAAATTCTTCTTAATAGATTCACAAATGAGAATAACAACACCAAAATCAAACAAAAGAGATGAAGAAGATGAAAGTTCGAAATTTTCAATACTTGCTAAGCTTTGCCATTCTTTAGAGATTGTAGTGTTACTTATAATTCAAACAAGCAAAACTGACAAAGATACTCCACTAGGAAGCAAAAAGGGTGGGCATGAAGCAAGTATTATTGTTAGACTAGAGAGAGTTAAGCCAAAAAGTGATGATCTAACAGAAAGGCAAAATGAGTATGATTCAAAAAGAAGGCTGTTTTTAATAAAGAAAAACAAGCAAACAGGCAAACACTTCAAAAATGAAATATATTTTAATCCTAAGAGCTTACGCTTTAGTGAACAAGAAATAAAAGATGAAATTGAAATTGTATTTATCTAGCCAAAAGGCTAGATAAAGAGAGAAAGATTGGGTAAAAATGGTTTGCCTTAAAAGGCGAGATAATTATAAGAAAATACAATAAACATAAAAAGGGATAAATTTGGTTGAGATAATAAAGAGCAAGGCTGATATAGTTGAGATTATTAGCGACTTTTTACCTTTAAAGAGAAGTGGAGCTAACTTTGTATGTGCCTGTCCGTTTCATAGTGAAAGGAGTGCATCTTTTACAATTAGCCCTAAAATGCAGATATATCATTGCTTTGGCTGTGGAGAGAGTGGAGATGTAATAAAATTTATCGAAAAATACAAGCACATAACTTTCAAAGAGGCAATAGAGTTTCTAGCAAATAAGCTAGGAGTAGAATTAAAAAGCAGTAGTAATAATAAAGTATTTTTTAATGCATTAGAGAAGTTAAATGCACTCTTTTTAGAATCTCTAATAGATGAGAGAATAATTAAATACTTACAAAAAAGAGGACTAGAGTTAGAAGACTTTAAGACATATAACATAGGGTTTGTGCCTAAAATAAATCTAAATGCCTTTAGTGTTGAAGAGATAAAGGCACTCCATACTCTAGGTGCTGTGTATAATTACAAAGACTTTAAGTATTTTTCTCTAAATAATAGAATCTCTTTTGGTATATGTAATTCTAGTGGGAAGATTGTTGGGTTTTCTGGTAGGACCCACCCATTTTATAACTTCAAAGATCAAGGAAAGTATATAAACTCCAAAAACTCACATATCTTTAATAAAAGCGAGATTCTATACAACCTACATTTAGCCAAAGATTCTATTATTAAAAGTGGAGAAGCATATGTTTTAGAGGGGTTTTTTGATTGTATTGCACTCTCTAAAATGGGCTTTAGTAATTGCGTTGCTACTTGTGGCACTGCCTTTTGTCTCTCTCATTTGTCATTATTGTTAAAATTAAGAGGAGAGGTGAAGATTATCTTTTGCTTTGATAATGATAGTGCGGGAGAGGCGGCGAATTTACGAGCATTAGAGGTATGCTTTAAGGCTAGTGTGTTTGATTGCTTTGTTGCTACTTTGGAAAATAATACTAAAGATATTGGAGAAGTCTTGCAAAAAAGAGAGGAGTTAAAGCTAAAAAAAGAAGATGGTTTTAGGTATTTTCTAAAAAAATTAGACAAACAAGTAGCACTAAAGAACGCAACAGAAATAATAAAAGCACAAAACAACTACTTCCTAAAAGAGAGGCTAATAAACGTAACAAAAGAAGTGCTAGGAATTAGAGAGAGCATATTTTATAACACAAAGCAAGTATTAGTTAGTAGAAAGGACAATAACGCAAGATTTATAAAAACGCTAAGCCAAGAAGAATCCTATATAAACAATGCAGTAAATTATCTAAGTGGAGAGGAGCTAGGAGAGTGGGAGAGCGATTATAAAGAGCTATTGTTAGGAAAAAAAACTAAAAGAGTGTTAGAACTAGAGCTAGATTCTAAGATAATACCCTTTAGCTATGAAGAACTAAATAAAATGATAAAGCAAATATACCTAAAACACTTAAGAACACAAGCACAATATGCAAGAAATAAAAATGATATAAAAAAGCTAGTAGAATTAAATGAGAAAATAGCGTATTTTAATAGGTAGATAAATGAGAAAGATTGTCCTAATAATATATCTTGTTTCTTTTTCTTTTTGTAAGGATATTTATGTAGTCAGTATTTACGATGGTGATACTTTAAGAATAATGCTTGATGGCAAAGAAGAAAAGTTGCGACTATATGGAATAGATACACCAGAGCTAAAACAGGAATATGGAAAAGAAGCAAAAGAAGAATTGCAAAAAATGTGTAAAAATAAAAAGGCGAAGGTAGAACTTAAGGGCATTGACAGATACAAAAGACATCTTGGAGTTTTGTATTGCGATGAAAGAAATGTTAATAAAACACTCTTGCAAAATGGATATGCTTGGAGTTATAATAATTGGAACAAAAAACTGGAAATAAAAGCAAGAAGAGAAAAGCAAGGTTTATGGAAAGAAGATAATCCTATAAACCCAAAAGAATACAGACGCAAATAGCCAATTCCTAAATTATCCCTTATTTTTACTTACTTTTTACTCTACAATCTAGCTTAAATTTTGCAAGGATTAAATATGATCGGTTTGTTTTTGGGATTTTGTGTTGGTTTTACTTTTGTTGTGTTGTTTTTTTAGCTTCTTGCGGTTATTTGAAAAATGAATGTAGAAGAATTAAAACAACTCTTTAATGTTGATTTAGAAGCCTCTAGCTCTAGTTTTAGAGAATATAAAGAAGCACTAGAATACTATCACGGCAATCAACTTCCACAAGCGGTTTTAAGCATAATTGAAAGCAGAAACCAAGAACCAATAGTTGAAAATCTATTTCGTGCTATTGTAAATAAGATTCTAGGCTATAAAACTCAAAGCATACAGGAAATAAAAGTAAGCGGGAGACAAGAAGAAGACAAGCCTTTAGCAAATATGTTAAATGATCTTCTAGGCGTCTTTTCTCAAAGTGAGCATTATGATAGAGAAATAATTAAGCGAGATTTATCGCTTATTTTGGGAATTGGAGTTGTTGAGATATTTGTAGAAAAGATAGACGATGATGTTCTTATTTCTCTAAAAGAAATACCGCCACTTTCTTTTGTTATTGACAAATACTCACTTGATAAAAACGCACTAGATGCTAAGAGATTCCATAAAGTGCTTGACATGGATATAAAAGACGCAGAAGAACACTTTAATTCAAAAGATTTTAATACCTACAACGACGGAGAGTTTATAGAAAGAGTGGTGCTAATAGAAAGCTGGATTAAAGAAAACGGGTGCTGGAACAGATACATTTGGCAAATGGATAATAAAATATTTCTAGCCGAACAATCTCCCTTTAAAGATTCTAGTCACCCATTTATAATTTCAAAATTCAACATTGATTATAAAAACAACTTCTATGGAATCTTTAGAGACATAAAGCCTATGCAAGATTATATAAACTATGCTGAAAATAGAATGAGCAATATGATAGGCTCTTTTAAGGCATTTTACGAAGAAGACGCAGTAAGCGATAAGGAAGCCTTTGTAGAATCTGCCTCACTTGATAATAGCTTCACTGCTATTAAGCCAAATGGGCTAGAGAAAATAAAATTCATTGATACAAAAAGCGATATAGGAATAATTAGCCAAAAAGTAGCAGAAAAAAGACAACTAGCAAAAGTGCTAAGCGGTGTAAACGATGAAGTAATGGGACTAGGTGGCACAAGACAAAGTGGCTTAGCAATACAGCAAAGAAGAGATGCGGGGCTTATGAGTTTGCAAGACTACATTAAAGTTAGTGATGATATGGATAGACTAATTTTTAGCAAAGTGATAAATTATATAAAACTCTACTACACAAAAGAGCAAGTCTTTAAAATAGTAGATAAAAAGGTGGGTGATAGATACTTTAAACTTGATAGCGATTCAATTAATAAAATCCAAGTAGGCAAATTTGATCTAGCCTTTAAATCAAGCTTGAAAACACTAGGAAGAGAAGAGAGATTTGCTCACTGGAGTGAGATACTAAAGACTATTGCTTCTGCTAATCCTTCATTGGCTCCAGCGTTATTGCCACTAATGCTAAAAGATACAGATAGTCCAATAATTGCAGATATAGAAGAAGTCATACAGGCCCAAGAGGCAAAAAAACAACAAATACCACAAGAGCAACAAGCATTAATGCAACTAGAGCTACAAAAGCTACAAGCACAAATAAACGAACTAAATGCAAAAGCACTAAAATATCAAGCACAAGGTGAAGCAGCAAGGAATATAGCGGAAAATACAAGTGGTGAGATAGCTAGCAAAAATGGCGTAGATATGAGGTAGGTTTGGTCTCTCAATTTTCACCCTTACAATAAAGCACAGAAAGCCCTAAAATACAAAGAAAAAAAGGCTACACATGGAAAGAGATGACTTGGAATCCTTGCTTGAAATGATAGGTAAAAACACGCCATTTCTAGCACAAATAAGCAACACACTAATCTTAACACAAGAAATTTACAACTCACATTTAAGCTTGATAGATGAGTTTAAAGCAGCAATGGAGCTATTAAAAGATTCTTCTCTTAGCCTAGAAGAGGCAAAAGAGGAGTTTAACAAAAAAGTAGATGAGTTTTTAAAACAAAATGCAGAGTTATGGGAGAGGGCAGAAGAAGCGGTTAAAAAAGTAGAAGAAGCAGAAGCAAATGTAGAGACTGCAATAGGTGATATGAATGCAAATTTAGGAATCTATGAAGCAATAAAAGCAGCAATAGACGCCCAAAGAGAGCAAATAGAAGTAATAGCAAGTGAGATAAATTCTAAGTGGGAAGTAATAAAAGACTTTGATTTTGATGCGGAGTTAATTAATGGAATCTTAGAAGAGCTAGAGGGGCAAAGAGAAATAATTGAAAGTAACCTAAACTACTTTAGGAGTGAGAAAGAAAAGATAATACAAGCCTTTGAAGATGAAAAAAACAACATAATAGAATCTTTTAAAGAAGAAATAAAAAACGAAGTAGATAGCTTTGCATTGCAAAGCGAAGAGGTATTGCGACGGCTAGGTGAGTTAGCAAGGGAGTTTTTAAGTGAGTTTGAAGAAATGGCACAAAGCACACTAGATAGATTTAAGCTAGACTTAGCCTCACTAGAAGTGCAAGTTAAGAATCTCCAAGATCTAATAAGCACTGCACTAGATAATGATGCACTAATGAATGCTAAGCTAAATGAATTTCGTGTGCGATGTGTGGAAGCCTTAGAGTATGCAAGAGGGGCATTTTCTACCCTAAATATTGCTGATAGTGAGCTAGTCTCAACAATTACAGAATATCTAAATAGGAACAACAAACAACTCTACGCTCATTTAAATGAACTAAAAAAATCTTGGGTGGAAGAGTTTAGGACATCTAAAGAGTATTTAGATTCTATAAAAGCAGAAAGTGCATTAAATATCGAAGTAATTACAAAACAAAGAAAAGAAATAATGTTCCTATCACTACTTAAAAGAAGCAGTTGCTAGAGGCTTTTTAGTAGTTTTTCTAGCTCTTGTGTGCTTAAACTATCCAGTGGGTTTTCTTTGCTTTCTAAAGATTCCTTGCCATAGATTGCCTCTTTTAGCTCGATATTCATTCTTTGCACCTTTTCAGCTGCTGCAATTAGTATCGGATCTCCCTTTTCTTTAGCGACTTTTGCCATTTTTAGCATTTCATTTTTAGCTATTAGTGCAGAGAGTGCTATGTTTTTATTTACCTCATTTAAATTCATAGCCTCTAGTAGAAGCTTACTTGTTGTATCTTCTAGTATTGAATCTAAAATAATCTGATCTACAAAATGCACTTCATCGCCTAGATTGTCTTTTATTTGTTGTTTTATGCTTTCACTTTGGAAATATAATGCACTGCCAAACTCTTTTTTTAGTAGCTTATTTTGCACTACCTCGCCTTTTATAGATTCTAGTGCTTCTCCTTTTTGCCAACCTTCATTTTTCACCCAGTGTGCTAGTGTGCGATAGCTTATGTCAAATCTCTTTGCTACTTCTCTAATTGATTCTTTGTGTGTTTTGTAATAGATTTTTATCTCTTCTTTATTCTTTAGTGCCATATTTAGCCTTTTTTGATAATTGTAAGAAGTTAGGAGAAGTTTTGTAAGTGGTAAAAACCAAAGGCGGAAAACCGCCTTGCTTTAAAGCCTAAACCTAAATTCAAATAGAATCTTAAAGAATCTAATTTTTAGGTATAATTCTTTAAAGCGTTTTTTGGAGTTTTTCATAAAACGCCTTTGGTTTTGAATTCCCACCTTAATGGTGGGATAAAATTATACAAAATACTGCTTTAAAACTACCCCTTACAAAGATTTCTAATTATTTTTATTATTCCTTAAAAATCAAATTAAGGAGCAACAATGGCGGATTTAAATAGCATTAAGCTAAATGAATGGAGAGATGATCCAAATGTAGCGGTAAATATCGCAAAGCATATAGAAAAAGCTAGTTGGGAAGATTCTGTGTGGGAGCCACTAATAGGAAAAGGAGAAGAAAGAGGCTTAAGAGCATATGAGGTAAAAGGAAATGCACTAGAACCATATCGCCCAAGACTAAAGGGAGCTCTAAGCGGTAGTGGTGTGGTTGGAAATGCTGACTTTGATACAAATTATGACAAAATGACAATTTATTCTCTAACGACCTATCCTGAAGTAATAGGTAATGCACTTAAAAGCAAACATAAGTTAGAGCACGCAATAACACAAATTGACTTTTTAAAAGAGGGCATTGATAGCCTTAAAAACTGGATGAGAGATAGAAGAGATAAGCAAATAATCGCCTCTTTAAGCAATGACTTTACAAATTGTGTCGTATGTGATGGAACTACTGGATACAAGGACACTAAAGATGATGCAGATGTCCAAACTTCAACAAGAAAGATAGTAAGAGGTGATAAGCTAAATGTAAAGGCAATTAGAAGAGCAATTTACATGGCTAAGCGTGGGATAGGGTTTAATGGTATGCCAAAATTCCCAATAAAGCCACTAAAAATCACAAAAAAGACAATAAATGGCATCCAAACAAGGGTGTATTCTTATGCGATACTAATTGATACTATTGGTGCAGAGCAATTGCGAAACGACCCTGAATGGATAGAGCTACAAAAAATGGACAAAAGAGGACTAGATAATAACCTCTTTAGTGGATTTATAGGTGTGATTGATAATTGTCCTGTAATTGATATGAATACTTGGAGTGATATGCAAGTAGGATTACTTAACTCTGATGTAAGTGAGAGTGAATTTAGAGCAAATCTAAATATAAAAAATGTCCAAAAAAACAAAATAACACCGCCACACTCATATGCTGGAGATCAAAGTGTGTGTATTGGTGCGTTAATTGGTGCTTCTTCGCTTGTGTTTGTAGGACAAGAGAAACCAACGGTATATATTGATGATACACAAGATGTAGGAAGGAAAATGGTTGTTGGTATTGATAGGATTATGACTATTGCCAAGGCTAGATTTATAAATGATGAAGATGTAAGCAGTCCATACCACGATACAGACTTTGCAACTATTGGCATATTTTATTCTAAGGAGGATTAATGAGACAGAGAGTTCATAATGTAGCTTATCTTGCAGTATCAGGGCTTAAGGCTGATATTTCTAAAGGCACTAGGTATCCACTTTGTGCATTAAGAGAAGGAGCTGAAGTTATTTCTGTATCTTTAGAAATAGTAGAACCTTTTGATTTAGGAGTTACTGCGTCAATTGGTTTTAATGATGAAAATGAGCTATTTTCTAGCAATCTAGCATTAGATGAAAAAATGGTGCATACGGCAAGCCGTCCGCTACATGCAAATGAAATGGGAAGTATCAATGTAACTCTAAGCGGGGCGTCTTCTAAAGGTGAAGCAAGACTTAGAGTTATGTATTTTCTACCATCAACAATTTTAGTCGAGTATTAAAATGCTGCTAGAAAAATTACAAAAAATAGAGCAAATAGCACAAGACTTTGAAATAGCAAAAGAGGAACTACTATCCTCTTTGCCACAAAGAAGCAAAGAAATACTAAAAGATGACTTCAAAACCTTAAGTGTGAGCTTCAAAGATGAGTTAAAAGCCCTCCAAAACTTAGAATTAGAATCTCTAAAGACAAACACACAAGAGCAAGTAAATACTAAGCTAAATGAATTATTTTTTGAAAATTTAGAAAATATAGTAGAAAAGTTAGAAGTAAATTTGCCTCTAAATACTATCTCACAAAAGGTAGCACTAGAGTTTAAAGAGCAAAATAGACTAGAGAATATAAAAGTTATTAACGAGGCTATTAGCAATAAAGAAGGTGAATACTATACATTCCTTGATAATTCTAAAAAAGAAATAGAACAAAAGAAAAATGACACAAAAGACAAACTAGATTCTATCCCAGAAGTTATAACTAATAATGCTAATAGCCTCCTTAATGATTTTTTGAGTGCTAACAAGAATGAATTACTAAGCATTCCTAAAGATGTCTTTATAAAATATCTAAAAGAAAATGGGAATCTAGAATCTGTAATAGAAAGTGAAGTAAAAGAAGTAGCCGAAAATGAGTTTTTAAAAGTAGATGCAAAAGAAGAACTAACTAAAAAGCTAGAAGAAAAGGCAGAAAAAGCTTTTGTAAATGTGCTTGATTATAAGCATTTAGTAGAGCAACGCTTTATGGCGTCACTCCATCTTCAAGCAGTTTCTCTTCAAAGTGAACTTTTTAGTTTTATTAGAATCTTAGAAATACTAAGTGAGCTAAAATACAAAAAACTACAACTAGAAAAGATTAAAGAGCTAGAAGATGAGATACTAGATATGCCAAAACAAAATATTTTCAAGGTCATCTAATGCTTGTCTCTGACTTAATACTAGCATTAAGAAGCAGACTAAGGGATTTGCCAAATTTGCAAAAAGATGTTAGTTTTAGTGATTATGAGCTTCTTTGTGAATTAGAAAATGAAGTAAATAAGATAGTTTCTGATTATTCACTAAATATCCAAAGCTACATAATTAAAACTGGAGAAGTAAGACTAAATCTAAGCAACGCAGCACTAGGATTTAAAAGTGCAAAGGTAGGAGGTGTAGAGCTAGAGTTAAGCCATCTAAATGGGATTTGTTATATCAATCCTTACTGCTATGTTTTAACACATATATTAAACTCCGATGTAGAAGTGAGATTAAATATGAGCGTAAAGCTAGACAAAGAGACAAGATTAACAATGCTAAGTCCAAAGGCTAGAGATGTCTTAATCTATGGAGTGCTAAAAAGTCTTCTATCGGTGCAAAATACACAAGATTCAATAGCAAAACTAAGTGTATATGAACAACTATACACTTTAAGCGTAGAAAAATTCGTAATCGAGCTTAACTCTCTAAGAGAGAATAAATATATAAAAACCCCGTGCGTGATGGTATAGCTACTTTTTCACCCTTACAAATTCACTTAAATCTTCCTAGAATGCAAAGCAAAAAGGATTGAAAATGATTAAAAACTTAAGTGGACAAAGTCCTTTTAGAGTGCCATTTGCATTTGGCTCTAGTGTGGATGTTTTTATAAATGGAAATAACGGCGGAAATGTAAAGGTCCTCTCAAGCACAGGAGAGGAGTTAGCTAGACATGAGTTTTCTGGGAAGATTATAAGAGATTTAAAGGTATCGCAAAACCAAAGCCTAGAATGCGAGGTAAATGGTGGTGGAGATGTTATTTTTTCAATCTTAGAAGAAAATGCCTCTCTAAAAGGTGGCACTGCTGTTGGTAGATTTGAGATTGTTGCAAATGGTGAAGATTTAAGCTTTCCACTTGCCTACACACTTGTAAGCAAGGCTGAATGTATGTGCTTTATAAATGGTTCTTTGTTTTCTGATTTTGAAATAGAAGAAAATAGCATTGTCTTTAATGAGCCGGTTTTTAAAGGTGCAAAAATAGAGCTACAACTAATAAAGCCACAAGAATAAGCTATGACTTAAACTCTCTAGCACTAAGGGCTATTTTTAAAGAGGCTATTTCTTCTTTTAGCTCTTTTATTTCTTTTCTTTTATCTTCTATCTCTTCAACCCTTCTTCTTTCTGCTTTGTCTAGTTGTTCATTTTTATCTTCTATTTCTCTCCATCTGTTTTTTATTTCTTTATCCTTATGCCATCCCATACAAAAGCAACCAAAAATAAACCCAACCAAAACTCCAGCATTAAAACTCCCATCACTTAGCATTAGCTTTATAAACTCTACATATTCCATAAAAACTCCTAAAATAAAGATTATAC
>NZ_JAQHXS010000029.1:0-287 GCF_027859275.1 Helicobacter sp. WB40 | reverse complement strand
TTTAGTTTGTCTAGGATTTCTTTGTAATTTGGGATTTCTTTACTTACTATTTGATTTATTACTTGTATTACATTTTTAGAGTGCTCTGTGATTGCTGTTTCATTGCTTGCATTTCCTACTACATTTAAGAATCCAACATAAGCATTCGCTCTATTTATAGCAGCATTTTGTGGGATAGATTCTACCATTGAATGAGCTTGGACTAGAGATTTTACTGCTTCACTTTGTGATAGTCTTGCTTGTGCTTTTGCATTTAGCACGGCTAGTTCTATTTCTTGTCTTGTTTT
>NZ_JAQHXS010000028.1:0-403 GCF_027859275.1 Helicobacter sp. WB40 | reverse complement strand
TCACCTATTTCTATCACATCAATTAACTTTCTTACTCATTATAAAGCCTCTTTAATCCATCTTTACCAACTCCTTATTAATCTATAACTAACTACACTAAATAGCCTAAATATAAATAATAGAAGCCAATATACCTACTCTAGCTCCTAATACACAACACACTTCTTAGAATCTTTTTTTACAATCTTTTACAATATTCCCTCTTTTAAAGCTTCATTTTATCTCCTAATCCAACACTAACTCATATTTTTGCGATTAAATACAAGATATAAATCTCTAAAAATCTGCAATAAAAATAAAGCAGTTCAATATGACTGCTCTTTAAAGTTGGTTTATTTAGAGATTCTAAAATCTTCCCTGCAGTGCTTTGAAATAGTGGTGGTAGATTGTTTGTTGCATTTAT
>NZ_JAQHXS010000027.1:0-435 GCF_027859275.1 Helicobacter sp. WB40 | reverse complement strand
TTATCTCTTCTATGGCAGCTGCTGATTGTTGTAAAGAACTTGCTTGAGATTGACTTCCTTCTGTTAGTCTTTGCATAGATGTTTTTAATTCTTCAGATTGTTTAGCTAGATCTTGTGCAAAGCTTGCTGATGCTCTAAGCATTGTTTTTATTTCTTCACCTAATATATTTGTTGTTACTTCTACATCACCTTTAGCATCTTTTACTTCTGTTGTAAAGTCTAATGATTTATAACTATCAAATACTCTAGTTATTTCATTCATATTAGAACCAATTTTACTTTGTAATACATCAAGCATTTTATTTAGAACATTTTTTAATTCTACTAATTGAGGATTAGCAGGATTTTCAATTATTCTTGCTGTTAGATCACCACTTTCTATTGCTTTTGCTGTTTCTGCAGATTGAGCTATTGCTTTTTGATCTTGGATTAGAG
>NZ_JAQHXS010000026.1:0-479 GCF_027859275.1 Helicobacter sp. WB40 | reverse complement strand
GTAAAAGAGCTTGTATGTATTTTGCCACTTCCTAAGAATTTATCACCTTTTTTGAAGTATTTGTGTGCGACTTCTGCCCTTCTACCAAAGATGATTATTGGAAACCAGTTTGTATGGACTTCATTTTGTCCGTCTTTTTCTCTGCTCTCACTTATAGCTATGCTTGTTTTGGCATATGTATTTTTACCAATTACAAGCTCAAAGTCCTTACCTAAATAACCACATAAAATAATCTTATTCATTCTCATTCCTTTCAATCACTCTTAGTATTAGCTTATCGCTTATCCATTCTTTTTCGTCATTTTGTGATTCAAATGTTATTTCAACTTCTCCTGCGACTTTAGGAGTGTAGATTAGCGATTTTGATTCTAAGATTTTATCTTCGTATTTAAATCTACAAGGATTATTTCCATACGCACTAAAGCCAAGCAGTCGTATCTCCTCATCTACATACAACAATAGCTTAGGTGCATAGATAA
>NZ_JAQHXS010000025.1:0-696 GCF_027859275.1 Helicobacter sp. WB40 | reverse complement strand
GTTCCAATACCATTTCCACTAACATCAGTTAGGTTGATATTACCATTAATGCTTCCAGTATTATTAAGTGTAGCTATGTTTCCACCACCAGATTTAAATGAAATAGCATCTTGTGTTGAGTTAGTAGCATTTTTATTTCCAATAACACCAGCATTATTTATAGTATCGATTGTAGCTGAAGCACCACTACTATTTAAAGCAATAGAGCCAATTACACCATCAATAGCGTTTGTAATAGTGCCGATTGTAGCGCTATTATCAGTAGCTTTATCTCCACCATTTAATTTAATAGAACCAATATTGCCAGCATTTTGAATATTGCTAATTGATGTAGCATTGTTGAATATTCCAGTGATACTTGCCCCTTGTTGGTTATCTATCAAAGAAATAGTACCAGCACCGCTAGCACCACTTGCTACTATATGTCCTATTTTACCAGCTGTAGAAGTTGTAGTAGAACCGCTACCATCTGGGCTCTCAGTGATAAACTTATTTGAGTTAATAATTGTTCCAATTGAACCTAGGTTATAAATAGCAGCATTAGCTCCAGAGAAATTTGCACCATCTATAATGTTTCCATAGTTAGCAATTGTGTTAATAACACTTCCAGCATTATTTGCAACACCAGCAGCAGTATTAGCACCTGAACCAATAGAACCTGTATTTACTAGGGTATTAATTGTGCCATATGAAGAA
>NZ_JAQHXS010000024.1:0-816 GCF_027859275.1 Helicobacter sp. WB40 | reverse complement strand
ATTAAAACTCCCATCACTTAGCATTAGCTTTATAAACTCTACATATTCCATAAAAACTCCTAAAATAAAGATTATACAAAAAGCAAGAATTGCAAATAAGGACTAAAACAATCTATCCCTTACAATTGCAAAATAAAACCCATACAATGCTAGACAAAAAAGGAGTAAGCCATGAGCTTAATACGAAGTGCAGGTGATAGCAGACTTAAAAGAGTTCATCTAGCCATTGATGTAATAAAAAACCAAGATGAGCTAGTAGATGGGATAAAGGGAAATCTCTTTGCATTAGAAGAAGAGGAAGCATTTTTAATGCTAAAAGAAAATGTTGAAGAACCTAAAAGTATAAGAGAGTTAAGAAGAGAAGGCAAGATTATGATTATAGAAAATGGTAATGGATTAGGAAGAATACAAAAGGAGGCAGAGAATGAGCAATAATTGGATATTGCCAAATGTAGCAAGTGCAAGTGGAAGTGTGGAGAATGCAAGTGGAGGAGAAATACCAAACATAAGCGGTGGTGGAATCCCAAGTGAAAGTGGTGAAAGTATAGAACTACCAAATACAAGTGGAGGAGAAATAGTAATGCCACAACCTCCAGAAAATGAAAGCGAAGAAACTCTAAAAGACTATCTAGCAGAATTACAAAAAATCTATGAAGAGCTAAAGTGCAAAGAAGATGAATTAACACTAGAAGCATTAAGAAATGATATAAAAATCAAACAAGCAGAGATAAAAGAGATTCAAATAACATATAAACAAAAGCAAAACCAAGAAAAAACACTCCTAGCAGAAACAAAAGTATTGCAACAAGAAATAGA
>NZ_JAQHXS010000023.1:0-1025 GCF_027859275.1 Helicobacter sp. WB40 | reverse complement strand
GCAGAAGTCGCACACAAATACTTCAAAAAAGGTGATAAATTCTTAGGAAGTGGCAAAATACATACAAGCTCTTTTACAAAAGAAAGCGGAGAGGTTAGCTATTCATGGCAGGTTATTATTAATGAGTTTGAATTTTTAAACAAAAAAGAGAGTAAAGAAAACGAAGGGCAAGTTACAGAGTTTGATGAAAGTGAGATTCCATTTTAAAGTAGTAATTTTGTAAAATTTGAATTAACGATTATCTATGTTGTGTGCAAGTGCATATTACATCTTTGTCAATTACATCCTTGTAATCTTTTAGTTTTTCTAAAAGTTCTTTTAATTCATTTATTTCAATTTTTAAATAAATACTTAAAAAAATTTTCTATACTGCATTTTTTATTAAAATCTAGCTTTAGAGATCTTTCAATATCGCTAAAACGCCACAGAATAAGTTTGCATAAAATCTCTTGTGGAGTTTGATTGTTATTGATACCTTTTATTATATCATCCTTTATTTGCTTGAGAGGTAGCACTTAGTATTTCCTTCCCAAAAGAAATAAAATCACTTGGCATTCTATATCCTCCTGTAATCTCAAAAAAATCTTTATCCAATATTGCTTCTATAATATGTTCTGTTGCCACCAACAAATAAAGCACTTCCTTATCTGCATCTAGTTGCATTGTTTCTATCCTTTGATTAGCAACTTGCTTACTACTTCTAATAAGGCTTAAAAACTCTTGCAAAATTTGGGTGTCTGTGGGTTTTATAGTTCTAATTTCACAAATTTGAAAAGAAGCCATTTTGAGCATATAAGCCACTGATTTACAAAGTTTTTCATATTCTATTTCTTTATTGTTTTTAAGTGTATTGCGAGAAATATTTGTAGAATAATTTTTATAATTATTTAATGTTTCAGAATAATTATAAGCCCCTACATTCTCATCAGTCGCCAAAGCTAAAGAAGCAAAGACAGAAACAGATAATATTGCCTTTTTAAAACTCATTTGAAAACTCCTTATAACCTTAGTATGATTCTAATTTA
>NZ_JAQHXS010000022.1:0-1613 GCF_027859275.1 Helicobacter sp. WB40 | reverse complement strand
TGTATAGCAATGAATCTAGCTTTCTATCTTTGTCTAGGATTTTTTGTGCTTCTATTTGGCTATTAGTAAATGGTGAAGTTATAATATCACCTATTCCTAAGCCCTCTTTAGCTCTTATTGCCTCTTGTGTGCTTTCTTTTAAGTCTTTTGCTTGAATGTTGTTTTTTAATGCTATGTCTATTGCTCTCGCTTCTGCTTCTTTTCGCTTTTTATAGTCTTCATTTAGGCTTAAGAGTGGATCGCTTAGCATTTTAGTAGGCAGGATTGAGCTAGTTGCTGTGCTAAGATTGTTTATAAAGTCTAAGCCTTTTTGTAGTGTGTTTTGTGGCGTGGCTTTATTTTCTAGCTCTCTTATTTTTTCTAGTGCATTTGTATCTATTTTGCTTATGGGATTTTTAGAGAGTAAATCAAGTGTATATTTGTTTGTATCTAGGTTTGGATTTGTCTTTAGCGCTTCTTGTGTAGCTTTGTCTATGTCTTGCCAGTTTATGTTTGTGTTTTCTTTCCTTAGATAGTCAATTACTTCGCCACTCTTTGCTACACTTAATGCACCTTGTAAATCAAAAAATCCCATAAAAAGCCTTTTTTTAAGACGCATTTTAAAAATTTTTTAGGTAAGTTGTAAGGGTGAAAGCTATACTTTGCTAAATAGCATTAAATCTAATTTGTTACCAATTGCTAAAGTTCTGCCTAATTTATTATATGGGATATTGGAGAGCTTAAAGAATGTCTCGCTATGAGATATATTTGAAGTAAAAAACACAAAATATCTAGCTTTTTTTACATATTCTAAGATTATTAGCGTAGCTTCTTCATCTAATTGATTTTTGTAGTGTCCCCTTTGTGTGTTTAGATATGGTGGATCAAGTATTAAAATAGAATTCTCATTAAAGTTTTGTTCTAACATTTCTCTAAAATCACAACTAACAATCTCTACTCCTTCTAAATATCTATTCGATTCTAATTTAGTCAATCTAATACGATTATAAAAAGTATTTTCCTTAAAAAACACATCTTTAGTTAAATAATCACTCCTTCCACCGATAAATTTTAAATAAGAAGCAAGTGTTATAAAGTCTATTTCTTTATCATCATAACCTTCTAAGAACTCTTTTATTTTTTCTATAGTCTCTAAAGATAATTTATACACCGCTCCAACGATTTTTAATAGCCCCTTCCTTATTTCTTCTGTTGTATCTATTAGTTCTAATCGCCTTAAAAAGTTATCATAATCATTATAAATAACCCTATTTTCAAAATACTCCTGCTTTATTGTGTGCGATAATAGCCCACTACCTCCAAAGCAGTCTAAAAATACGCAATCTTTAGAAATATTAAATGTATTTAATATCCTAATAAGAGCCCCTAACATCTTAGACTTTTGTCCCATAAATGGAAGAGGAGCTTGTTTATATATAGCTTTTTTAGTGTTCATTTCCTAGCTCCAACTTAAAGCTTTTTAGTCTTTCTTCAAGCAAATAGATTCTAGCTTCAATTAATGGTCTTTCCAGCGTTGACTTTAGCGTTCTTAAAAGATCTATTTCTTGTTGCAATACTTTTGTTTCTGCTAGGAGTGTTTTTTCTTGGTTTTGCTTTTGTTTATATGTTATTTG
>NZ_JAQHXS010000021.1:0-2171 GCF_027859275.1 Helicobacter sp. WB40 | reverse complement strand
AAAGACAGAAACAGATAATATTGCCTTTTTAAAACTCATTTGAAAACTCCTTATAACCTTAGTATGATTCTAATTTAAATTTATAAACGATTTCGTCGTTTTTTAAAATCTCTTTTTTTTTAAATCTTTAAAAAATCCATCCTCTCTTAAAATTTGAACTGCCGAATAATTCTCGGTAGTTAAAAAGTTTTGCTTACTAACTGCTTGTTGGTGTTTATTTTCTTGTATGAGTTTCTTTGTCTCTTTTGCACTTAAGCCTTGTTCTTTGGCTTGTTTTATTAAGTCTTTTGTGGTAGGATTAGAGTTAGGTTCGCTAAGGAGCATCTTAGCGTCTCCATCCCTGCTGGTTGAAGATAGGACGCCTGTAGAAGCTTTATGTGCTGAGGAATCTCGAAGCTCGGGGGATATATAAAAGATTTCTTTTGCTTTCTCTAACTTATTTTTAATATTATTTGTTTTTTTTGGGCTATTTGTTACGCTTAATATTTCATTGTCATATTCTCTTGTAACATTTACAAAAAACAATTTATCATCTAAACTTTTTGCAAAAAGAATATCTCCTTGCATATCTCTAAAAACATAATCAGGCGTTTCAAAAGTCGGTTTTATTTTATCTATGTATTTTTCTCTGCCTTTTTCTACTATTTTTTCTAAATCACTTGCTTTTATTTTGACTTCAAAAGCTAGTTTGTCTTGTATCTCTTGCGGTATTTTCGGCACAAAATCTTCATCAATGCTTTTTGGCCCAAACTCTTTAAACCATGCTTCTTCTAACTCCTTTTTAAAGCTTAAGTTTTGATTGGTGGTATCATGTTTAGCTACAGAATCTTTAAAGGCTTTATGCTTTTCTTTTAGCTTTGGCAGAAGATCTATTAAATCACTCGCCTCTTTACTTACCTCTCCACTTTGCACAGATAAAGATAAAAAATCATAAATATCAAGCTCTTTTAGGCTTTTGCCAATTGGATTAAATAGCGTAGGTTCATTTATTCTTAAAAGCTCACTTTGGCTAGTGCTTAGAAATTCATACAAATTTCTACTTGGATTTTCTAAGCTCTTAAATCTTGCAAAGCTATATCCTAGTATCTTTGAAATTAGTTCGTTATAAAAGTTGGGATTTAGATTTATTAGCTCATTTGTGCCATTGTTATTAGTGGTTTTTAAAACAGACTCTATATCTCCTATTAATTCTCTGTAATTTTCTGCCCTGCTTTTATTTGTCATAGCAGTAAAATATACACTTTGTGTTAGATATTCTCTTAGGTCAATATTTGGTGTGTTTTTATTTTTAGAAACATTATAAATACTTCCTGCATTATCTACATACATTTTTAGCACTCTTTCTTTGTCTTCTGCACTTCCCTTTATTGCTTTTATAGAATCTACAAAGCTTATGTTTTTATTTCGAGCTAAAGAAGCTAAAAGTGCTAAGTTAGCATTAAAACTATCTAGCCCATTACTCTCTTTATCTAATGCTTTTGCTACTTTACTTTTTAGTTCTTCTACGCTTATTGATTCTATGAAATTTGGCAATTTGTTTATTTTGTCTTTATATTTTGCTAATGTGCTTATTGCTAGTTCTGCTATATTGGTTTCTCTGCCAATATTTGAAGTAAAACTAAGCTTTAAAATATCTTCATTACTTATTTCATCTACCATTCTTACAACTATCTCATCATCTTTTAAGTCTATTCCAAATTTTTCTTTTGCATATTTATTAAATTTGTCTTTATTTTCCTTATTTAGTTTCTTTAGTGCTTCTGCTCTGTGATTACCTGCTATTATTTGTCCATCTTTAGTAATTATTGGCAATCCCTCAAAGCTCCCTTCGCTATTGAAGAACTTCTCAAAGTTTGGCTCTTGTGCTATTTTGTTAATTGTGTATTCTTTTTTTTCTGTCCTACCTTGAGTATTTGTATTTGTGAAATTTGGCTTTAAATCATCTAGTTTTACTTTTACAAAATATGCCTTGTAACTATCATTTTCAGTATTTATGCTTGTTTCTTTTAATTTTATAGAATCTATGTCGCTTTGCAGTTCAAGTTCTTTGTCTATTATGCTTTTATCTAGTTGCTTTTCTTTTTGTTCATTCATTTTTGCTATTTTTTCTGTTTGCTCTTTGCTCCTCTTTATAAATTCATCTTGTATCCTTTTCTCCTCTGCTTCCTTTT
>NZ_JAQHXS010000020.1:0-2480 GCF_027859275.1 Helicobacter sp. WB40 | reverse complement strand
GCCAATTCTAAGAGCATATTCTCTCATTGTTTCTATTGCCTCAACATATTGCCTAAGCAATATTTCTCTAGCGAAAATTACAGAATTAAAATTCGTATCATATGAACCAAAAAGAGTAGTGTCATAAGATTTTCTGTTATAGAAGCGACTATCTATTCCATCTAGTGCATTCATGCTATCTATCTTATATGTTACATGTTTAGCATCTAAGCTCCAAGCTTCATAAGTCAAGTTACTCAAAAGCCTATCTAATCCACTAAAGAATCCACTATATTCTTTCATGTGTTGCAATAGTCTATTTTGTGCTTCCATTGCAAATTTATATCTTTGTGCCTTTTTATCCATTTCAAAGAATCCCATAGCAGGATTTATATCTCTAAAATAGCCCCTCATCTCTTCTCTTGCATACTCTATATCAGATGCTATAGCTTCTTTGCTTTCATCTATTTTATAGTATATTTGCAACAACAACACAACTACAAGCCCACAAAAGTATGGCTTCAAACTATCTCTAAAAACTAGATTCTTTTTAAAGAATCTAACTACAAAAAACCCAGCAAAAAATACAATAGAGAACCAAACCAAAATACTCATTTACCACCCCTATTTACATTGATATATTTTTTTGCCTACTTCTATAAATTCCTCATATTCATTATAATCAAAATCTACATTTTTATTCATAATTTTGTCTTTTAAATATTCCAGTTGTTCAGCATACAGAAGCTTAGAAAATTTAGATAATGAAATAATCGATGTTAAAGTAATAGAAACAAAGCTATTAGAATTTAAAAGAGACAAGCAAAAGCTATTACCACTATTAGAAAACATAGCAAAAGACACAAACACTAAAAAAGCAGAAATATACAAAGAGCTAATAAAATTAAATAAAAACAACTTGCAACAAAGCCAATTATTTTTACCTCTAAAAGAAAAGCTAAAAGAATATGGAGTGATAAAAGAAACAGGTAACAAAAATCATAAACCTAAAGATTCTATCACAAATATTACACCACTTGCTGAATTTGGAGTAAATTACGATCAGTTTCAAGGTAGAACTAAAGGTAAAGAAGTAGAAAATTAAGCTACACTTAATGAGACTTTAGAGAAAGGAATCATAAATGACAACAAACAAAGAGAGGCTAGAGGAAGTGATACACAGGGAAATATTGACCAATCCGAAAGTAGAGAGAATGTGATACAACATGGATTTCGACGAGTATTGCAAGATGATTTACAAGATGTCAAGGGAGATAGACAAGGAACAGAGAGAATACTACCACAAGAGCAGACAAAAAGCACTACAAAAGGGAGAATGGGAGATAATACTAGGCAAAGTAGCATCGATTCTAACAGCGATAAAAAAGGAAGCAATGGAGACGGAGGACAAATATTTGCAGAGCGATCTAATCCACTTGATGAGACAGGATATAACAAACGAGGAATTTCAAATAACAATACAGAATCTATAAAGTCAAATAGCCCAGCAGGGCTAAAGACACCAAAACAAACCGCACAAGAAAATAAAGCACTACAAAAGCGACATATACAAGACTTAAGCAACGCAAAAACGATATATAATGAAAACTTAGATAGCTTAAAAGCCCTAAAAGAGCTACTAGAGAGCAAAGAAAAACCAACCAAAGAGCAAATAGAAACATTAAGCAAGTTTAGAGGTTATAGCAAGGCAAGTAACGAAGTTGTAGCAATTCTAAAAGAAAATGGTGAGAGCCTGCTAGTTCTCTCTCCAAAAGAGAAATGTCATCATCTTGTTGAAGTGGTGCTTGTGGTGCTTGTGGTGCTTGTGGTATTTGCTCGTTTGGTGCTTGTGGATTGTCTCCCATTTGTGGATTTTCCATTGATAACTCCTTAAATTTTTAAGAAGCATTCTAGGATTTCTAAAGTTAGGTTGTAAGGGATAAAGAGCAAAAGCCCTTATGGACAATGAATGCTAAAACTACCCCTTATAAAATTCCACCCTCTTAGCTACCATTCTTATAAAAAAAGGATTCTTATGCGATTAATAGGTGTTAAGCTTTTAGAATACATAGGTGAAGATGATTTTTTATTTGCCAAAGATGGATATAGCTATACATTTAAAAAAGGTGAAATAATAGCCTTGCCTGATGATCACTGGGCAAGGTGGCTACTAGACAAACCATACTTCATAAACCACGCACTAAAACCAAAAATAAAACCAAAACCACAAAAACAAGAAGGGCTGCTATGAATACAAAGAGATTCAACGACAATTTAAAAAACATACAAGCAACACTGCTTGAAAGCAGACTTTTAGAACATTTAAAATCAACAAACTATACTTATGAAATGCTAAGCAACACACTTCTTTCAGTTACGCAAATGGCAATTAATGCTTCCCTAGCACTAGAAGAAATCGAAATTAAAGAAAGAGAGCTATCATTAGGAGAAGAAAAAACAAGACAAGAAATAGAACTAGCCGTGCTAAATGCAAAAGCACA
>NZ_JAQHXS010000001.1:0-275056 GCF_027859275.1 Helicobacter sp. WB40 | reverse complement strand
TAAAAACGCAATATATAAAAACCAATTAGCATAATTGGAAGAAATGCAAAGATAAATATGTATGAGCTAAAGAGCATGTAGATCCTATAATAAAAACTTGTAGCTATTTGTCATTAAGCCTAGCTTAATGACAAATAATATTAATAAGAAGAAGTTTTGCTATCTACTTCCTTATAATTATAAGGTTTTATGTTTTTGTCCAAATCTAGCAATTCTTTAGGAGCTGGACCATTGATTTCTTCATGTTTGTAGTATCTATCACCAGCTTTATTGCCATTTAGATCAATATTATACTTTATTTCTCCCGGATTTAATTTTTGAATATCTTCAAATCCTAAATTAGAAGTTTTAAAGTTTTTTATACCTTTTTCATTTGCGATTTCTACTAGCTTAATTTGCCCTTCTTTTGCCATTTCTACTGCTTGAAGTAGCATTCTGCTAGCTTCTCTAGGATTATGGAATCCAGTTGAGTTTTCAGCACCAACAAAATCTCCTCTCATTTGTCCCTTTCTATGTAATTCTAAAGGTTCTTTTAGAGTTTCTGATATTTTTTTATCATCCACTTTACCATTACTTTGATATTCTGGTAATTTTGCTAATTCCTCTCTTAGAATCTTAATATCATTAATAAGGCTAACCGTTGCATATTCTGCACTTCTTAAATCATAAGCAATTGATTTTTGAATATCTAAAATCTGTGCTTTTAAATAACTTTCGCTTTGAGTGTGACATGACTTACAAGCAGCATTTATATCTTGCAAAGGAGAAGTTATGTTGTGTTGCGTAACTTTTTTAGCACCCTTTCTTAAATATGGCATATGGCAATCAGCGCAACTAACACCATTTGCAGCATGGACACCACCACTATACAATTCAGATTCAGGATGTTGAATCTTTAGCATAGGTGCTTTTGTTATTTTATGCTCCCAATCTTTATCAAATATAGCTCTAACGCCCTCGTAATGGTCATCAAACATTTCGATTCTAAATGGTTTATTCTTCTCCCAAGCACTCCATGGAAACACAAGCTCTATACCATCAACTTCTATTTCGGTAGGCTTATTACCATCTCTCCATGAATCAAATTCATCATAAGTTTTTTGAGTTCCATTCCACCATTTTTTACTAGCGTCATTTGCTATAGATTCGCCCATTACTTTTACTTTCTCACCTGTTGGCTTGAAGTAGTATTCAACATGGCATTGAGAGCAAACTAAAGTTCTCATCTCTTCTCTACTAGCTTTTACACCAGTTACAGGATCTGGCTCATAACCTCTAAAATCAACCAAAGCATTAATAGCAGCTTGTCTAGTTAATCTTAATTGCATATCATTTGGATTATGACAATCAGCACATGTAACCCCCATTCTCTTTCCTCCATGAGGACCACTATGAGCAGGAGAACCTTCCTCTATCCCTTCTACTGCGGGGATATTTTTAATCATAGTCCAATATTTAGTAGAGTTAAAAGAAACCCACTTCTCTCTTGGAGTGTCTCCAATACCAACATTTTCCAAAAGCCATGGAGACCAACCACTATGACAATTCATACATGCTGTTGGTTGCCCGCCAAACCCAGCAAACCCATGAGCATTTAAAAAATCTTTATTGTTTCTAGCAGTATCCATTTGATCTACTTGCACCCAAAAATGCCCTCTTTCTTCATTGGCATCAATTGAGAATGGATAACCAGCCCAAAGAATCGTAAGTTGAGGATAGCGAATAAGCTTTGAATAAGCTAAATTACCACCAAACTCTGTAGAAATTGGTGTCTCATTTTCAACTGTTAGATACATATCTAAATAATCAGGAAAATTTTTTCCCCAATGATCAAAAGTAGGATTATCATCGCTCATCTCAACAAAGCCCTTAGAGGCAATACCTCCAACACTATCATTTTGCTTCTTTGTGATATCAGAATTAAGCCATAGCAACCCCGCCAAAACAATCACAGCAACAACTACCAAAATTGGTAACAATGGTGATTTTTTCTGCATAATACCTCCTAAAATTAAAATCCTCTTTTATGTCCAACACCAGCATGACATGACACACAACTTAATGCTTGATTTGCATGTGGATTCATAGTTGCATTAACTGAATTTGACGCCATATCCCCATGACATCTTATGCAGTTATCTTGAATCATGTCTTTTGATTTTTGTGTAGCACTTAAATGTGTAGGTAAGACATCAAGCTTAAAAGTAAAAGAATAAGCATGACCCAAACCACTCTCTGCCTTTGCAACCCATTTTTCTAAAAATTGATGTGGCAAATGACAATCATTACATGTAGCTCTAGGCTTACCTGCAATCTTTTGAGAGTGTGTCCCCCTAGACCAATCATTATACACATCATTCATAATATGGCAATTATTGCATGCTTCGCTATCGTTACTAAAGTAAGACATACCTTTTGCATTATAAAAAGTATAAAATCCAACCCCAATAATTAAACAAACTAAACACCCAAGAATAACTGCCATAAGTGAAAGAGACGCATTTTTTGATTTCACATTACGCTCCTTTATATAGCACTCTGCAAATTATGGAATTTGCGAGAGAAATTATACACAATTTAAATACAAAGGTAAATGATTGGTAAATGATTTTATTTTGATTTTGGAATATACATAAAATGTGGCAATCCCAAATGATATCTAATTGCAATCATTCTAATTGCAAACCCTACAAGCAAAGAGCCTATAATAATCAAATCTTCATTAAGAGGAAAATAGTTTTGGCTTATAAACTCTAAGACAACATACAAGCTACCTATTATAAGCGCAATACTTGCATATAGCTCCTTTTGAAAAACAAGCGGAATCCTAGCGCAAAAAATATCTCTTAAAATCCCACCAAACACGCCAGTAATAACCGCTCCAGCTACCGCCATAGAAGGACTTCCTAAAAATTCCATTCCAATTCTTGCACCTATAATACTAAAAACCGCCAACCCTAATGCATCAAGCACCAAGAAAGCTTTCTCAAATCTCTCTACAAGATATGGAATCTTTGTGGTTAATAATGCTGCTGTGCATACAATCAATAAATACTCTGGGTGCTTAACCCAAGTTAGAGGATAATGTCCAAATAAAACATCTCTTATAGAACCCCCACCAATAGCTGTAACACAAGCTATAAACATAACTCCAAACCAATCCATATTGTGCCTACCTGCCGCTAATGCTCCAGTCATTCCTTCAGCTGTTATACCTATAATATACAATGTTGTTAATAGCATTAATTACCAAACTCCCTATAAAAAACTCCCAAATCAATATCCTTAATAACTTTACTATTATATTTATACTCTAAAGCCTTAGCGCCTTCAACTAATTCTGGGCTCGAGATTCCATGTGCTATTGAAATTTTAGCTTCCAAAAAAGCACTTAAATGATCGCAATACTTTAAAAATTCACCAAAAATGGCATTAGATTCATCGTCGTTGAATTTTTGCAATATTTCATCTCCACTGCTGAATATTCTTACCTCTCCATTGGAATCTTTATATCTATTTGCAAACTCATCTTGTATAAAATAAACTATTGCCACTGCTATTTCTTTTGGGATTTTTGTAAGTATTTTTTCAGATACTAATTCATCTTCAATTTGTTTTATAAATTTATCTAAACCCTCTACACCACGCTTTATTGGAGAGATTATATCTCTAGTTAGAATCTCTGGTAAATCATGGAATAGACCACAAAAGAAATGGTTAATTTGCATAGTTCTACAGCACTTCAAATCATATCCTAGCAAAAACGCAACTAGTGCAACTACAAGCGTATGACCTAAAACAGAAGTAGCTGGGATTCGTGGAGTTTGACTCCATCTTTTTTGGAATCTTAACTGCCCAAACATTCCTATAACTTCCCTAATATTATGATACAACACCAAGTTTCTAATACCTGCTAGAGAATAAAAGCTCTCAACTTGACTATCTATTATTGATTTTATATTTTCTACATCATACATTTTTGGATTGAAGTTATAGATTATATCAAACTCCCATTTTGACGCATAATAATGCGAAGCTTTTAAAATCTCTTTTTCTATATTATTTATATTTCCATACAAATACTCTCTCATCTCATCAAAAAATGCAAAAGATGATAAATCGCTACTAAGCTCATTGCACACAAAATCAACAAGTTCTTTATTGTGCTTTTCAGATAATCTATGAAAGACAGGTGGCTTTATATCGGTTAGTATTATTCTCTCAAAGAATTCATAACAAAATTGCAAAATAAGCCTATAAAAATCAACTTCTTTTTTATGCTCAATAATTTCAAAATAAGCTAAAAAATAAGCTATTACAATTTTGTGTGCTTGTTTATCTAGCTCTATAAACTCAACTGGTGTTGCTTGGTCATTCCAGCGTCTAATATTTGCTGCAATAAATATTTTACGAAGTAGCGATAATGATAATGTTGGCCTTTTATTACTCATGTAAATCCATTTTTAGCGAAAATTATACAATATGTTAAAATAACAATTACTTTAAACTAAAGGATAGTAATGAAAAAAACATTGCTTTTAAGCTCAATATTTTCAATGTGCCTCTTTGCAGATATTATAGAGTTACATAATAGTCCATTTTGTGGTTGTTGCAAAGAATGGGAAAAATACATGGTAAATAAGGGTTATAAAGTAAATAGTGTGTATGATGATAATATTGCAAGTTTTAAAGAAAAGCATAATATAGCTCCAAAGTATCAAAGTTGTCATACAGGACTAATAGATGGTTATGTAGTTGAAGGACATGTGCCAGAAGATGCACTAAGATGGCTACTTGATAATAAGCCAAAAGGAATAATAGGAATCTCAACTCCTGGAATGCCAATAGGAAGTCCAGGTATGGAACAAGGAGATACTACTGAAGATTATCCAGTTGTATTACTAAAAGAAGACGGAACGCATGAACTATATGGAATCTACAATGGTCACAAACTAATTACAAAAGAAAAATAAGCTAGTTTCTAAACTTCTTAAAGACTTGTGCTATGTGGTATGGCTTATATAAATTTATAAGATATATTGCCACTATAGCTAAAGTCCCACCAAACAAGGTTAAAACACTAGGAATCTCACCCAATATAAAGTAACTACTAAGCAATGCAGTAAATGGCACTAAAAGAGGAAAAGTGGAAGCCTTAGTAGCTCCAACATATAAAATCCCCATATAATAAATGCTTGTGCCTATTGCAGTAGAAAGAATGGATACAACAAACATCATAACCCAAAACTGCACATCATAATCAAAAATAAAGAGCACATTATCTCTAAAAATAAAAATAGGAATATACAAAATACAACTAAATAGAGAGTTATAGGAATTTATAGCTATTGGGTGGATTCTCACCTTTTGACATATAATGCTTAAAATCGCCCAATCAATAGCACATATAACAAAGATAACATTAAATGCACTAAAAGCATGGCTATTTGGCAAATCAAGCAAACAAATCCCAGCAATTATCCCAAGCATTAATCCTAGCATTTCATTAGTCTTTGGATTTCTATGGTTTTTTGATAGCATAAAAAATATTAAATAAGCAAACACTGGTGTAAGCGTAGTAACCAGCACTCCACCTCTACCAGCAGATCCTAAGTTTAATGCAAAAAAATACAAAATTGAATATAAACCATTGCATAAAGATGAAAGTAGCAATAGCTTAAAAGAGTGAGAATCTAATTTTAAATTTATACGCAAAATAACTACAATTGGTATTGAAGCAACAAATGCAAAAAAGAATCTCCAAAATGTAACAATATCTGCACTTGTATAGCTAGTTAGAATCTTGCTTGCAGGCCACGAACTACCCCAAAATATCATGGCTATAACCATAAGAGCTGCAAACCATAAGCCACTTTGCCTTTTAGATTCTAACTCCATTTTGCATTCCTAAAATACTATTGTTTTATTGTTATATACAAACACCCTTTCTTCTAATACCAAGTTAAGCGCTCTTGCTAAAACGACCTTTTCTACATCTCTGCCATGTCTTTGCATATCCTGCCACGACATTGTATGATTTACTTTTATAGTATCTTGTTCAATAATTGGACCCTCATCAAGCTCATTATTTACAAAGTGTGCCGTTGCACCGATTATCTTTACACCACGATTATATGCTTGTTTGTATGGATTAGCACCCACAAAGGCAGGTAAAAAGCTATGATGTATATTTATTATTTTTCCTTCAAATCTTTTGACAAAATTTGGGGTTAAAACACGCATATATTTAGCTAAAACAATGTAATTACAAGGATACTTTAGTATAGATTCAATAACTTTTAATTCATGTTCTTCTCTACTTATATTATCACTAGATATAAAGATATAAGGTATATTAAATTTCTCGCTTAAAGTTTCTAATATTTGGTGATTTGAAATAATTGCTTTTATATTACAATTTAGCTCCCCACTATCATATCTTATAAGCAAATCCCCCAAGCAGTGGTTTTCCTTTGTCCCTAAAATAACAATATCTTTCTTTACTTTATCTATTATTTCCACACAAGCATTATTACCGAGAATCAAAACTAGAGATTCTTTTAATTTATTTTTTGAATCCTCGCATAATCCACCCTCTAGTAAAGAACGCATAAAAAATAAATTACACTCTTTATCAACAAACTCATCATTTTGCAAAATATTAAGCTCAAACTCCAAGACTTTTGCTGTTATTTTTGATATTAAGCCCTTTTCATCTTTTGTGGTTATTTTTAATACATACTGCATCATTGTCCCTTCAACGCCCCAAAGATAGAATAAATACCCCTCTCTATACCTAATGATATATTCTCTCCTATTAGCTTTTCTAAATACAAATCAATTTTATCCTTCTTAAGCCATATAGCATTTTGTATATTTGCAAGTTTCATTAATGCAATTTCTGCATCATATATGCTACCAACGCTATCTACAAGCCTTAATTTTAATGCATTATTAGCACTAAATACTCTCCCTTGAGCAAAATATTTCTCATCGCTCAAATTTAACCCTCTTGCAGTTGCCACTTCACTTACAAACATATAATACTGCTCATCTACTAGCCCTTTTAACATAGATTCCTCATCTTTCGTCCATGCTCTAGCAAATGTCCCTGCTTCTTTGTATATACCTGCTTTTAGGCTTTGAGATTTTATACCTATTTTATTTAGCAGTTCTTCTACATTAGCACCATTTATAATAACCCCTATTGAACCAATCAAAGAACCTTTATTAGCAACTATATAACTAGCCCATATGCTTGATAGATAACTACCACTAGCCATAGAGCCTTGGGCATAAGCCACAACTGGTTTTTTGGCTGCTACTCTTTTAATTGCCTCACTTATCTCAACACTAGGTGCAATAGCACCCCCTGGAGAATCCACAACAAGCAAGATTCCTTTTATGTTTTCATTACTCTCTAAGAGTGCCAATTTTTCTAAAAAAGTATCACTTCGCAATATTGGTCCATTTAGATCTATTCTTGCCAAGTTAGCTACTTTAGAACTAGATTCGCCACTTGGAGCAAAAATTAAAAATAAAACCAACAGAAACACTAATGCTTTAAAATACTTCATAATAAAGTCCAAAGGTGCAAGCAAAATCCTAAAAAACTTCATTTAAATCCTTAATATAAAAAATGAAGTTATTATATCACTTAAAATAATTAAAAAATTAAATATTTTTATCATTAATTTATAATGTTATTTTTATAATTTGCGTTCCTTTTTGGACTTTTGGCACTTGGAGTATTTATGCAAGGTTCTTTTATAAAGATTTTAATACAAACATTACCCGTTTTAATGGGATATTTACCACTTGGAATGGCATTTGGAATCTTGTTTTCAACGCTAAATATAGAATGGTATTATGGGATTTTATGTTCTTTACTTATTTTCACAGGTGCTGGACAATTTTTACTTGTTTCTCTATTGGCGTTAAAAAGCGGTTACCTAGAAATTGCATTTGCTTCTTTTATGCTAAATATAAGGCATATTTTCTACTCTCTTGCAATACTAGATGATATAAAAGAGTTTGGAATTAAAAAATACTACATACTATTTGGTCTTACTGATGAGACATTTGCCACGCTAAAAACTAGCCATTTGCAAGATACACAATACAGCAAGGAAAATAGATTCTTCTTAATTACACTCCTAAACCACATGTATTGGATATTAGGTGGTGCATTAGGAATCTTTATGGGGCAAGGATTAGGATTCCAACCACAAGGTGTCGAGTTTGCCCTAACAGCACTCTTTAGTGTTCTAACTCTAGCACTCTTGCAAACTTCAGACAACAAAATCCCATTCTTTATAGGATTAGCTATTGGAATCTTTGGGTTAATAGTCTTCCCTAGTGAGCATTTTTTACTATTTAGCATGATTTTTGGGATCTTGCTTTTAATAATTGGCAAAAATTTCATAGAAAGAAAAAATATATGCACGAAATAACAAATGAGTTTTATTTGATTTTAGCAATTTTAGCAGCTTCATTTGGGACTATGCTTACTAGATTCTTGCCATTTTGGTTACTAAGAAATTACAATAACAACAAATACCTAAAATACCTACAAAACACTATGCCACTTTTGATTATGACTTTACTGGTATTTTTTAGTATCAAAGATGTAAAATGGAACATAACTTATGGGATACCAGAATTAATAGGAATCTTTATATCAGTAATATTCTTTATTAGATTCAAAAACCCTATTTTAAGCATACTTGCAGGGATTGTTTTTTATATTTTAGCTACAAGGATTTTTTTATGATTAAAGTTTATGGAATTAAAACTTGCGGTAGTGTGAAAAAAGCGATTAACTACCTTGAAGAAAATGGTATTGAGTTTGAATTTATTGATTTTAAAAAGCAAAAGCCAAGCAAGGAAGAGCTAGAATCTTGGCTAAAATACATATCTTTAAAGGTATTATTAAATAATAAAGGCATGACTTATAAAAAGCTAGGACTATCAAAACTATCACTAAGTGATGAAGAAATTTTTAATTATTTACTACAAGAACCATTGCTTATAAAGCGACCTGTGATAGCTACAAAAGATTCAGTTATTGTTGGATTTGATGAAGAAATATATAAGAACACAAAATGGCATTAAAAATTATTCTATTTTCATTAGCGTTCTTGCTTTTTAGTGCTTGTAGCACTAAAGATATAACTCTTCCACCACAAGATATAAATCTTTACACGCAAGAATCTTTACTAATTAATACTAAGAATTTAAAAGATTCATACCTAGAGAGCTTCTTTGCACCATTTAAAATAAAAGAAAACACAAAAACAAAGCATATCGCTTGGGCGTTAGATATGGCATATAGCACACAAGGCTATGGAGAAAATCTCTTGCCACTCAAAAAAGAAGAAATACAACTGCTAGAATCTGAAGCAAACTACAATAACTTTCCAAACTCAAAGCTAAAATACGCAATAATAGCACACTCGAGCAACCTAAGAGCACTGCCAACTAATAAGCCGTTTTTTAAAAATCCAAATAAAGCAGGAGAAGGATTCCCATTTGATTACTTCCAAAACTCATATATCTATGCAAATACTCCAATAATAATTAAACATTATTCACAAAGCAAAGCATGGGCATTTGTTGAAAGTGGCTTTGTAAGTGGCTGGATAGAGAGCAAAAATATAGCCTACCTAAATAAAGCACAACTAGAAAAATATAAAAATATAAAAAATTTCATAATTCCAAAAAATGACTATATAGAGCTTAAATCTAACGATAGATTCCTAGAATATGCAAGGGTTGGCATGATCTTGCCTGTGTATAAAAATAAAATATTGCTATTTGTTAGAGATGAAAATGGAAATGCAAAAGAAAAGCTAATAAAAATCAACAGAGATGAATTTTTAAACTTCCCTCTTAACTTTAGCGAACACAACTATGCACTAATTGCAAATAGCATTGTTGGCGAAAAATATGGCTGGGGGGGTATGTTTGGCAATAGAGATTGCTCTATGTTTTTAAGGGATACATTTAGTAATTTTGGAATCTATCTGCCAAGAAATTCACAAGCACAGATAAAAGCAGATACACAAGGAAGCAAATACTATCCACTAGATAAATTAAATCCACAAGAAAAACTAGATTTTATAAAGAAAAATGCAATTCCATTTGCAACACTACTGGGGCTTAAAGGTCATATCATGCTATATATAGGTGAGCATAATGGGGAAATGCTGGTCTTGCATGATGTTTGGGGACTAAAAATGATACAAAAAGAAACAAATAGCACTAGTAAAGAGATGAGACACATAATAGGTAAAATAGCTATAACACAAATAGATATAGGAAAAAATAATAGTAATATACCGCAAGATTCTTTATTTATAAATAGAATATATGGAATGCTAAACTTATTTGAAAATGGCAAAATACAAGAACATGAATGAACAAAATAAAATAATAGAATGCAAAAATGTTAATTTTTATTTAACTAAAGAGCATATTTTGTATAATGTGAATTGGACGATTAATAAAGGAGATTTTTGGGCTATCATAGGACCAAATGGTGGCGGTAAAAGCACTCTAGCAAAGCTATTGGTAAATCTTTTAAAACCAAGTAGTGGAGAGATAATAAGAGATTCAAAACTAAAAATAGGCTATGTCCCGCAAAATACTTTTTTTAATCGTCATTTTCCAGTTACAGCCAAAGAAGTTGTAATGATGGGATTTTTAGACAAGGAAAGCAGTTTAAATATGTTTAGTTACACCAAAACACAAAAAGACAAAGCTAATAAATATATAAAAGAGCTAGACCTAGAATCTCATGCAAACAAAAAAATAGGAGAACTATCAGGCGGTCTTAGACAAAGAGTATTAATAGCAAGAGCATTATGCAGCAAACCTGATATACTAATCTTAGATGAACCAACTTCAAGCATAGATAAAAAACACCAAAAGGACATATATGAGATACTTAAGCAAAACAATAAAGATAAGACAATAGTCATAATAAGCCATGATATATCTATATTATATGGCTATGCTAAAAATGCGTTATATGTAAATAAGGAAGTTACAATTCACAAACTTCCACAAATTAATCAAAATCAAAACGGCAAACATTTCTGCGAAATAGAAATGATGATGGGAGAACAATATGAATAACTCTTATGATGTAGCAATTATAGGTGGCGGAATCTCTGGTAGTGCTTTATTTTACACATTAACACATTACACTGATATAAAAAAGGTGGTACTGCTAGAAAAATATGATAGGCCAGCAACTTTAAGCTCAAGCGCTAATAATAACTCTCAAACGATTCACGCAGGTGATATAGAAACAAACTACACAAAAGAAAAAGCAAAAAAAGTAAGAAGAGCAGCAAAACTTATAGAAAATTACGCACTATTCCATAATTTGCAAAATAAAAGTATTTTTGAATGCCAAAAAATGGCGTTTGGAGTTGGCGACAAGGAAGTAGAATTTATAAAATCTAGACATAATGAATTTAGCGAGATATATCCTGAATTAGAATTATTTAACAAAGATACTCTAAGAGAGATAGAACCAAATATAATAAAGACTGAAAATGGTAGCAATAGAAGCGATAATGTAGTTGGCTCTGGTATAAAAAAGAGTTTTTGTGCTATGAACTTTTGCGTAACTGCAAATCATATGATAGAAACTAGTATTTTTAATGAACATAAAGCAATTTTTAACTTCAAAGTCAAAAACATAGTAGAACAAGGTGATGGTGGATATACATTACAAGCAGATGGGCACTCACCAATTAGCGCAAAATTTGTGCTTGTAAATGCAGGAGCACATTCTTTATTTTTGGCACACAATATGGGGTATGGCCTAGAACTTGGTTGTTTGCCTGTGTCTGGTAGCTTTTATTTTATACCTGGAAATAAGTTAAATGGTAAGGTATATACAGTTCAAAACCCAAAGCTCCCTTTTGCAGCAATACATGGAGATCCAGATATAGTCGCAAAGGATAAAACAAGACTTGGACCTACTGCACTAGCACTACCTAAGCTAGAGAGATTTAAGAGTGGAACTTTTTTAGATTTCTTAAAAATCTCTGGTATTGCAAGTGGAACTCTGAATATTATGTTTGATCTACTATCAGATTCAGAGATTAGAAGCTATATTTTTAGAAATTTCTTATATGAAATTCCAAGTATTGGCAAAAAATATTTCCTACAAGAAGCCAAAAAAATAATACCTTCAATAAGACTAGAAGATCTATCATATGCAAGTGGTTTTGGAGGCATAAGACCTCAAGTGTTGGATAAAAAAGAAAAGAAACTAATACTTGGAGAAAAAAAGATTAAAAGCAACAAAGGAATAACCTTTAACATGACGCCAAGTCCGGGTGCAACTAGCTGTCTAAAAAATGCACTAGTAGATATGATGGAGATAACAGAATATCTAGGTGCTAAAATAAATATGGAAAAAGTAAATAAAGAATTAAAAGAGGATAGCTTGGAGTGGCTTATTGATTGATCTTTTAAGTTATAGCTTTATACATAATGCAATAATTGGCTCTTTTTTTACAAGCGTAATTTGCGGAATCATAGGCACTCTTGTAGTAGCAAATAGAATTGTATTTCTAGCTGGTGGAATAGCACATAGTGTATATGGTGGGGTTGGGATTTCTGTGTTTTTTGGATTACCAATTTTGCTTGGTTCTACACTCTTTAGCGTTATATGTGCATTAATCTTGTCTTATATGCTATTAAGATCCAAAGAAAGGATAGATTCAATAATTGGCTCTCTATGGGCTTTTGGCATGGCATTGGGGATTATACTAGTAGAGCTAACGCCTGGATATAGCAAAGATTTTATGAGTTTTCTTTTTGGTAACATTTTAAGCATTAGTTTGCATGATATTTACTATATGTCCAGCTTTAGCGTATGCTTGGTGCTATTTATATTTTTGTTCTATAAAGCAATAATAGCCGTTATGTATGATAGTGATTTTGCTTATTTAAGAGGTATAAATACAAATCTTTTTAGCACTATTTTGATGGTTTTAATCGCTTTGGGAATTGTGCTTAGTATGCAATCAGTTGGAATTATACTAATAGTAGCCTTACTTAGCATACCTGCATATATTTCAGAGCTATTTTGCAAGAATCTTTATACAATGATGTTACTATCAAGTGTTATTTCATTTATATCCTCAATACTTGGTATTGTTCTTGCGTACTTTTATAATCTACAAGCAGGTTCTAGCATTGTTCTAGTTTTAAGTATAATATCAGCAATAATGTTCTTATCTAAATATGTTTATAGTAAATTAATACAAAGGGTATGAATGAAGGAACTAGTAGAATCGCTTTTAAAATACACAAAAATTAATCCAGAGACAATATCTATTGATGTTTTTAATTTAATACTTTTGCAAAACAAAACTCAAATATTAGAATGGATAACCTCTGATACATTTAAAAAAACATATAAAAACAATAAATATGCTCCAATGTTCAATCCAGACACTTTTAACTATCTAAATGTATCACCAGAGTTAGCATGGACATTAAATATGCCACTACCTCCATACTTCAGCTTCTATATGATAGCCTCACACGCTACTGGAAATAATGCTATGTGGGATGCCCTAAAAGTGGCGGGGGGGGGGCAGAAATAATCTCTTCTCAAAGTGGGCAAGCATTTGAACAATACTCTTATCTCTATCAAACAATCTTAAAATATAATAATAAATACAAATTTACATATATATCACTAAATAATTTTGTTGTTAATGATGAAAATGCAGATAAATTATATGCTCTAATGCCATATAAAGACGCATTCTGTCTCTTTAGAGATCCTATATCTTTGCTTTCTTCATGTATTAATATACAACTAAACAACCCAAATATACCAAGAGATATAAACTTAACTTACAATATAGACGAAATTATAAAGAATGCTGTTGCATATGGCTGTGGATACAACTTTAATAAATTTCCAAATTTAGATTTAATCCCTTTTTATGTCGCATTTAGATATATGCATTTTAATACCACAAACTTTTTAGAAAAATTAATAAATTTAGATATGAGCAATATGCTATTTATTGATACTAGCGAGATAGTAGGAGAAGGTATTATTGAAGTTTTAAAAAGATTATCTAGTAAATTTAATTTTCCACTAGATAGCCAAGCTTTAGAGTTAAATAAAGATAGGCTTACAAATCAAAAGACAAAATACCTATCCTTGATTGGCTTTAATTTACACATAAATGATATTGACATACATAAGAAAATAAACTGCATGGACAATGAAACGATTAACCATAAAGATAGTATTATAATTTCTATACAAAATGATTTACACCAAAAAGAATGCAACATTACAGAAATGTTTTTTAAAAAAGAAACAATAAAAGGCATCACAATAAGCACTACTTATGAGCACTATAAAAAGTTTATACAAAATCAACAAATAATAAAAGTAGCACATGGTTTCTTACATAAATTCATAAACCTAATACTAGAACAACAAAAAATAGAAGATAGTAAAAAAGTGGATTTAGACACCATAATAGATTATTTATTAGAGAATAAAACGACACTTGAATACTTTTTAAGCACTATAGAACACTATAAAAAACCACTACTTAAAAACAATAGGAAAGATATTATAGAAAAATGGAAACATTATGCAAAACTTTTAGAAAAAGCAAAGTAGAATCCTAAATTTAGGAGAAGATATGGAATATATAGAAAACATCGCAAAAAGAGCAATAAAAATTGCAATTATCTCATGTGTAATTACTACAATTTTTGCATTTATAAGTTTATGGATTATGCTAAATCAAATAACCGCCACTGCAAATCTAGTAAAAGAACACAGAGAATTACAAAAAAAAGTAGAGCTATTAGAGCAAAATCAAAAAGTGGAATAAAAAATGCTTTAACACCATTTAAACCATAAATAAGGAGTTTAGATGGTATCTTCTATAAACCAATTTAATACAGGGAATGTATATCAAACTACACAACCAAAAGAAGCAACACAAGTAGCACAACCAGAATCTAATAGCGAAAACTCTCCAGTTGAGATTCAAGAATTGCCAAATGTATCAAATCAAACTTTAGAGATTCGTAAATTCACAGATGGTATCAAAGGTGCCAATGAAATGATAGGTGCAATGCAGATAGCAGATATAACGATAAATGCCATAAGCAATCAACTAAAAAGTGGTACAACAAATGTAAGTGCTCTAGATTCAACGGCAAAAGCAGCACAATTTAAAAATGAGCCATTGTTTGGTAAAGAGCTAAATTTACAATTAGCAGGAGAGAACATATCTGTTAGCCTACCTCTTCCTAGTCAGCTTGGTGAATTCCTGCCAAACAAACTAAGCGAAAAACATGATGAAATAATAGAAAAGATGACTGCAATTAGCAGACTAATAGAAAAAGCCAGTCTTCCTATTTCTAATAATAGCGGAAATTACGACTTTGAAAACTTTGATGCCAATACATTTAAAGATTTATTTAAATAAATAGAATCTAAAGATTCTATTTATTTCTAAATTTCATATCTATTATAGAATGGAAATCAATTTCTATATTTTGAAATTTAGATATAACATCTTTTGGCAAATATCTTTCTTTAAAATACTCGATAATGCTACCTTTCGGATATGTATGATTTTTAGGCAATCCATTTCTCTCCCACATGGCATTCCACATATGGAGACAATAAGCATTGCTAAAATCTACTATAGCATATGGAGAAATGAATTTTTCGATACAAAACCAATCAATTTCACAAAATACATTTGGACCAGCTACATGACTTTGTAGATTGTTTAAATTTATAAACTCGCTCAAAAAAACAGGACCAATAACACCCCATGGTATTTTGTCTATTTTTGTATTTCTATTCGAAAAATAAGAATCTATTTTATTTTTAGCAATAAAATTTATACTATTCATTACTTCACTATCTTTATTTGACTTTATCACACAAGTGGCAGCTTGAATTCCACTAGAATAAAGTTTCCTTTCACTAGCAAAAACAATATTATCTCTAATAACACTAAAATCTCTAAGGCATATGGTATCCATATCAACCCACCAACCACCAAACTTACACAATAATGAATATCTAAAATAATCGCTAAATGCTGCTATCCCGCCACCAGCACCAGTATCAAAAAACATTTCTCTTTTATTTATAATTTCATTAGCATCTCTTATTTCAAATAATTTAGAATTATCCACATAGCTTATGCAGTCTCGCAAAAATAGCATATAAGGATCTTTTGGATTGTAAGTATATAAGATAAATTTATTATTATTTGCTATATAGGAGGCTATACATAAAACTTCATTTATGCTAACTCTATCTACACTTCCTGTTTTATCATACCAAAAGCTATAAACAAAGGCATCACTATTACACATAAATAATACCTTTATATTTATTGTGCCTTTCTATGATATATATATATATATATATGGTCATACTACTTCCTTTCTTCTAGCTTTGAAGCAAGAAGTTTATCAAGCACTTCTACAACTCCATCGGATGCAATCTCACCACTTTTAAATGCAGACATAATATCAGCACAAGATTTTTCATTCTCAATACCATTTGCTCTAAATATATCTAACGCATTATTGAAGTTATCATGCACACCAGCATGAACTTGTTCTAATGAAGCATAATCAGGCAATTTACTAAAAAATTGCTTACCTGCACCTTCTTCATACCACTTTCCAAGCCTACACTCATGATGATTTGCAAGTTTTATTTCTCTATTATCATCTATGATAGCTTTATAACCATTCATTTTAAACAATAAGTGATCTAATTTTACAAGTCCTATAAATGTAGTATCAAGCACATTTTCAGAATCTTTTCTAACATTCATTGATGTTTGAGCAACTTCAGAGAATCTAGCAACCTCTCCATTTACATTTTCCATTTCATCTACTATATCTTCTGTTGTGCTTTGAACTTCAGAGAAATTTTGTCTTAAAACTTGAATATTCATTTCTATTTCTTTTGTAGCCTTTTGAGCTCTCTCTGCTAATTTTCTTACTTCATCTGCTACTACTGCAAATCCTCTACCATGTTCTCCTGCTCTTGCAGCTTCAATAGCTGCATTAAGTGCTAGTAGATTTGTTTGATCGCTTACATCTGTAATTAAATTTATCACATTGCTAATCGAATCTAAATCTTGATATACTTGAGTGATCATAGCCTGAAAACCAACTAGTTTCTCGCTTACTCCAGATATAGTCTCACTTATATTTGTTTCTAGTGTTCTTGTTTGTTCGTAATTTTTCAAAGAATCATGCTCTGCATGTTTTAACATATCAACTGATACAGAAAAATTATCTTGTAATATTTTAAGATTCTTAGCACATGAAGAAATAATCATATTTAGCATCTCACCACATAATTTATTCTTATTTGCCTCACTAAAACAACCAAAACTATCTAATTGTTCTTGCAATTCTTCATTTTTTGTATTGTAAGTTCTTAAATTATTTTCTAAAGATTCTACTTTTTGTCTTAATAGTTTGTTTTCTTGCAATAACTCTTCTTCTCTTTTACTGTTACCAAACATCAGTCTCTCCTCATTTATATTTTCACAGATTTTACAATAAAAATTTTAGTATTGTAAAATACACTGATACAATATCCAATTTCTTAGTCCAATCTTCTAATTATTTCCTCTTTAGCAAACCTTGTCTTTTTGGTTATATCACAAATTTTAGCCTTACCTACCACCAATATTATTGATGATCTCTCTTTAGTTACATCAAGCTTTAAATAACTATCCAACAAATCATTATCAAATCCACCTATAATACAAGAATCTAAACCAATAGCCTTTGTTGCATTTGCCAAATTCCCCAATGCCAAAAATGTCTGTTCTCTTGCATATGCGTATTTTTGGTTAATATCCATAGAATCTATAAAGGGCTTATATACTTTTATTCTTTTATCTAATTCTTCTTGCGACATATTTCTTTTTTGTAACTTTTCTACAAAGTATTCGCCAAAGTCGAGTCTAGCAACAAGTATAATAATTGCTCCACAAGCACCTACATGATTTTGATTTTTTGCAATTTTACATATTTCTTGTTTTCTTTCTTTGTTGGTTGTCACATAGAATCTCCAAGGCTCTAACCCCAATGAACTAGGAGATAATCTACCTGCTTCTAAAATATAATCTAATTGTTCTTTTGGGATACTTTCATCACCAAACTCTCTACAAGCATATCTTTGCTCAATTATTTTTTTAAATGTATCCTCCATTATACCCCTCCTTATTTTTATAGATTCAATAAATACTCTCTAGCACTATCTTTATTATCTATTGGGCTTCTCTCTATTGTATTGCCTTCAAAATTCACCTTATATAAACTACCAGCTTCAGTCTTTCCATATGCTAGAGTAATTGCAATTGCTAATTCTTTATCCTCATTTGTTGCTTCTTTTTCTATGAGTCCTAATGGTCCTTTGCAATCTACAAGCTCTATTTTGCTCATTTTAGGGTGATTAAATGATAGCTTTTCATTCTCATCTTGATTTCTAGCTATCACACATCTAGCACCATTTGGAAGCACAAAATACCTGCCATACTTTACAAGCTCCATATCTTCAAAAATAACTTCTCTATGACCATGCAAGTCTTTTATTTTGTTTGCTATGCTTGTATCTGTTAATAAACAACCACCACCAGGCTTCTCAAACACTTCAATGCCATAATCTTTTACAAGTTGCAATTGCCTATCTCTACCCCTACCATGTATATCAAGTAATTTTTCTCTATCTACCCAGCCATTTATCTCTGGTATTGTTGGAGGAAGCAACTTAGCACACATAGGACGCAAAATAAGCCCCTCTCCGCCACATAACCTCTCAACCTGCCCTAAAGCTTCACTTCTTTGACTCTTTGGTCTTTGACCTAATACCTCACCACTAATTACAAAACTGGCACCCTCTTCTTTCATCATGGATAAAGCATGAGAGAACATATTAGCATGGCAATCAATACATGGATTAAAGAATCTCCCATAGCCATATTTTGGCTTAAAAAGCACATCTTCAAAGAATTGCTTTTTAATATCTACTATTTTTAACTCAACTCCAACCTGTTTTAGTGTGTTTCTTAAAATCTCACTTTTATCTTTTCTTGCTCCAAAGCCTATGTTAAAATGAACCGCCAATACATCAATCCCTAAATCTTTTATAATCTTAATAGACAATAAACTATCAAGTCCGCCACTAAATAGAGCTAATGCTTTCATATATTACTAATTCTCCTGTTTTTAAAATTTTTAAATATTTTTGATAATTATCAAGCAAAGCAAGTTTTGTTGTAATATCAATAGTAGAATCTTGCTTTACTAACGCTATCTTATCATCATAATGCTTAGCAATAATCATAATTATTTGTTCTTTTAGCTCCTTTTTATTTAATGCAATTACATTTTCATCGCACATAATAGCTATTAGCTCACTATCTTCTAGCTCTCCATTTAGTAGCTTTAAATACGCACCTCTTTGTGATTTGAACATATCTATATCAAGATAATTCAATGCCAAATCAAGCAGAGATTCATCTTCCAAAATACTTTTAATAACGCATTTTTCAGCAATTCCATAAAAAGAATCGTTTCTTATTTTACTTTGTAATACTTCAAATGGTTTATTTATTTTAATTAAATGTTGAGGGATATTTAACCTATATGACAACCACGACTTATACTCCTCAAAGACAACTACGGATAACTGCTTTAAAAACGATATAGATTCATTTAGACAAGAATCTTTTTGCATTGGATTTTGTAAATCATATTTGTTTAAAATATCCACAAGCACAAATTCTATTAGTGGAATTGGATTTGAAAATAACTCTTTTAATTCCTTTATCTTACCACCTTGCACCATATCTGCTGGATCTAGCCCATCTTTAAAGATAACAACTCCACCATCTTTTCTAGCTAGAGATAATAAATTTGCAGCTTTTAGTGCCGCACTAATCCCTGCTCTATCTCCATCATAGGCTACTATTACTTTTGGATTACCTTTAGATATAAGGGGTAAATGCTCTTTTGTAAGTGCAGTTCCTAAAGTTCCAACCGCATTTGTAAAACCTGCTTGATGAAGCATGATTGTATCCATATAGCCTTCGGTTATAATTATTTCTTCTTTTTTATATATGGAATCTTTTGCTACATTATATCCATACAGAATCCTTGATTTATTAAAAAGCTCTGTATTGCTTGTATTTTTATATTTTGCTTGAGTTGTAGAATTAGTTAGGATTCTGCCTCCAAAGGCTACTAACTTATTGTTTTCATTTCGTATTGGAAATGTAAGTCTCTCACTTAAATATGCTACATATCGATTTTTATCATCTCTCCATAGCATTTTTGCTTCTGCTACTGCATTTAGATTCAAAAAATTATCTTGCATAAACTTTACAACTTCATGGCTCTTTGGTGCATATCCTAGCTCGAATCTATCCCTTAGACTATCTGTTATGCCTCTACTTTTTATATACTCTCTAATGCTTGGACTTAGGTTTTGCATATAAAATACATTTAATTTCTCTAAAATTCTATAATCTTCATTTGGCTTATATCTGCTATCTGTATAATCTAGCGATACATTAAACATCTTTGCTAGAGATTCTAAAGCACTTTGAAAATCTATCTTTTCATACTCCATGACAAACTTAATTGAATCCCCACTAACCCCACAACCAAAACAATGATAATATCCCTTATTATGATTTATAACAAAGCTAGGAGTTTTTTCATCATGGAATGGACAACATGCCTTATATGTAGCACCTGCCTTTTTTACTTCGATATACCTTGAAATTACATCTACAATATCTATACTTGCTTTTAATCTTTCTACACTCTCTTGCGTTATCACAACAAAACCTAAATATATTTTTAAGATTTATTATACTTTTAAATAATTAAAATATTAGTCATAAATCTAGCACTTGGGGTATATTTTGGAATTTCAATACAGAGATCCTCTCTTTAGCATAGTAATTTTAATATTTTGCATAGGGGTTATTAGTATTCTTGCATATTATTGGAACTACATAACAAGCAAACAAAAACAAAATGGTATTTTGAAGTTTATGAAAAACTTCGACTATGTTGGGTTTGATAATGAAATAAAAGAGTTTCTAGCACTAAGCCCAAATCCAATGCCTTCAATATTGTTTATGGCTAAAATGTATAGCAAAAGTGCAAATTATGAAAAAGCAATAAGACTATATCTAACGCTACTAAACAACATAAAAAACCCAATAGATAAAGTCCCAATTTTAGAATCTCTAAGTGATGTGTATTATAAAGCAGGATTCCCATTGCGTTCAAAAGAAATATGCTTAGAGATTCTAAAGCATTTCCCAAGAGATGAAGAAGCATTAAGAAAGCTAATTAAAATAAATGAGGAGCTAAGCCTCTATCAAGAAGCACTAGAAGCCTTAAAATGCTTAAAAGAAATAAAAGGCAACATGACAAAAGAAGAACTATATCTACAAGCTAAGATTCTAATAACCAGCAAAGAATCCAACAAAGAAAAAAAACTCCTAGAAATACTAAAAAAAGAAAAAAATCTATCAAGGATTATTTTGAGCTTTTTTAAAGACTTTTATCCAACACTATTTTGGCAGTGCGTTGAAGAACTAGAAAATAAGGACATATTAAATATACTTGATATTTTATGGAATACACAAATGCAAGAACTCCCAAGCAATCCTCTAAAATCAAAAATACTAAATGATATATATAAAACAAAGGGTTATTATGATGATGATAACTTCAAAAAAGAAACTTTTGAACTAGAATCTATATGTCTCTTGCAAAGAGAAGGTCATTATTTTGGCGACCTAAAATTTAGCTATAAATGTAATATTTGCAATGCAATCTCCCCACTTAGCTTTGATAGATGTCCGCATTGTGGAGAGATTTTAAGCATAAAATGTATAGCCACACTAAAGGAGAAAGAAAATGAAATGCGTTACTCTTTTTTGTGATGGCTCTTCACTTGGGAATCCCGGTGCTGGTGGCTGGTGCGGAATCCTAGATTATAAGGGCAAACGCAAAATAATAAGCGGTGGAGAATCTCACACTACAAATAATAGAATGGAACTAACTGCCCTAATACAATCACTAAAAGCACTAAAAGAACCATGTAATGTGCTTATTGTAAGCGATTCTAAATATGTGCTAGATGGAATCTCAAAGTGGCTACCTAACTGGATAGAGAAAAACTTCAGTAAAATTAAAAATCCTGACCTTTGGAAAGAATACATAGAAGTCTCAAAAATGCACAAAATAGATGTGATGTGGGTAAAAGGACATAATGGACATAAAGAAAATGAAATGTGCGATAATATCGCAAAAGAAGAAGCATTAAAATACAAACTTGGAGAACATAATGAATCTAATGCAGTTTCAAAAAGCAATTAATTATAAGTTCAAAAACATGACTATCCTAAAAGAAGCACTAACTCACAAAAGCCTTAAAAAAAGCACTCATAATGAAAGGCTAGAATTCTTAGGTGATGCTGTGCTTGATTTAATAATTGGAGAATATTTATTTTATAAATTCCCAACCTCACCTGAAGGTGAGCTATCAAAAATGCGTGCTGCTATGGTAAATGAAAAATCCCTCTCAAAAATCGCAAGATACCTACAAATGGGTGAAGTGCTATATATATCACAAAGCGAGGAAGCAAACTTAGGAAGAGAAAAAGATTCAATACTATCAAATGCGTTTGAAGCTGTGCTTGGTGCGATATATTTAGAGAGTAATTTAGAAGAAGTAAGAGAAATTGCAATACCGCTTTTTGAAAAAATATTCCCCAAAATAGACTTAAAACACTTATTTTACGACCACAAAACAAGTCTGCAAGAAATCACTCAAGCACTATTTGGGGTAATACCTGAATATAAATTAATAGATTCAAAAGGACCAGATCATAATAAAGAATTCATAATGGCTGTGTATATAGATAATAAAGAATATGCAATTGCAAGCGGAAAAAGCAAGAAAGTAGCTGAACAAAGCTGTGCAAAAATAGCACTAGAGATGATAGAAAGTAATTCTAAAAAAGGTGATAGATGAACACTTTTGGGGTTAGATTAAGACTTAGCACATTTGGAGAAAGTCATGGAGAAGCAATAGGTGGAATCTTAGATGGATTCCCAGCAGGACTTAAGATAGATAGAAAATTATTAAAACAAGAAATAACAAGACGACAAGGAGGCAGGAATCTATACTCAACACAAAGAAAAGAAGATGATATAGTAGAGATTCTAAGTGGGGTATTTGATGATACTACTCTAGGCACTCCAATAGGGTTTATAATAAAAAACAACAACACAAAATCAAATCACTACGATAATATAAAAGATATTTTTCGTCCCGGTCATGCTGATATTACATACTATAACAAATATGGTATCTATGATTATAGAGGTGGTGGCAGGGCTAGTGCTAGAGAAAGTGCTATTAGGGTTGCTGGTGGCGCATTTGCTAAAATGCTTTTAAGGGAGTTTAACATACAAGTGCAAAGTGGGATTCTTAGCATAGGAAACATAGAATGCAAAGATATAGACTTTAATAATGCACTTAAAAGCGAGATATATTCCCTTGATAAAAATATAGAAGAACTACAAAAACAAGAAATACTAAAACATAAAAATAACCACGATAGTATAGGCGGTGTTGCACTACTTAAGGCTAGTAATGTCCCAAAGGGGCTTGGAGAGGGGCTATATTATAAGCTAGATTCTGCAATAGGAAGCATACTTGGACTAAATGGTGTAAAAGCAGTAGAAATAGGAAGTGGAGTAGAATCCTCTAAAAAAACAGGAAAAGAAAATAATGATGAAATAGATACAAATGGATTTCTAACAAATAATGCAGGTGGTATGTTAGGAGGGATAAGCAATGGAGAAGAAATTATTATTAAACTACATTTCAAACCAACACCAAGTATATTTATCCCACAAAAAAGCATAGATAAAAATAACAAAGAAACAATATGTCATATAAAAGGCAGACATGATCCATGTATCGCCATTAGAGGGAGTGTTGTAGGAGAATCTATGCTTTCTTTAATCTTAGCTGATATGCTACTTTTAAATGCAAGTAGCACAATTCAATCATTAAAAAAAATATATGCTTAGAGCAGTAATTTTTGCCGATGGCAAATGCGGGGTTGGACTAGGACATATCTCAAGGGCTAAGGCACTAAAATATCAGCTAGAACTTCTTAATATAGAATCTCTACTTTTAGATTCAACTCTACTAGAGAGTTTTGTAGAAAATGAATCTAATACTTGGAGTAAAGAGCTATTAGTTATAGATTCTTACACTCTCCCACTTTCTTTATATACTCTAGCTTCAAAAGTAGCAAAAAAATGTATGTTTTTTGATGATTATTTTAGGCTTGATTATCCAAGTGGCATAATTGTAAATAACGCCTTTAACCAAAATATAGACAATTATAAAGCAAAATATAAAAATCATTCATTGCTAATAGGCAGAAATTTCATGCTTCTGCAAGCAGAATTCTTACAAGCCTTGCAACAAAACCTAAAAAACCAACCAAAAATAAATAAGCAAATAAAAAAGATTCTAATAACACTAGGTGGAGATGATATATTAAACCTAACACAATTTATAATAGATGTAATAAATAGCGTAAATGAAAACCTTAAAATATATTGCATACATAAGAATCTAAAAGAAAAAAACTGCCTCTATAATCTAAGTCCCAAAGAAATGGTAGCACTAATATCAAGCATGGATTTATGCATATCTGCATGCGGTCAGAGTCTAGGCGAGATTCTAGCTTGTGGGAGACCATGTATAGCACTAGAAGTAGCACAAAACCAAAGAGGTAACCTAGAGGGCTTTAAAGATTCTATTTTCTACATAAAAGAAGCATGGAAGTTAAATAAAGATGAAATACAAAATATGCTTTTAGAGCATTTAAAAAACATAAAAAATCAAAAAACAAGAGAAGAACTATCACAAAATTCACTTAAAATACTAAACAACACAAGTAAATGGACAACAGAATTACATCATATTTTCGGCAATAAAATGTTAAAAATTAATTGACTTTTTCTATAAAATCAACTAGAATTAGGGCGTTCTTTATAGCATTAAGTAAAATTATTTTTAAAGAAAGAGTATGATAATAAATAAACATATAAAAACAGAACTAATAGATAAAACCCTGCCAAACTATAATACAAAGCTAAAAATAATAGAAGAAACACAAGAAATAATAGATAGCTTTTTGCTTGATTCAACAAAAAGTGCTGATATAGATAATAAAGTCGCACTACTTTACTCTGCAGATAATGATGAAATTCCAAGTATTATTACAAACTTTAAAGAAAGCCTAGAGGAAAGTGAGCATAAATTTAATGCCTCATTACTTGATATAAATAATATCACTCTTTTTAGTGGTAGTTTTGGTAATTTCACAGCTACATTTAGCGATGATTCATCAGCTACTTTTTCTCAAGCGGTGCTATTTGTCCATGATGATAATTTAATTAGATTTAATGGAGTATATAGCGTTGCTGACTTTGAATCTCCACCTGCATTGATAGAATGTCTAGGTAAAAATATAGGCACATACACATATAAAGAGGTGATTTCGTATAAAGATGATTATTGCCAATACAATGAAAGAAGAGAGAAGCATTGTGCAAAATGCGTAGATATATGCCCTACTTTTGGAGTTGGCGGAGATGATAGCATTATGAAACTAGTATTCTCTCATATAGACTGTATATCTTGTGGAGCATGTATAGGCGTGTGTCCTACAAACTGCTTAGAATATGAAGAACTACCAAAAGAAGGGTTAGAAGAAATAATAGATTTATATAAAGATACTAAAGTATTTTTATGTGATTATAGCGGGTATGAAGAACTTGTAAATAACAATATAATACTAGACGAATCCCTAACTCCAATGGTATTACCAAATATAAAAATGCTAAATGAAAATGACTATCTAACAATCCTCCAAACAAGCGGATATGATGTTGTAATCTATAACAAAAATAGCATTTTAGAATCTGTAGTATCATTCATTAACAATATAACAAATCAAATTTACAATAGAGATTCTCTACTAATAGCTGATATACACAATATAAACGAACTATCAAACAAAGCCCAAAAATTCGCAGAATATCTGTATAAAAATAGATATTCTAAACCATATAGAGAATCCTTTTCACAAAGAATTCAATACATGATAAAAGACAAAGATTACGGAATGGCACAAAGCATAGCACCTACATACTATGGAAACATAAGTATAAATAAAGAAAAATGTACATTATGTCTATCATGCGTAGGTGCTTGTAATGTAAATGCTATTTTTGCTAGAAGTGATGATTTCTCTTTAAGATTTAATCCTTCTATATGCACTACCTGTGGATATTGTGTAGATTCATGCCCTGAAAAGGTAATTGAATTGCATAGAAATGGAATGGAACTAAACTCAAACTACTTCAAAAGTAAAGAATTAACCAAAGATGAGCCATTTAAATGTGTAGAGTGCGGAAAAGTATTCTCTACTAAAAAATCAATAGACAAGATTGCAACGATGATGAGTGTAGCATTTGCTAACGATCCTAAAAAGCTAAAGACATTGCAATGTTGCTCTGATTGCAAAGTTAAAGTAATGTTTGCAACCAACTAAAGGAAATACATGATTCAAGACTTAACACCAATTGAGAGAGAAAATCTGACAAATGCAAGAATCTTATATTATGACTTCTTTTATGGATTATTTGTTTTTGAAATGCTAGATAATAGAGGAGAAGTTTTAAAGCAACAATTACAAGTTATCTCACAAGCACTAATCGATGAAAATCTACTAGAAAATATACAACACCTACAAAATGAAGTATCCACAAATAACACAAAAAGATTCATAGAAGAGCACTCAAAAATGTTTGCATTACCATTTGGTGCAAAACAAGTTGGAATGCATTTATCTCATTATTATGAAAATTGCGTAGGTGGTGATAGTCTTTTAAAAATAAAAGCCTTAGTAAAGCAAAGCGATGTTAGAGTAGATACATCTCTTTTCAAAGAAACAGAAGAGCATTTAGGCTTTATTTGTGGGTTTATATCATATCTACTAAAGAACAACCAAGATGAATTAGCAAAAGAAGTTTTTTTACTAGCAAAAGATGCGTTTTTTGGTCTATGTAAAGAGTTGCAAGAAAGAAGAGATTCTGATTTATATTTAGATATAGCACTTATTTTAGAATCTTTTTTAAAATTTGAAAGTGAGATTATTAAGTAATCTCACAAAAGTCTTTTATGGAAGGCTTTTGTGGGATTATCCCAAATCTCAAAACAAGGAGACACTATGGAGAAAAGTAGGCGTGAATTTCTAAAAACCGCCACTAAAACTTCAGTGGCAGTAGCTGGTGTTAGTATAGCATTAGCAGGTTGTAGCAAGAAAGGCACAAGTGAGAATCTTGTAAGGGGGAAATCTCCTAAAGAAGAGATTCTTTATCAAAAAACACAACAATGGGATATGTATTATTCTGTTGCAAAATAATTCTAAATTAAGGAGGCTAAAATGAGCGAAGCGATCAAAAGACGCAACACTAGGCGTGCGTTTTTAAAGATGACTGCTCTTGGAAGCTTGGCTAGTGCTAGTGTAGCACTTGGTGCAGATAGTCAAAAAACTATGCGTCCAGCCACAGCTCAAGAGTTAAAAGAAAGATATCCAAATTCACAAAAAATCAAAACAATTTGCACTCACTGCTCTGTAGGTTGCGGTGTAATTGCTGAAGTTGTAGATGGAGTTTGGGTTAGACAAGAAGTTGCACAAGATCACCCAGTTTCTCAAGGTGGGCACTGCTGTAAAGGTGCAGACTTGATTGATAGAGCAAGAAGTGAAACTAGACTTAGATATCCATTAGAGAAAAAAGATGGAAAATGGGCTAGAGTAAAATACGATGAAGCAATGGATAAAATTGCTGAAAAACTTAAGCAAATTAGAGAAGAAAGTGGACCTGATGCAGTTATGTTCTTAGGTAGTGCTAAATGTTCTAATGAACAAAGCTACTATATAAGAAAATTTGCAGCATTTTTTGGAACAAATAACATAGACCATTGTGCTAGAGTTTGACACAGCCCGACAGTCGCTGGTGTAGCGAATACATTTGGGTATGGTGGAATGACTAATCACCTTGGCGATATGATGTTTTCAAAATATATTTTAGTTATTGGTGCAAATCCAGCTGTTAATCACCCTGTATCAATGGTGCATATCTTAAGAGCAAAAGAACAAGGTGCTAAACTTGTTTGTATTGATCCAAGATTTACAAAAACAGCAGCTAAATGTGATGAGTTCCATAGAATAAGAAGCGGAACTGATATAGCTTTTGCTTATGGTTTATTAAATCACATAATCGAAAACAAGCTATATGATGAAAAGTTCCTACAAGAGCGTGTTTATGGTTATGAAGAAATTATTGCAGAAGCAAAAAAATTCCCACCAGAAGTAGCAGCTGATATCTGTGGAATCCCAGCTGATGCAATCCGTCATATAGCTGAAGAAATGGCTAGTGCAAAACCTGCAAGCCTTATTTGGAATCAAGGTTTAACACAACACACAGTAGGAACTAGCAACACAAGAATAATGCCTATTTTACAAATGTTCTTGGGTAATATTGGTAAAAATGGTGGTGGTGTGAATATTCTAAGAGGACATGATAATGTTCAAGGTGCTTCTGATATGAACAATCTATCAGATTCTCTACCTGGTTATTATGGTCTTGGAGAGCCTGCATGGAGACATTTCTGTAAGCACTGGGGTGTAGAGTATGACTGGATGCTAAACAGATTTAAAGATAAAAAAATGATGGAAAAAACAGGCTTTGCACACTCTACATGGAAGTTTGGTGTTTTAGATGATGAAAATGCAGCAAACAATGGCGGGACTAAGCTTAGGGCATTGGTTGTTATTGGCTCTGGTATGACTACTGTATCACTTTTAAATTTACAAAAGAAAGCTACGGATATGCTAGATTTAGTAGTATTTGTAGATCCTTATGTAAATGACCTGGCAATATATAGCGATAGAAGCGATAATCTATTTATGTTACCTGCTGCTTCACAAATGGAAACTGCCGGTTCAGTTGCTGCAACTAATAGAAGCTATCAGTGGAGAAGTAAGGTTATGGAACCTCTATTTGAGTGTCGTCCAGATGAAGAATTCTTATTTGGATTAGCTGATAGATTAGGATTCTTAAAGGAAATGCAGTGGAGATTATATGATATTGCAAAGTCAAAAGGTAGAACAGAATTTATTTGGCCTGATGATGCAACAACAGAATTAACACAAAGCATAAGAAGCATAGGTCTTCAAGGTATGAGTCCAGAAAGACTAAAAGCTCACCAAGAAAATTGGCATATGTTCGATAAAGTAACACTAGAAGGAACTGGACCATTTAAGGGAGATTATTATGGATTACCATGGCCTTGCTGGAGTGATAAGCACCCCGGAACTCCTGTAATGTATAATGATAGTATCCCTGTTATGCGTGGAGGTATGGGATTCCGTGTGAATTGGGGAACAACAAGCCCTGATGGTAAGAGTATGCTAACAAATAGATCATTGCCTAACTCTAAACATATTGGAGGACATGCACCTGTAACTGCAGCTAATGCTGAATCTCTAGGTATAAAACTAACAGAAGAAGAAAAGAAAGCGGTAGCTGGAAGCACTTTTGCGTTAGGAATCGGTAATAACATACTAGTAGAAAAAGCACTAGAAGCTGGTCTATGTCCTTATGGTAATGGTAAGGCTAGAGCAAAGGTATGGAATTGGTATGACCAAATACCACTACATAGAGAGCCACTGCATTCAGTAAGAGGTGATTTGGTAAGCAAATATCCTAGCTTCCCAGATAAAAAAGATCACTTTAGAGCAAATATCCAATATGAATCTAGACAAAAAGAAAGAGATTGGGTAAAAGAATTCCCTGTAAATATGCTAAGTGGAAGACTTGTTGCTCATATGGGAACTGGTGCTGAGACTAGAAGTGCAAAATATCTAGCTGAAGTTGAAGGTGAAATGTTTGTAGAAATCCACCCTGATAAAGCTTCAGAGCTAAATATTAAAAATGGCGATCAAGTATGGTTGCACGGAACAAATGGTGCTAAGATTCTAGTTCCTGCAAAAATATCAACAAGAGTGGATTACAATAGCGTTTGGCTACCTCAAAACTTCTCTGGTTTAGATCAAGGAGAATCTAGACTTGATAAGTATCCTGAAGGCACAAAGCCTTATGTAATTGGTGAATCTGCTAATATGATTTCAAGTTATGGCTTTGATTACAACTCTGCTTGTCCAGAGACAAAATGCGGTCTATGCAGAATCGAAAAAGCACAATAAAGGATAAACTATGAGTAATACAACAAATATTTTAGATAATTTCTCAAGAATCAAATTTTATTGTGATACAAACAGATGTATAGAATGTCATGGGTGTGATGTAGCTTGTAAAGAGGCTCATCACTTGCCTGTTGGAGTAAATAGAAGAAGAGTTGTTGTGCTAAATGAAGGTCAAGTAGGCAAAGAAAGTGCTGTTTCAATTGCTTGTATGCACTGCTCTGATGCACCTTGTGCTCAAGTGTGTCCTGTAGATTGCTTCTATATTAGAGCAGATGGGATTGTATTACACGACAAAAAGACTTGCATAGGTTGTGCTTACTGCCTTTATGCTTGTCCGTTTGGTGCACCACAATTCCCTAAAAATGGAGTATTTGAAAGTCGTGGTTCAATGGATAAATGTACATTCTGTGCTGGTGGTCCTGAAGAGACAAATAGTAAAGAAGAATATGAACTATATGGACAAAACAGAATAGCAGAAGGTAAAGTGCCTATGTGTGCTAGTATGTGTTCAACTAAAGCTCTACTAGCTGGAAGTAGCGAAGAAGTAGCCAATATAATCACTCATCGTGCAACAATGAGGGGAGAAAATATTCCAAATGCTGTGCCAAATGTGTGGAAAACTGCCTATGGTAACTAAGGAGGGTTTTATGAAAACAATTAAAACTTTCTTATTAATGTTATTTATAGCTTTTAGCAACTTAGCATTTGCAGCAAACCCTAGTGTTCCACAAGAGGGAGGTAAGCAATATGCTGAAGTAATAAAGGGCAATGATACTTTAATGGTAAATCCTATGAATAAAAATTTATATGGTGGTCCAGAAGTAGAAGCAATCAAAAATTGGGGGATTCATTCTCCTAATGCGGTTGGTTGGGGAAATATATTTACTATTTTACAAGGTAATTATTTCTCAACTATATTTGCCATTATAGTAATTTTAGTGCCTCTTGCATTTCTAACACATTTTATGGTTGTTGGTCAAAAAAAGTTTGAGCATGGCAAGAAAATAAGAGTATTTTCTAACTACAACATAATAGTTCACTGGTGTGCTGCTGTGCCTTTTGTAGTGCTATGCTTAACTGGTCTTGTTATGATTTTTGGGGATAAACTTGGTGGTGGCTCTTTTGTAAGATTTGCTAGAGATGTTCATGGTATTGCTACTATATTGTTTGTAATATTTGGTGTATTGATGTTTTTAATGTGGATTAAACACGCACTATTTAGAGCATACGACATACAATGGCTAATGATAATGGGCGGATACTTAAGTAAGGAGAAAAAACCAGTTCCAGCTGGCAAATTTAATGCTGGTCAAAAAATGTGGTTTTGGGTTTGCACAGTTGGTGGCTTTATTATGGCTATATCTGGTGCTTATATGTATTTTCAATTTGCAGATATTGAGACATTAAGAATGATGGCGTTATTGCATAATGTGCTTGGATTTTTAGTGATTGCACTATTAATTACACACATATATATGGCAGTATTTGCGATTGAAGGTGCATTAAACTCAATAATAGACGGACATATGGGCGAAGAAGAAATAGCTATACTACATAGCTACTACTACAAAGAAATAAATGCTGCATAAAGTCCTAAATATACAAACCATATCTCCTAGTGGCTATACAGCCACTAGAGAAGATAGCGTCATACAAGAAGAAAGAATTGCTTTTTTTTTAAATAATCAAAAACTACTATCAGTAATGTCTCTACCAAAAGACCAAGAATCTCATATAGTAGGATTCTTATTGAGTGAAGGTGTGATTGACAATGTAGATCAAATATCATCTATAAAAGTTAGTGAAAATGGGCTATCTGTAAATATAGAGGCAAACATAGATAAATCTAAACTAGATGGATTATTTAAGGAAAAAACTCTAACTTCTGGGTGTTGCGTCGGCGTAGCTGGTAACTTAGAGGAAAATGTCATTGAAAAATTTGTAAATACAAATTATAAAGTATCAACAAATAGAATCTTTGAATTATTAAGACAATTTGAACAAAGTAGCGAACTTTTTAACCTTACAGGTTGCGTCCATAAGGCTATGCTTGTTTTAGAATACCAAACACTAATAAGCGAAGATATAGGAAGACACAACGCAATAGATAAAGTAATGGGAAAAGCTGCATTAAATAAATTAGATAAAACAGATTCAATATTATTTGTAAGTGGTAGGCTATCACTAGAGATGGTAATAAAAGCAGTGATGCATAATATACCAATAGTGGTTTCAAAAGCTGCAGCAACTTACATGGGAGTAAAAGCAGCCCAAGAAACAGGAGTAACTCTAATAGGGTTTGCTAGAGGCAATAATGCTAATGTATATACTCACAGCGGACGAATCACAACATAATATGATACAATACACAAATGGACTAACTAGATACATGCACTCTCATTAAACATCTAAAAATTATTTAAATATATCGGAGATTCAACTCTATGAGTGATTTTAAGAGTTTACATCCAATTAAACTTCTATCAAAATATGCTATGCCAAATATGGTTAGTGCTATATTTTTTTCCATTTATTTTATTGTAGATTCTATTTTTGTTGGATTTTTCTTGGGTAAAGATGCACTAGCTTCAATGGCACTTGTAATGCCATTTATCATCATATCATTTGGCTTATCAGACATGATAGCTATTGGTTCTTCAGTGCAGATATCCATGTTACTTGGCAAAGCAAAACACTTAAAAGCAAACAATATATTTAGTGCAAGCATTTGTATTATTATTGTAATCTCATCTATAATGGCTTTTATAGGGTATTTTCTAGTGCCATTAGCTTTGGATATTTTTAACACGAATGAAAATATAAAAAGCATGAGCTTAGAATACCTAAATATTTTTTGTTATTTTTATCCTTTTGTTGCCATACCTTTTGCCATTGATAGCTATCTTAGAATCTGTGGCAAAAATATATATAGTATGGCTAACAATATAATAATTTCTATAACAAATATAGTGCTAGATTATTTGTTTATTGTGGAATTATCTTTAGGTTTAGCAGGTGCTGCACTTGCAACTTGCATTGGTTTTACACTTGGAGCGATAATAGGCTTATATCCATTTCTAACCAATAAGCTAACTTTAAAATTTACAAAATTCTATATAAGCCTTGCTTCTTTTCAAAATATTATTTTAAATGGTTCATCAGAATTTCTAAGCAATATCTCAAGTCAAGCCTTAGCCATTTTGGTAAATTATATAATCCTAAAAATATCAACCATAGAATATGTTGCAATATTTTCCATTATTTCTTATATCGATACATTTATAATGTCAGCTATAATCAGCATTTACGATTCAATGCAACCAAGCTTCAGTTATAATTACGCTACAAAGAATAAAGCAAGATTAAAGTGGATTGCAAAATACACTATGATTCTTGCATTTTTAGTATCTCTTATAGCGTTTATCATAGTAACAATATTTGGAGAAGAAATTTTCTCTGTATTTATAAAAAAAGGCGAAGAATTTCTAATACCGCTTGGAGTTAGTGCTTTATTGATTTTTTCATTCAATTTTTTAGTTGCATGGTTTAATCTTTTTATTGGTTCATATCTAACCGCATGTAATGAAGTCAAAAAATCACTCGCCATCTCATTGTTAAACAACTTAATATCTCCTTTTATTGTGTTGTTAATATTAAGTCAATTGCTAGGCATAAATGGTGTTTTAATAACTTCTTTTGTTGCTGAAATTTTAGTAATGCTTATATCGATAAGAATCTTAAAAAATAGCTTCAAACTTTCAGAACAAAGCCACTAACAAAAATGACAATAATTATAAATGGGACAAAATATTTTATATACCCAAACCACAATAGGCTAAACTTGCTTCTACCATTATAATTATTGAGCTCATCAATAGAATCTTCACCTATAACCCAACCTACAAAAATCACAGAACCAAGTGCAGTCAATACAAAAAATATATTTCCACTTACAAAATCAAATGTATCAAATATATTTCTGCCAAAAATAATAATATCACTCCAAGGTCCATAAGTTAAGACACATGGGATATTACCAGCAATAAAAACCGCAATAAGTGTTAGATTCACAGCATTTTTATGTCGCATTTTAAACTTTTCTTCTAATACACTAATTATTACCTGATAGATAGTAATAGAAGTCGTAAGTGCAGCTAACAACAATAGCACAAAAAACAATACCGCAAAGAATCCTCCAAAATGCATATGAGAAAATGCAATAGGCAAACTCTTAAACACCAATGAAGGACCAGAATCAGGCGATAAGCCAACACTAAAGAGTGAAGGAAAAATCATAAAACCAGCCAAAAAAGCTATTAAAGTATTTACAACGCCTGTTATTGTGGCAGTTTTTACTAAATTTTCCTCTTTGCTCAAATGCGAAGATAGTGTAATAATCACACCAAACCCTAAAGATAAAGCAAAAAATACTTGTCCTAAAACATATAAAAATAATTGTGGCGTAATGGCAGAGAAATCTGGAATCAAATAAAACTTAATCCCTTCTAAAGCTCCATCAAGTGTAAAATTCCTAGCAATCATTAATAAAAGACATACAAATAATAATGGCATAAGCCACTTAACTGACCTCTCTATCCCCTCAATAATTCCCTTTCGTAAAATAAACCAATTTATCACAACAAACAAAAATGTATATATACCTATTAGAAGCGGTGAATTTTCTATATTATCTGTATAAAATTTAGAAGTAGCTTCACTTGTAATAGCCTTTGATAAGTCAAGTCCGATATTTGAATTAAAAAATGAAGTGAAGATATTTACAATATATGATATAACCCAACCACCAAGAACCATATAATAAGCCAAAATACCAAATGAGCCTATAAGTCCCATGTATCCAAAAATTTTCCAATATTTGCTAATATCCTTCTTATTTACACTAAAAGCATCTACAGAGTTCTTGTGAGACATTCTTCCTATGACATTTTCAACCAAGATTATAGGAATCCCAACCAAAATCATAGCTAAAATAAATGTAAGCACATAAGCACCACCACCATTTTCGCCAACTAAATATGGAAAACGCCAAGTGGCTCCAAAGCCTATAGTAGCACCAGCAACAGTTAAAATATAAGTAAATCTATTTGTCCACGTTTGTCTTTGCATAAAAGTGATTGTATCTATAATTTTCTAAAAATACACTGACATTAAGTATCACAAAAGCACAATTTTATGCTTTTGCTTCTTTTGCATATTTTTCACCCAATTCAAATGCCTTTTTGTTTAACTCAACAACTTTAGCAGGAACTTTGCTAATCATTGTCTCATATACCAAATCTCTATTTATACACTCTGTTAAAGTAACGGTAACAGCCAATGCCACAACTGATTGTGTAACCACATTCCCTACTTCTTCTTTTGCTATTGAAATAATAGGTATTGGATATATCTTGAATCTTTTTTTATCTTCTTCACTAGGAGTTACCAAATTTGGCTCTACTACAATTGTAGCCCCCTCTTTTAAGCCACTTTTGAACTGATCGTAGCTAATTTGTGCAGTTGATAGCATAAACTCTACTTCACCTTCATTTGCATAAGGATATAAGATTTCATTCTTATCAAGCAGTATATCAACCTTAGTAGGTCCTCCACGAACTTGAGAAGTATAAGTAGCAGCTTTAACCCCAAAGCCACCACTTCTTATCTGTGCTTCTGCTAAAATCTCCCCTGCTAGCAAAACACCCTGACCTCCAACGCCTGTAAAACGAAGTTGTCTTCTCATTTTGCACCCCCTTTTTTAGCTTGAGCTTTTTTCTGAACTTCACTATATGCCTTACAATACTCTATTTTATTAGTATCATGCACCAAAATTCCAGTAGGATATTTACCAACTCTCTCATCAAGGCTTAGCTCGTCATATTTCTTCTTAGAAACAATCATGTTCTCAATCCATGATAATGTATCTACTGCTTCACCCATTTTGTTTTTTCTACCTAAGTTTATATGACAATTACTAAACATATCAAAGAAACTAAAGCCTTCATGCGATAAGCCTTCCACTAATACTTTCTCCATTTTTTTAGGATCTAACACAGATTCTCTAGCGACAAAACTAGCTCCAGCAGCTTCAGCTAATTTAGCTGCATCAAATGTTGGGTCTATATTTCCATATTGAGCCGTTACAGTCCACATTCCTTTAGGAGTTGTAGGTGAAGTTTGAGAGTTTGTAAGCCCATAGATAAAGTTGTTAATTAAAATATAATTAATATCTATATTTCTCCTACAAGCATGAATCGTATGATTCCCACCAATTGCCAACCCATCTCCATCACCACCTACTACAATAACTTTCTTTGTTGGATTTGCAAGTTTGATTCCAGTTGCATAAGCAAGAGTTCTACCATGTGTAGTATGCACAGTATTGCAATTTACATAAGATGACACGCGACCACTACAGCCAATACCACTAACTAAACACACATCATTCATATCCCAACCAAGTTTATCTATGGCTCTAACTATAGCTTTTAAGATTACGCCATCACCACAACCCCAACACCAAAGTGTCGGCATTTTATCTACTCTTAAATATTCATCATAATTAAATGCCATATTACAACTCCTTAATCTTATTTATAACTTCAATTGGTGAGAGCGGACGACCATTAGCCTTAGCTAAAAGCGAAACTTCTTTTTTCATTGAGTGTTCAACTTCTTTTGCGAATTGTCCTTTATTTAACTCCGCTACAAGAATCTTGCTAAATCTAGCACCTAATTTTGCTAACTCCTCTTTTGGTGCTGGCCATATTGTAATAGGTCTAAACAAACCAACCTTAACACCCTCATCTCTCAATCTATCAACTGCCTCTTTAGTACTCCTTGAAGTAGAACCATAAGCAATTAGCAATATCTCTGCATCATCTAATTTATATTCCTCATAAGAGATTATTTCATTTTTCTTGCTAAGAATCTTGTTAAATAATCTATCTATTAGCTTTTGAGAAAGAACAGCATCTTCTGTAGGGAATCCAGTAGGTCCATGATGAAGCCCTGTTATATGGTATCTATAACCTTTAAAGAATGGATTTAAAATAGCTGGTTCATCATCTGGCACATCATAAGGTTTATAAGAACTTGCATCTCCACTATAAACTCTTCTATTTATAATTTGTAGCTCATTTACATCTGGAACTATAGCCTTTCCATGCATATGACCTAAAGTCTCATCAAGTAGCAAAAATACAGGCGTCATAAACTTTTCTGCTAAATTAAACGCTCTAATTGTCTCTGTATATGCCTCTTCTAAGCTACCTGGACACAATGCTATTGATTGATAATCACCATGAGTTGGGTGTGCAACTTGTGCTATATCTCCTTGTGCTACCCTTGTTGGAAGCCCAGTTGAAGGTCCTCCCCTCATAACATTAACAATAACAAGAGGAATCTCTGCCATAAAGCTAAGTCCTATTTGTTCTGCTTTTAGTGATATTCCGGGACCTGAAGTAGCAGTCATAGATTTTACACCACTCATTGAAGCACCTAATGCAACAGAGATTCCACCTATTTCATCTTCCATTTGGATAAAGCTACCATTCTCCCTAGGCAATAGCACACTCATTTCATGTGCCACTTCACTTGAAGGAGTAATTGGATAACCACCAAAAAACCTACAGCCAGCATCAATTGCAGCATGTGCAACCAATTCATTTCCATTTGATATAAACTCTCTACTCATAAAACCTCCCTTATAAAGCCATATAGCCATTCTCTTTAATGGCTTGTGCTCTTTGCTTAGATTCGTCTGTTAGCTTTGCAAACTTATATTCTTTTCTATCTGCAACAGCAATGGCAAAATCAGGACAATGCAACTCACAATCTTGACAACCAATGCAACTTTCAGGATTAATGACTTTAGCCATTTTTCCTAAGACCTTATGTTCATCAAACTTCATAGCTAAAGTGCCACTAGGACATACAGAAACACATAAATCACATGCTTTACAGCGATCCTCATTTATCCAAACTGGTGTATTTTCTGGTGCTTTTAACAATCCCATTTCTTTCTCCTTTTAGAATTTATTTTAAAAACGATAAAATATTTAGTTTTAACCAATGCACTCCTTTTGGAAGACTATTTAAAATAATTGCTATTTAATTCATCAATTAGAGTTTTTACAGAATTTACTGAATTTGCAAATTGACTACTTTCTTTTTCATTTAGAGTTAATTCAACAATTCTCTCAACCCCATTCCTACCTAGCTCAACTGGCACACCTGCAACAACATCTCTATATCCATACTCGCCATTTAAATACACCGCACTTGGCAGAATCTTATGACTATCACTCATAATTGCAATTACCATCTCTGCAGTAGCTCTAGCAGGTGCAAAATATGCAGAGCCTTTCTTTAGGCATGATACTATCTCAGCTCCTGCATTTCTAGTTCGAAGCACTACTTCTTCTATTTCTTGCTCACTTAGTAACTCGCTTAGCGGAACACCATTAACGCTACTAAATCTAGCTAGTGGCACCATATCATCTCCATGACCACCCATAACTGGTGCTACAATTTGCCCTGGGGCACATTGTAACTTCTCATATATAAAACTAGCCATTCTTGCACTATCTAGCACACCAGCCATTCCAAGTATTTGATTGTTTTTAAATCCGGTCTCTTTTAATGCAGTATATACCATTGCATCAAGCGGATTTGTTACTAAAAGCAAAATAGATTCAGGGGAATTTTCTTTAATATCTTTGCATATTTCGCTTATTACCTTAGCATTTGCAAATAATAAATCATTTCTGCTCATGCCCGGCAATCTAGGAGAACCAGCAGCAATAACAATTAAATCACAGCCTTTAAGATCTTTTGGATTTGTGATAACTCCAAGCTTTGTAAATTTTGTCCCAATACAAGAAGCCTGAAACATATCAAGCAACATACCTCTAGCTCTATCTTTATCCTTATCTTGCAAAACTATTTCATAAGGTGTGCTTGATGATAAGATAAATGCAAGAGTAGAACCAACATGCCCAGCACCAATAATACCAACCTTTTTAACTCTTTCCATATGTTTTCCTTGACATAGCAAGTCAAAAATATCTCAAAAAATTAAAGATATTTTTAACTTCTTATGAGATATTTTCGATTATTTTTTCTTAAATAAGTCTTAGATTCACATAAAAAATTAAATTCATATCTATTTATCGAAATTATTAATGTGTTCTTTATAAGTTTTTGAGAAAGAATGAACACCTTGTTTGTTTCTTACAAAATACAAATAATCCACATTTGCCGGAAAAATGGCTGATAAGATAGCTTTGAAGCTAACACTGCCAACAGGTGCTTCTGGGATTCCTTCTTTTTTATATGTGTTATATGGGCTTGTGTCATTTTGTATCATTTTAGGAGTTACCTTAGTGTGAGAGTATTTGCCATAATTCAAAGTCCCGTCCATCTGTAATTTCATTTTTAATTTCAATCTATTATGTATCACAGCAGAGACAAGTGGCATCTCCTCTTCGTTTGCAGATTCTTTTTGGATAATAGAGGCTATAGTTACATACCTAAACCACTGCTTTTCATCATACTCTCCTAGAAATTTGATAGCCCATTTTCTATGTTCTTTTAGCGAATTATTTACCAAATAATACATAAGATGATTTTCGCTTATGCCTTTTGGTATTTTATATGTATCTGCAAGTATTACACCATCGATATATGGAGCATATTTATAATATGCGATATATAATTTCTCTTCATTTAGATTCATTTGCTTTGCTATATCTTTTATAAAAAAATACAAAGTCTCTCCCGGAATTAGCTTTATATCTTCTAAGGCAGCTTTAGCACTCGTTAATGAATATAAAAAATCTCCCTTACTAAGCCTTGTTTTTTTAATATCAAGCCAACCACTTTGAGGATAACCAAAAATTCGCAATAAATATTTATCTATATAGGTAAGATCGAAATTATTTTTCTTAAGGTATGTTATAATCTCATTAATACCGCCTTGAGGTATATAGACAACCTTACTAGAGCTCATAGGCGTTTGTAGATAAAAACATAAAGCAATTAACAAAATGAAAAAAACATCTGTAAGATTACTAAAAATATTTATATTTTTTACTCTCTTATCATCTATACTCATATCGTTTTATATTGTCCTTTATAATGGTATTGCAATTGATAGATTCAACATCAATGGAATCAAAATTAGCGGATTTTATCTAAGCTTAGATAAAAAATTAATTTTAAAAATAAATGACATAGATTTTACGCAAAGCAAAAAAGATTCTGATTTTGACTTAAAATCAAACTTACATCATATAAAAAACATACATCTAACATTACAATATTTCCAGCAAATAGAAATAAATACAATTTCGTTTGAGAATTACAAGGCTAAACTCGCATATGATGGAGAGAACTTTTCTTTAGATTCAAATTTGCTATACACAAAAGCAAAACTGCAAGAACAAAACTCAAAAATAAAAATCTTTGTTGAAGATTTCTTTATAAAGCCATATGCAATATACTATCAAGCAAATGGAGAATATGACATAAATAGCAAAATCCTAAATACCAATGGAACTCTAAAGTTTTGGGATAAAGATAACAATAAAGAATTCATAACAATAAACCTAGATATAAATAGTGACTTAGAAAACATCACACTAAAAGGAAATAGTAGCGAATTTAAAGACATAAAGTTTTTACGCAACATACTTCCAACTGCAAAAGACAAACTCGTAGATTCATGGATTTATGATAATTACCAAGTAAAAGACGCCATAATACAAGACTTCTATATAAATATACCACTAAAGAGCAAAAATATAATTCAAGAATCCATAGATAGCCTATACATAATAGGTGAAGCAAGAAATGCAGAAGTAAAGTTCCACGAATCTCTACAAACAATAAATGCACAATCAGTAAAACTAATCTTCCAAAATCACAACTTAGAGTTCTACCCCAAAAATGCAACATACAAAAACCATGCACTTGAAGATTCAAGCGTGATACTTGAAGACCTTTCACACCTAGATAGACCAACATTGCTAAAAATAAACATAAATGCAAACACAAAGCTAGATTCTGAAATAATCTCTCTACTACAAGCATATGAGATAAACTTACCAATAATTGCAAAACACTCAAACATAAAATCAAATTTACACCTATATATAAACTTAAAAAATCACAAAGTGCTTACTAATGGGATCTTTAAAACAGCAGACAATGAAATTCTAATAAACAATATACCAATACAAACAAAAACCGCCGAAATACAACTAGACAATAATATAGTAACAACACACATAAAAGAAGCAAAATACAAAGATATGCTAAATGCTAATGCTAATTTTACAATAGAACTAGACAATAAAATAATAAGTGGTGAACTTGAAGTAATAGAATCCACACTCTCACAAGAAAACAAAGATATATTATTAATACAAAATAGCAACATACCATTTAATATAGACTTTAACGACAGCTTAATTTTAAACCTACCAACATTACAAATTACAGGTATCTTTGGAGATTTGGAATCTAAAATAACACTAAATTCACTAGAAAACCTAAAACATTTTTCAAAAATTCTAAATGATTATAAAGTAACAAGCGGTAATGCACAAATAATAACAAAAGATTTTATAGAATATCACGCAGTCTTTGATTTGCAAACACAACAAGAAATCCTACTAGACAAACAAAATAAAGCACCAATCCAAACAACACAACTATCTCTATCATATACACCAACAAAATACACAATAAGATCAAGCGATAGCAAGCTAAGAATAGTAGGCACAAAAGAAAGCCAAGAAATAAATCTGCACAATGCAATTTTAAATGCAAACAAAAGCACACTAGCAAATGATAGTAACAATCAAACAAATATAATTATAAAAGGCACAAACGCAGATATAATCGTAAATGATGATTTTTATCTACTTAGCGATAACTTTAATATATCAATAAATAATGGGCTAATAGTAGCAAACTTGCAACACAAAAATGGTGTGCTAAACCTAAAGAAAAAAGATGAATACCTAATGATAAAGGCTTCTGAATTTGGTGATGACTTCTTAAATACTTTAGGAAACAAAAAGATATTTCATAATGGTAGATTCTACCTTGAGGCAAATACAGATGATAATGGCGTTATCATCGGTGAATTTAGCCTTGCAAGCACCTCTATAAACAATCTTGCAACCTTGCATAATATTTTTACCTTTATAGATTCTGTGCCTTCTTTGCTATCTCTTAAAATGCCGGGCTTTAATGATAAAGGATACTATGTAGAGAGTGGCAAGGTAAAATTCGGTATAGACAAAGAATATGTAGCAATTGAATCTCTAAACTTCAATGGTTCATCTATGGATATAAAAGGTAAAGGAATAGTTGCACTAAATGATAAAAGCATAGATTTTCATGCTCAACTAATCACTGCTAAAAATTTAAGTGGGATAATAAACAAGATTCCGGGGGTAAATTATATATTATTAGGAGAAGATGGAAATATATCAACAAGCTTCAGAATCGGAGGCACAATAGGAGATCCAAAAATCCATACCCAAGCCACACAAGATGCACTAATAGCCCCATTTAATATTCTAAAAAGAACTATAACAAGCCCATTTGATATATTTAAAAAATAAGGCATAAACATGGAAAAACTACCAAAAAAAGCAACCAAAAAAGAAATAAATGAAATAAAAGAAGTATTCCTGAAAAACTACAAAGAAGCAAAAACCGAATTACAATACAAAAACGACTATGAACTACTAATTGCCGTAATGCTATCAGCCCAATGCACAGATAAAAGGGTAAATATAATAACTCCAGCATTATTTGCAGAATACCCAGATATAAAAGCACTAAAAAAAGCAAACCTAGAAGACATAAAAGAACTAATAAAAACCTGCTCTTTTTTTAATAATAAAGCTAAGAATCTTCTAGCAATGGCAAATGAAGTTTATAAAAAACATAACGGAGAAATACCACTAGACAGGGACAAACTAAAAGACTTGCCCGGAGTTGGTCAAAAGACTGCAAATGTTGTGTTAATAGAATCTAAAGGTGCAAATTATATAGCAGTTGATACACATGTCTTTCGCGTATCTCATAGGCTTGGGCTAAGTAGGGCACAAACACCTCTAAAAACAGAAGAAGACTTATCAAAAATTTTTAAGGATAATTTAGGAATCTTACATCAAGCAATGGTTCTATTTGGTAGATATATATGTAAGGCTATAAACCCAAAATGCAATGAATGCTTCTTAAACCACATTTGCAAAAGCAAGAGAAAAATCTAAATTAGATTCTTCCTTGCATCTTCGCTAATACCAATTGATATACTCTTTAAATCTTCGCTAATCTCATGAGAATTATGTGCAATATCAACATTTTCTCTAGTTACACACTCTAGCGAACTTACAGATTCATTAATTTGAGAGATTCCACTTGATTGCTCTCTTATTGATTCTGCTACCTCATTTATTCCTTGAACAAGCACATTTGTGTTTGCTTCTATCTCCCCTAGAGACTTTTGAGTTCTCTCTGCTAACTTTCTTACTTCATCTGCAACAACTGCAAATCCTCTACCATGTTCTCCTGCTCTTGCAGCTTCTATTGCAGCATTAAGTGCTAGTAGATTTGTTTGATCTGCTATATCTTTAATTACACCTACTATGTTTTTAATATCTTCTGCTTGTTTGGTTACTTCTAATGTTTTATCTGATACTCCACCAATTTGGCTACTAATCTCCTCTAAAATAGAGCTTGTTTGCGATAGTTGTGAAGCTTGAGAAGTCGCACCATCGGATATTTTTTGCACAGAATCTAGCATGCCAATTGATATATTTTTTAGCTTATCACTTGTATTAATCCTAGTATTAACCGTTCTTGCAATAGAATCTCTTAGAGTATTTAAAGATTCATAAAGACTTAAAATATCACCTTGCACTTCATTGGTATCAAGCTTATTTCTAAAGTCATTATTGGCATAGTTTTTCAATACTTCTAAAACGCTTCCGATATTGTTTTCAATATGAGTTAATGCATTATTAATTACATCTTTTAGTCTTATTAATCCGGGACTATGTGGCTCTGCTAATATTTTCGTATGTAAATATCCCTTCTCCAAAGATTCACTAACTTTTATAGCATCTTTTATTGTTTCTTCATCTTTTTCAAAACTATGGCTTATTTTTTTGATAGATACATTAAGACCATTTGCCATTTTTCCTAATTCATCTTCATAGCCATTATTTTTGATTAGATCTGGTCTATTTTGAGTTTCATAGTTTATATATGATAAAAATGTAAGCACAGACTTAGAAATAGATTCAAGACGATTTATTATAATACTCTTTATAGCTATAGATAAAGCAATTAAGACAAATATTAATAATACAATAATTCCAAACAAGATTACATTTTTTATATAATTTGTAGCACCAACAAAATCATCTTGTAAAGCCTCTACTAATACATACACATTTAATTGTTCATTATATATACTATATGTATTGTATTTCTTATTTTCAATATCGTATGTTATAGATGAATCTGAAGGTAAATTATTAAATATCTCAAACTCGCTAGGCTTTTTATTTGAATTTCCAGTAATAAACTTATCATATACTTTATCAACAATCAAAATTCTGCCATGCTCACCTATTTTGATATTTTCTATATCTTTTGTGAATAAATTATAAAGTGGTGATAGATCATATGCTACAAATAAGATTCCTATAACAATTCCTTTAGAATCTATAATTGGTTTGTAACTTGACATATATTCTTTACCAAATAGCAAAACCCTCCCATAAAATGTCTGCTTATTATTTACAACACTAAATGCAGGGTGGCTTGTGCCAAGATTAGTTCCTATTACCCTATTTCCTTTTGTATCCCTTAAGGATGTAGAAATCCTCACAAAATCTCCATCATCACTCTTTACAAAAATAGTAGCAACACCAGCTATCAAAGTAGAAAATCTATCCACAACACCTATACTGCCAGCTAATGCATGTCCATTATAATAAAGATTCCTTACTTCTTTGCTTCCCACATAAGTAGTATCACTTTTATCACCCAAAGTATAACTTCCGGTATGATATGTTCCAAAATTTTGTGATATTACTTCCTCAAATACATTATTAGCAGATTTTGTTTCACTAATTATTTGGTTTGAAAAAACTTGAAAACTCTTATTTGTTATTTGTGCTATTTGATTTAACCTTTGATTTAATAAGTCATCAGAATAATTACTCATAAGATTGTTTATAAAAAATAAAAAAGGTATAAGAAAAATTGCAAATACGCTAATTTGAATTATAAAAAACTTATTATTTAATGAAATCTTCTTCCACATTCAATAAAACCTTTGATAAAAAATATTTTTAAAAATTAAAAGCAATCAAAATGCAAAAAGCATTTTGATTATTTAGCAAATAAGACGGATTCTAGATTTGAATCCCCATATATATCAGAGAGTGTATTTTTATAAGCTTCTTTCATAAAACCATTACTATTCAATGTTTCTATTTCTTTATTTAGCCATTCTAGTAGTTTTGTATCACCTTTCTTAACAGCAGGAGCTATTACATCTTCATCACCAAGCCTACTTAAACCAACCTCAAATCCAGGATTCTCCTTAGCCCAAGCAAAAACAAGTAAATTATCATGTGCTAACGCTTCTGCTCTACCATCTTTTAATGCCAAGAAAGCTTCTGTGTTTTGGTCAAACTTAATAAGTTCGATTTCAGGGTAATTTTTAGTGAAATAAAAATCGGCCGTAGTGCCTTTATTTACTATTAGTTTTTTGCCTTTTAAGTCTTCTACGCTTTTTATATTTCCATCTTTAGAGACAATACCCAAAGCAACTTTCATATAAGGCGTAGCAAAATCAACAACTTCTTCTCTTTCTTTTGTTTTAGTAAAGTTAGCCATAATTATATCAACCTTACCACTCTTTAGAAATTCAACTCTATTTGCAGCCTCAACTAATTCAAACTTAACCTTGCTTGAATCTCCAAGCAAATCTTTTGCAATCTGCCTTGATACATATACATCAAAGCCGTCATTTTCACCATTTTTATTAACAAATCCAAAAGGAGGTTTATCGCTAAAAACACCTATGGTTACAACGCCTTTTGATTTTATAGCTTCCAAAGTATCGGTATTATCATTGCCACATGCAATAAAAAATAAGCCAATTACTGAAGCTAAAACAACACCTAATATCTTTTTCATAGCATTCCTTGATAACAATACTCTAAAATAATTCCACTTTAGGTCTAATCATTTTATATAATAAATATTAAATAAAAGTAAAATATTTGTTAAAACTCAAAAACACTTAAAAACTTTTTTGCCCTACTACTCTTTGGATTTACGAAAAATTCGGAAGGGGTAGCTATTTCTGCTATCTTTCCACTATCAAAAAATATTATTCTATCTGCTACATTTTGTGCAAATTTCATCTCATGTGTTACTAAAATCATAGTCATACCTTGTGTTACTAACTCTTTGATAACATCTAGCACTTCTTTTACCATTTCTGGATCTAGTGAGGCAGTAACTTCATCAAACAGCATAATCTCTGGCTTCATGCATAATGCTCTAACTATGGCTACCCTTTGTTTTTGACCACCACTAAGCTCTCGTGGCATAGAATCTTTTTTGTGTTTTAATCCAACTCTATCAAGCAATGCTATTGCATCTTTTATAGATTCATCTTTGTTACGATTTTGCACTTTTGTTGGTGCTAAAATTATATTATCCAATACACTTAAATGAGGAAAAAGTTCATAACTTTGAAATACCATACCTATTTTCTGACGTATTTCATTTAGTTTTACATTTTTACCACTTGTGCTATTTATTACTTTTCCATCAAAAATTATCTCGCCACCATCTATTTTCTCAAGCCCATTAATACATCTTAAAAATGTGCTCTTACCGCATCCACTAGGTCCCAAAATAGCACATACTTCACCCTTTTTTACCTCTAAAGATATATCATCTAAGATTAAATTATTACCAAATTTTTTTACTATACTTCTAGCTTCAAGCAATATTTTATTTTCAAAATGATTCGACACCTAAATTCCTTATATATATTTTTTTTCTAAATATTTACTATAAATTGACAAAGGATAGCACAAAATAAAATAAATAAAAAAGATTCCACCATATATCCAAAAACTAGCTTGTGGATAGCTAAGCAAATTAACTTCAATTATCTGTTGTCCTACTTTCAGCATATCACTTACACCTATTAGAGCAGCCAAAGAAGTTGTTTTTATCATTCTAGTAAATAAATTCACAAGTGATGGCATAAGCCTTTTAATACTCTGTGGCAGTATTATAAATATTTGTATTTGCATCTCGCTTAAGCCTAATGCTCTACCACTCTCACTTTGATGCTTTGGCAGACTTGATATAGCACCTCTTACCAAATCACCCATCTCGGCAATTCCCCAAAGACTAAAAACTAAAATACAAGACATAATTCCACTTAGATTTAAAAAAGATGAAAAACCAAAATAAACTATAAACAGCCAAGCAAGTATTGGGATTATTCTTATAGATTCCAAATAAATTCTACATATAAAGTTGATTAGGCAAATCTTTAGTGTCATCAAATACCCTAAAATAAACCCAAAAATAATTGAAAAAAATATCGCAATAAAAGCTATTTGAAATGTTACAAAAACGCCCTCTAAGATTCTTGCGATATTTTGAGTATCAAATAAAATTTCCATAATTAACCTATTATTCTTTTATATCGTTTCTCAAGCCAATAAAACAAAAAAGATAAAGGCAACAATACCACCAAATAGCACATAACAAGTAACAACAAAGTCTCATTTGTTTTATAATAGCTACCTATTAGATCTTTTGTTACATACAATACATCAGCAAGTGCTATTGCACTAACTACTGAAGTTTCTTTTAGTAAAAATATTGCATTTGCACCAATGTATGGCAGACTAACAACCAAACTTTGTGGCAAAATTATATAAAAAATCAATGATATTTCACCAAAACCCAAGCTTCGCCCAGATTCTATTTGGACTTTTCCTACTGATTCTAATCCTGCTCTAAAAGCCTCTGCCATATAACTACCACCCAAAAATACAACCCCAATTAAAGCACATGTATAACTCCCTAACTTAAAACCTATCTGCGATAAGCCATAATATAAAAAAAATAGTTGAATAAGTAGTGGGGTATTCCTTGAAAGTTCAATATATATTGAAGCAATAATATCTAGAATACGAATCTTATAAAACTGAATTAAAGCTATAAAAAATCCAAGAATTATGGAAAACAAAATACCAAAAAATGATAAATGTAATGTCAAATAAAGCGCCTTTGCAAATACTGGTAAGGAACGCATAATAAAATCAAAATCCAACAAAATACCTTTAAAAATTTTATTTATTATACAAAAAACTTAAAATAAGTAAATAAGACTATATTGAGAAATAGTGGCGGACAGAGAGAGATTCGAACTCTCGGTAATCTTGCGACTACGCATCCTTAGCAGGGATGTGGTTTCAGCCAACTCACCCATCTGTCCTTGTAAAAAAGAAGTGGAAATTATAAATAAAAATTCTTAAAAAGTTCCTTAAACCTTAAGAATCTTCATTATTTCGCAATGCTTCAGCTTGAAAATATGCGACAATTGGATTTATAACTGCATCAAAATTACCGTCTAGCATAATTTCTTCCAAGCTATACAATGTAAGCCCTACTCTATGGTCTGTGAGACGATTTTGCGGATAATTATATGTCCTTATTCTCTCACTTCTATCACCACTACCTACTTGTGATTTTCTGGCTTCTGCATTTTGTTGCATTTGTGCTTCTAATTCAGCTTCATAAATTCTTGCTTTTAATATCTTTAGAGCCTTATCTTTATTTTTGTGTTGAGATTTTTCATCTTGCATTGACACACTTATGCCGGTTGGTATATGGGTGATTCTAACTGCAGAATCTGTAGTATTGACACACTGACCACCATGACCACCTGCTCTAAAAACCTCTACCCTTAAATCATTTTGATTGATATCAACTTCCACATCATCAACTTCAGGCATTATAGCCACACTAATAGCAGAAGTATGAATCCGCCCTTGAGATTCTGTCTCTGGCACTCTTTGCACCCTATGAATCCCACCTTCATACTTAAGCCTAGAATAAACACCCTTACCCTTTATCAATACTATAATTTCCTTGTATCCACCAACATTATTTTCATTAGAACTTATAATCTCGCATTTCCAACCTTTAGATTCTGCATATCTTACATAGGCTTTAAATAAATCACCTACAAAAATACCAGCCTCATCACCACCAGTACCAGCTCTAAGCTCTAAATATATATTTTTGTCATCATTTGGATTTTTTGGAAGTAAGAGTAGTTTTATTTCTTCTTCTAGAATCTTATTTTCACTTTCTGCTTCTTTTATCTCTTCCTTTGCTAACTCACCAAGCTCTTTATCATCTAGCAAAGCCTTATTGTCATCTATACTCTGCAAGTTGCCTAGATATTTTCTAGCTTTGCAAACCAACTCTTCTAAAGAGCTTTGCTCCTTGCTTAACTCTGTTATCTTTTTCACATCATTTAGAATTTCAGGCTTAAGCAATAAAGAGCTTATCTCATCATAACGAGAAATAAAAGGTTGTAATTTGCTTGCTAACATTATTTATTGCTACGGCTTACTTGCTAGATAATGCTATTTTCTTAACTGCTACATTTAGTCTGCTAACTTTTCTTGCAGCTGTATTTTTTGTAAGTATCCCCTTGCTTACATAGCTATGGAAAGATTTATTGATATTTTTTAGTAATTCTTGTGCTTTTGACACATCATTTGCTAATACAGCTTCATTTAAAGCTCTAGTCATATTTTTAATTCTTGTTTTGTAGTAACGATTTCTTTCTGTTCTTTTAATGGTTTGTCTAATGCGTTTTTCTGCTGATTTATGATTTGCCATAAGAGTGTTAATCCTTTTTAAAAAAATTTAAGATAACATTATACTTTATTTTTCATTAAAGGCAAATAAACTATGAAACTTTTTGGAACTGATGGAGTAAGAGGAGAAGCAGGTGCAAAACTTAGTGCATTTTGTGCATTGAAGCTAGGGATTGCAGCAGGAATCTATTATAAAGAACACTCAAAAACAAATAGGATTCTAGTTGGCAAAGATACAAGAAGAAGCGGTTATATGCTAGAAAATGCCCTAGTTAGCGGACTTACTTCAGTTGGGTATCAAGTCATACAAATAGGTCCAATGCCAACACCAGCAATAGCATACTTGACAGAAGACATGCGATGCGATGGTGGCATTATGGTTAGTGCTAGTCATAATCCATTTGCTGATAATGGGATTAAGTTTTTTGATAGAAATGGATATAAACTAGACGAAAAAGACGAAGAAATAATAGAAAAAATCTACTTTGATGAATTTCAACTAGAAAATGCACAAAAAAAAGGTAAAGAAATAGGCTCCAGCAAAAGGATAGATGATGTTGTTGGAAGATATATTGTGCATATTAAAAATTCATTTCCAAAGAATCTCTCACTACATGGAATAAGGGTTGTCCTAGATTGTGCCAATGGTGCTGCATACAAAGTTGCTCCAACTATTTTTGATGAACTTGGTGCTGAAGTATTTGTGATAAACGATGAACCAAATGGCTTTAATATAAACGAAAACTGCGGTGCTACACAACCATTAGCACTACAAGAAGAAGTAAAAAGGGTAAGGGCTGATATAGGTTTCGCATTTGATGGAGATGCTGATAGGCTTGTGGTGGTAAATGAAAAAGGTGAAGTAGTAGATGGAGATAAATTAATAGGGATCTTAGCACTAGCATTAAAGCAAAATAACATGCTTCAAGGAGATTCAATAGTAGCTACAATTATGAGTAATTACGCACTAGAAGAATTTTTAGCTAATAATGGCATAAAACTTATTCGCTCCAATGTAGGAGATAAATATGTCTTAGAAAATATGCTATCAAAAAAGCTAAACTTCGGAGGAGAACAAAGCGGACACATAATTTTTAGCGATTTTGCAAAGACAGGCGATGGGCTTGTTAGTGCATTACAAACCATAGCTTATGTGATTTCTAGCAAAAAAAGGGCTTCTTTGGCATTAGATTGTTTCAAGCTATATCCACAGATTCTAAAAAATATAAACATAAGCAAAAAACCAGAGCTATCATCAATTAGTGGGTATAGCAAACTACTAAAAGAAATTGAATCTAAAAAAATAAGACATCTAATAAGATATAGTGGCACAGAAAACAAACTGCGAATCTTACTTGAAGGCAAAGACCAAAAAGCACTAGAAGCAACAATTGCACAATGTGAAGAATTTTTTAAAGAAAAATTACAATGAAAAATATATTGCTATTTATAATTCCTCTTAGCTTGGTATTTGGAATCGACCAAGCTATAAAGTGGTTTTTTGTAATCAATAACTTTAATTACGATGGAAATATTATTTCTTTGGTGTTAGTATATAACAAAGGTGTAGCATTTTCTATGTTTGCATTCTTAGAAGAATGGCTAAAATATATCCAAGTAGCCTTATTAGTCGCAATATTTATATATTTTTGGAAGAATATAGAATCTTTTAAATCCTACATTATCCCCGCTGGAATAATATTTGGAGCTGGGATATCAAATGTTTTAGATAGATTTATTCATGGTGGTGTTGTAGATTATATTTTTTGGCATTATAAATTTGAATTTGCTATTTTTAACTTTGCAGATATCATGATAAATGTTGGCGTAGCTTGTATTATTATATACACACTACTTAAGAAAAATACAAAGACCTAATTGATATAATCACTACCTTAATTTCCAAATAAGGTCGCGTAGCTCAGTTGGTAGAGCACTACCTTGACATGGTAGTGGTCGCTGGTTCAAGTCCAGTCGTGGCCACCACTTTACAATCTATAACTTATAACTTTTAAAGGCAACATGTGAAAACTCCATTACAAAATATAAGAAACTTCTCAATAATAGCTCATATAGATCATGGCAAATCCACTCTTGCAGATTGTCTAATTCGAATGTGTGGAGCAATTTCTGATAGAGAAATGAGTAATCAAGTAATGGATACAATGGATATTGAAAAAGAAAGAGGAATTACGATTAAAGCACAAAGTGTGCGACTAAACTATGAATATGAGGGTGAAAAATATATACTAAATCTTATTGATACTCCAGGACATGTGGATTTTAGCTATGAAGTATCGCGTTCTCTTGCCTCATGCGAGGGTGCATTACTTGTAGTTGATGCATCTCAAGGAGTAGAAGCACAAACCATTGCAAATGTATATATCGCACTAGAAAATAACTTAGAAATTATCCCTGTGCTAAACAAAATAGACCTCCCCGCTGCTGCACCAGAACGCGTAAAAAGTGAGATAGAACAAACAATAGGACTAGATTGCACAAATGCTCTAGAAGTAAGTGCAAAGGCAAATATAGGTATTAAAGAATTGTTAGATACAATTGTTAAGCTAGTCCCACCACCAAACGGAGAGATTGAATTTCCAACTAAAGCTTTGATTTATGATTCATGGTTTGATAACTATCTTGGTGCTTTGGCTTTAGTTAGAGTAATTGATGGAAGCATTAAAGTTGGACAAAACATTTATATAATGGGAAGCAAAAAGAACCATGAAGTATTAGGATTACTCTACCCTCACCCACTAAAACAAGAAAAAACAAAAGAAATAAAAACTGGCGAAATAGGAATTGTAATTTTAGGACTTAAAAATGTAACGGATATTGCTGTTGGCGATACGATTACAGATTTTAAAAACAAGACAAAAGAGCCAATCTCTGGCTTTGAGCCTGCTAAGCCTTTTGTTTTTGCTGGAATCTATCCTATCGATACAGATAAATTTGAAGATTTAAGAGATGCATTAGATAAATTAAAGCTAAATGATTCAAGTCTAGCTTATGAGCCTGAAACTTCTGTCGCTCTAGGCTTTGGGTTTAGGATAGGATTCTTAGGGCTTTTACATATGGAGGTTATCAAAGAGAGGCTAGAGAGAGAATTTGGACTTGATTTAATAGCGACTGCACCAACGGTTGTTTATGAAGTTACACAAACAGATGGAAGCGTAGTATTTATCCAAAATCCAAGCGAACTCCCACCTGAACAAAAAATCGCTACCATCAAAGAACCCTATGTAAAAGCCACCATCATCGTTCCTAGCGAATTTCTAGGAAATATCATAACTCTTGTTAGCAAAAGAAGAGGGATTCAACAAAAAATGGAATACTTACAAGAAACAAGAGTGCTCTTAGAGTATCTAATCCCCACAAATGAAATTGTTATGGACTTTTATGATAAGCTAAAATCCTGCACAAAAGGCTATGCAAGCTTTGATTATGAGCCTTATGAATATAAAGTTGGTGAGCTTGTAAAGCTAGATATAAGAGTGGCAGGTGATATAGTCGATGCACTAAGTATTATTGTACCAAAAAGCAAAGCCTATGAAAAAGGCAAAGAGCTTGTAGAATCTATGAAAGAAATTATTCCAAGACAACTTTTTGAAGTAGCGATTCAAGCAAGTATAGGCAATAAGATCATAGCTAGAGAAACCGTAAAATCAATGGGCAAAAATGTAACTGCAAAATGCTATGGTGGAGATATCACAAGAAAAAGAAAGTTATTAGAAAAGCAAAAAGAAGGCAAAAAGAGAATGAAAGCAATCGGAAAGGTTGCATTACCACAAGAAGCATTTTTAGCAGTTTTAAAAATAGACTAGAATCTAATTTTATATCTAGCACCTATTTTATATGTATTTGTCTTATTATTTATGCTATTTTGCTCTCCCTGAACATAAGCAGTAAAATGCTTAAAAGGCACAAACTCATAACCATAATATATGGTATCCCCATTATTATCATCTGTTAGTTTTTCTCGAAAGAATACTTTGTGCAATGTATTTCCAAGTTTAAGTCTATTTTCCACCCCATAATATGTGCTCCATAGCCTAGTAGAGGCATCACGATCTAATGCTCCAAAAAACAAAAATTTATCCATATTACTTTCATATAATGTTATATACATAATAGCATTACCACCGATTGTTTGCACCTCATTAGAAATATTGGAATTTAAACTTAAATCAAAATCCACAATTGAAGTATATCTAGCAAAAAAATCATCTACATTATTGCTTACAACTGGAGAAAGCTTAGACAAACCAGTATTAAAAATATAATTACTAACAGATAATGTATCTACTTGCAATTTCTTAGAACTTCCTACTTCCTTTTTTCTTTCTACAAATGGAGATTCATAGACTGCTTTACTTTTCTCAATAGACATAAGTGGTAATGGTGCACCCAAAATACCCTCTAACGCCTTATAATCAGATAATGGGTTTCTTTGCTTTATATCTTTTTTTAGATATTTAGAAATATTGATTTCAGCAGAATAGATAAATGATAATAACAAAAAGAAAAATAAAAACAGCCTTTTCATATTGTAGCCTTTAAACTATCTAATACCTCTTTTTGACCTGCAATAGATACAATAACTCCTTTCTCTATGAAATTTCTATCAATAATAGTTGCTTCTATTTTTGAAGTTAAATATTCAAAATGCTTAACCTTTGCAAATGGAATAAAAAACTCAAAAATTTCATGCTTTACATATTTTTTAAGTAAATTCTCCTTTATCCCATTTAGTATAGGTTCTTTTGCACTTTGTGTGTATGCCTTGACAAGACCACCAGTCCCAAGCAATGTACCACCAAAATATCTAATACTTAGCACTCCACATTCTATAAGCTCATAACCACGAATCACCTTTAGCATTGGCATACCAGATGTACCCTTTGGCTCACCATCATCACTAAAGCTCTCTTCTATCTGACCTTCTTTATTAAACGATCTACTAGCAGTTACAAAATGAACAGCCTTTGGATGCTCATATCTTGATTTTGCTACAAAATCCTTAAAAGAATTAATAGGAATCAAAAATGAAATAAATTTGGAGCCTTTAAACTCATAATATCCGCCTATAATATTAATTGGTACAAGCATAAAAGCTACTTTTTTCTTTTTAGATTCCCATGTGAGAATTGAACTATCTTTTCTGGTATATTATCCAAACTTACAATATCGCAAATAGAGCCTCTTGATATTGCTTGTTTTGGCATTCCAAAGACTATGCAACTATCTTCATCTTGTGCAATAGTATAAGAACCATTCAAAAACAACTCATGAATCCCTATGCTACCATCATCTCCCATTCCTGTCATAATGATAGCTAGTGCATTTTTACCAGCAGCATTATTTAAACTTCGAAACATAATATCCACACTTGGCTTATGCCTAGTGATTCTATCGCCATCAAGTGGTGTTGCTATATATTCTCCTGTTTTATTCTCTATTAGCATGTGTCTTCCACCTGGGGCTAGATATGCACATGATGGCTTTAGTGTCATTCTCTCTGTTACTTCTACAACTGATAGGGCAGATATATTATCAAGCCTATGTGCAAATGAAGTTGAAAACCCCTCTGGTATATGTTGAGTGATGACTATTGGTGGTAAGTTTAGTGGTAGTGCTTGTAGGATTCTAGCTATTGCATCGACTCCACCAGTGCTAGCTCCGATTCCTATTATTTTTTTACCTTCACCCCTAAAAGGTTTTGAAGCCAATAATTTATCTGGATGATATTTTTCATTTGCCATTAGCTCACCACCTTAACAAAAGTGTTTTGACCAAGTCTCTCTACCTTGCTTCCTATACCTAGTATGCTCTCACTATGACCAAGATACATCGTTCCGCCAATTTTAAGGTGTGAAAAAAGCTTACTTAATATCTTTTCTTGATCTTCAACTTTAAAATAAATAAGAACATTTCTACAAAATATAATATCAAATTCCTCTTTTGCAAATGGGTAACTAATAGAGCTTAAATTAAGCTGCTTAAATGTTATTAGCCTTTTAAGATGTGGCTTTGCTACTAGCTTAATTAAAGAACCAGCTCTCTTCTCTACGCTAAAGTAATCCTCTAAATGCAACCAATCAGGCAATGGATTTAAAAATGTATCAACTAAATATTCTCCCTTTTTAGCTACATCAAGCACAGAAGTATCAATATCAGTAGCAATCACGCTAACAGGTGTGCTAGAAGCATATACATCTTTTGCATATAACAATGTAGTTGCGATAGAATAAGGTTCTTCTCCAGTAGAACTAGCAGAACAATACACTTTTAATGGCTCACTACTTTTTAATCTGTGAGGCAAAATTCTATTTAACATATCCATAAAATGGAAATTTTCCCTAAAAAAATCAGTCTTATTTGTAGTAAATGCATTTATAAATTCTTGCTTGTTTTTTCCACTTTTGACACTTGAGAAAAATACATCAAAATCATCTATTTTTAAATCTCGCCTTAGCTTATCGAGCCTATTCTTAATAGTAGAATCCTTACTGCTAGGCAGATAAATACCAGCTATATCGTATATCAACTCTCTTGCTTTGTTTATATGAGAATCGCTAATTACATTTGTAACCATACTAGCCCTTTATGCAACTGTTTTTATAATTTTCACACCATTCTTGTGCGTTTGTATTATCCAAAACCTGCCCTATTTTCTTATATTCATTATAATAGTCATATGCAAATTCCGCCACCTCCCCCAAAATTGGCTCATAATATCCGCCATCACCGACTGCAACATATTGACTTAAAAACACATCAGCATCTTGCTTGTCAAAATATATTCTAGCTAAATCTTTATACACTTGAAGATATAGTTCTATAAGAGTATCAGTAAATTTTAAATCAATGCTTAACGCACAAGAATCTTTATTGTTAGAAAATTTATTTTTATATTTTAAAACCCCACTAGTAAATAAAATACTAAGATGTATCAAACCCTCGCAATAATAAGGTAAAACCTCTCCATTGTCCCTCCAAGCAATAAGAGAAACACTTCTAGCAATTAAACTATAAATAAGCTCCTTTAATAGTGGTCTATTTTGTCTTGTGAAATAATATGCCAACCCTCCCATGGTGGCTTTAAACTCTTCTATATTTTTGAAGTTGCCACTTTTATTCATAACCAGCTCACTATCATCGCTAACACATAAAATATGACCAAACTCATGCCCTATTGTAGAAATCTCATAAATTTTATACCACTCTTTTTCCCTAAAAAACAATAACTCTCTATTAAAGTCTAAAAATTCTCTTGGAAATGTAAGAGAAGATAAAAGCATAAAAGGTTTTGCTCTAGACATCTCTAAAATTCTATCAGGAAAATAAAATATTTTCTTTCCATGTTTTTTGCTAACAACTTCATCATTTGGTATCACTTGTGCACTAAATAGACCATTTAACTCTGAGCCAAAAAACATCATAGGCAATCCACCATAAAGTTGTGTCTTTTGTAACGAATTATTAACGCATAAATTAATTTCATCTGTATATTTCAAACCAACAAATTCTGCAAAAAAATTACTATAAAATACCCACATACTTTTAGAATTTACTTCACTATCACTAGAATCGTTCAATAAATCAATACCATTATAACACCTAGCAATTCGTAAATCCCACTCTGGTGCTACTGCTTTTCTAAAATGATCTTCATAATATTCAAATGGGTGGCATACTTGAATTGGGGTTGTTATACCAAGCCACTTAACATCAACATCTCTCCAAGATTCTAAAAGCTTTTTAGTATCTTTTTGCATTAATGCTTTTTGTAAAGCCCCAAAGTAATCTAAATATCTATCTTTTTGTTCTAACTTTGAGCATGTCTCTTTTATGTTTTTAAGCTTTAAAATTCCGGATTCTAAGCTCTGATTAATCAACTTAAATTCTTCTTTAAAGAATTCACAATAACTAACAGCTCTATATTTACCATCTATAAACATAGGCACAGAATAACTTCTGTCACTAACTTCTCCATTATCACTAATTTCTATTGAATCTTGTAAAGCTTCTAAAATACTTTGCAAATTATTGTTGTGTTTTTCTTTTAAATGTGTATTAATCCCTAAAATAAGTTCTTTTTGCCAAGAATAAAAAAACCTATTAAAACACAAACCAAGCTCATAGACAAGATTTAATAACTCACGCCAAAAATCTGTTAATAAAGCATTATCATTTATATATAGTAGTAAATTTATAAACTTATTTTTGTAATATTGTTCAGATATAAAAAACATTTCATCTTTAATTTCTTGTGGTGATTGTATGTTGTATTTATCCATTACATTATCAAGTGCAGATTCTCTAAGTGTTACCACTCTATCAATTAATGCAAACAAAACTTCATCATTTTGCGGAAGCTTATTATAAACCTTGGTCAAAAAATGTGGAATCTCGCTACTTTGCACCAATTCATAAAGTAGTTGCGTATCTTTATTACTTTTATTTAAAAATTCATAAATCTTAGCAAAATCGCTAAGAAGTTTTTTCTCCATTTCTTTCATGTTCTATCTTTTTGTGGTTTTTAATTAACTCATAAGCTTCGTTTATGTCTTGTAGTTTCTTTGTATGAGTTTCTATAATCGAGCTATCCAATTCTTTATGCTGTAGAATATCAGGGTGATTTTCTCTAACCAAACTTTTATATTTCTTTTTTATCTTTTCACTATCATCATCAATCTCTACCCCAAGAATCTTGTAAGCTTCACTCACGCTCATACTATTGGACTGATTGCTATAAAAATTAGCAAAATCATCATAAAGCTTATTAAAATCCCCATTATCTATTTCTAAAAATGCAGCTACATCCAGTATGACTTCTCTCTCACTATCACCTAAATTTCCATCTGCATAAGCCAAAGACAGCATATATTCAACAAGTTTTAGTCGTCTTTTGTATTGACCCTTTGTAAAATTCGCATAAGAGTAAGTTAGCTCTTCTAAATCCTCATAAGTATTATTAAAAATCTCATGCAAAATATCTATAATTTCTTCTCTTTGGTGCATTGCACTTTGCATTAAAATTTGATTTGCTATATCCTCTATTGTATTTTCTATCAATTCAAACTCAAGTTCACATACCCTACCATCAACATGTGCCAATTTTGAGAGAATTCCAACTATTAGTCCATATTCTCCATTTCTTATCTTTTCTTCTTTTGTTGGGGTTGCATATATATCATATTTTCTATCAAACTCATCATCATCATCTGGTGGAAATGTCGAGTTCTCAATTCTTGGTCTTTTGTGAGGATTGTATAAATAGTCCTTAAAATTCATAATTGCAAGTGCAATAATAACAATAGTTATAAGAAGGAGGATTTCCATTGTATTCCTTAAAAAATTGGAAATTAATTATTTACTAAAAAAGCCCTTTATCTTACCAAATACACTATCTGATGGCAAGAATCCTAATTCTCTTAATTGAGATTTAACTTCATCGACCAATTCATCACCAACATCAACTTCAACCATTTGAGTTTTAATATCAACTTCAACATTTTGACATTTATCTAGAAGTGCATTTTTAATTTTATCAACACAACCTTGACATTTAATATTAACACATTGAATTTTCATAACTAAGATATTCCTAAAATGATTATAAAAGTGGTGGGTCCTATAGGACTTGAACCTATGACCAATCGGTTATGAGCCGATTGCTCTAACCAGCTGAGCTAAGGACCCTTTTTGAAAAAGAAATGTGATTATACATAAATTTATATCTAAATGCAAGTATTCCTTCTAAAATTCCAAATAAAACCATAAAAGTTACAAAACTACTCCCTCCATAACTAAATAATGGTAGAGGGATTCCAACTACAGGTGCAAACCCAATAGTCATAGCAATATTAACGCCACTATACACAAACAATAAAAGTCCCGTGCTTGATGCTATAACTTTTAAAAAATAATCCTTGTCATCTGTATTATTGATACTAAAAATATGAAATATCAAAGCACCATATAACAAAAACAATCCAATGATCCCAACAAACCCGAATCTTTCTGCAAAATAAGGAAAGATAAAATCGCTAGTAGCTATGGGTAGAAACTTATATGCAGCTTGTGTTGCTTCTTCTTTTTCTTTACCAGAGATTCCACCTGAACCTATTGCTATTATTGATTGTCTAACTTGATAATCTGGATCTTTTAATACAAAATCAGCAATTCTCTTTTTTTGATAATCATGCAAATTAGCATACAAAACTGGCGAAGCTAGACCAACAGAAATCAAAATTCCAAGCCAAATTTTATAATTCACACCAATTATAAATAGTGTTCCATATCCCATAATCAATAACACCAATGCAGTTCCTAAATCTGGTTGCTTCAGTATAAAAACGAATGGCAAAAGTATAAAAAAAGATATTTTGGCAAAATCAACCAATCCATAACCATTTGGCTTTGGAGGTTTTTTCCTAACTAAATACGCAATCATAAGCATTAAAGCTGGCTTCATAGTCTCTGATGGTTGAAATGTAAAATGAACAAATGGAATCTCTATCCACCTTTGTGCTCCAAGCCTCGTATCGCCAAATAATTCAACTACAAGCAGTAAAACTATATGAATCCAATAAAACAAAATAATAAACCAAGATAACTTCCAAATATGCACAAAAAACACAGCAGTAAAAACCAATAAGCCAACAAATACATAAATTAATACTTTATTTCCCAAAAATTCGCTATTTTCATTTATCAAAAACCAAGATAAAAGTATAATTGGAGCAACCAATAAAGGTAAGGTGTAATCAAAATATGATAGAATTTTTTTATTAATCCCAAACAAAATAAACCCTTAAAATAAGCACTTAAGGCGTATTTTATCACACAAAAGTTGGCAAATGCAAGAAATTTTAGTAAATGAACACAATATACAAGATAGATTAGATATTTTTTTAAAAGAAACACTAAATATAACAAGAAACAATGCCTCTAAATTAATAAAAAACTATCAAATATCAATAAACAACACAATAATCCAAAAAGCAAGTTATGAGCTAAAAACAAACGATATTGTGCGTATTGCAGAAATTCAAATACCACAAAAAAACGAAGAAACAAAGCTTGAGATAGAAATATTATATGAAGATAGCGATATTTTAGTTATAAACAAACCAATAAATTTAATAGTGCATAAAGCGCACGAACATGATATGCAAAACTCTGTTGTAAATTGGCTTATTCAAAATAATATACAAACTTCTAGTATAGGAGATTCATATAGGCATGGAATAATACATAGACTCGATAAAACAACAAGCGGTGCGATGGTAATAGCAAAAAATAACGAATCTTACATGGCTTTAAAGGAGCAATTACAACAACGAACTATGGGTAGATTTTATTTATGCATGATAGATAATCCACTAAAAGAAAATATAACAATACAATCAAATATAATGCGACACCCAAAAAATCGACTAAAATACATAAATGCCAAAAGTGGCAAAGAAGCAAAAAGTGCATTTTACAAAATATCAAGCAAAGACAATAATGAGCTAATATGTGCAAAATTATTTACAGGAAGGACACATCAAATAAGGGTGCATTTAGCAAAGATTAATCGACATATTATTGGAGATTATTTTTATGGATATAAAGGCGAATACGACAACAGGATCTTGCTCCATTCACACACGCTATATCTAACCCACCCAAGAACCTCTGAAAATTTGCGATTTTATGCACCAATTCCAAAAGATATGCTAGAATACATACAAAGATTCACAGATTTTGGAGGCAAAGATGAAAACTTTGAAGAGTATCTTTATGATTTCATGCATAGGTTTTATAGTGGCATTTAGCGGTTGTGCTGGCAAAGAGGGTAATTTAAGCTATCAACAAAAAATACAACAATCACAAAACATGCAAGATATGCGTCCAACAAATGTGAATAATCCAGGTTTATATGCACCATATAACCACTCAGTCTCACCAGCGATGCAATAAGGTTTAACTCCAACATGAAAAATCAATATTTCAAAATACTAGCATGTGTATGTGTTGCCATTTTTTTTGGTGCATGTGGTAGCACATCTAGCATAACTAATAGCATAGATAGTGTAAATCCCTTTAAAAGTTCAGCTATAAATCCGCATATAGCCCCACCAACAGATATAAAGGTTCTAACAGATATAAACACCATAGCATTTGAATGGAATTTAGTCCCTCAACCAGAAATAAAAGGTTATTATATATATCGCAAACTACCAACAGAACAAGACTTTAAAAGAGTAGCAAATATAAAAAGTAGATTCACAACACATTATTCGGATAATGGCTTGTCGCCAGATACGGAATATTTATATCAATTTGTCTCATATGATCAAAATGGCAATGTGTCTGCAAATTCAGACATAATAACAACAAAGACACAATTCATAGAGCCAGTAGAATACATAGAAGCAATAGGTAACTATCCAAGAAAAATTAAAATAATTTGGAGTCCCCATAAAGATCCAAGAGTAACGGGTTATTTATTAGAAAAACGCACCAATAATGGAGAATGGAAAGAGCTAACAAAGATAAATGATAGATTATTGGTTGAATACCTAGACAAAGATTTACAAGATGGGCAAAGCAATGAATATAGAATTGCTGCATTTAATATCAATAAAAGCTTATCCCTACCTACGATGAGCGTAGTAGCCACAACCAAACAAAAACCAGCTCCAGTTACAAACTTCCGTGCTACAAATAACATAGCAAATCAAATTCAACTAACATGGACACCAAGCTCTAGCAATGAAGTAGTAAGCTACACTATACTTAGAAGCGGTATTTTTGGTACTTATTCAAAATTGGTAAGCTTAGATTCTTCAACTACAACTTATGTTGATTCTGTAGATGATGTTGGAAAGGAATATCAATACAAGATAATAGCATATAACAAAGATGGTATAGATAGCATAGAGGCAGGTCCAGTAACAGGTAGAAGCCTATCAAAGCCAAATCCTCCAACAATAACATACGCACAAATAGAGGGTAATGCTGTAGTTATCAGATGGGACCCAAATGAACCAAGGGCTAGAGAATATGTAGTATACAAAGAATCTAGCATTTTTAGTGAAATTCTAAGATATAACAAAGTGCTAACTCCAGAATTTATCGATAGAGAGATACGCCCAGGAGAGCAGTATACTTACAGCGTAGGCACACTTGATGAACATGGCATAGAATCAGATAGAAGCAAAAAAGTAAATCTAGAATTACCAAAATAATGCCACATTTTAAAACCAAAACTTTTATTCAACCCACTTTTCCATTGCAAGATTCTTGCAGTGGAGATAGTTTTATATTCGTAGATAGATATTACTCATCACTATATCCCAAACTATCAATAATACTAACCAAATATCAATCCACAAACCAAAAACAAACTCAAGAATTTTTAATAGAAGTAAAAGAAAAAGAAAATCAAACCCTAATAAAATGCAACAAAGAAAGTAAAATAGCACCAATTGAAATTCCAAAAAATGCACTAAGAATCCTAAGTAAAAACCAACAAGTAATTTCACATAATCTAAACCCACAAAATATAACATCTGATTTAAAACTACCGTTTATCCAAACGATAAATAATTTTATAGATTTTGATAGTTTCCTAAAAACAAATAATTTGCAAAATAAACAAATATGGTTAGAAATAGGATTTGGCAGTGGCAGGAATCTTCTATACAATGCGCAACATAACAAAGACATATTACATATAGGAATTGAGATTCATACCCCATCACTAGAGCAAGTAGCACGACAAATAGGATTGTTAAATTTAAACAACATCTACATACTCTCATATGATGCAAGAATCTTTTTAGAACTACTACCTTCAAATAACATAAATAGAATCCTAGTTCATTTCCCAATTCCATGGGATAAGAGCCCTCATAGAAGAATCTTTAGCAATACATTCTTAAAAGAGGCAAACAGAGTATTAAAACAAAATGGAACACTTGAGCTAAGAACAGATAGTGAAGAATACTTTTTATATGCAAAAAGTATAGCAAACAAAGAAGAATGGTTAATACACGAATCTTGCAATAAAGATTCAAACATAATAAGCAAATACGAAGCAAGATGGAAAAAAATGCAAAAAAATATATATGATTTAATTCTAACTGCAAAGATAAATAGCGACTTCAAAAACTCGCAGTATGATTTTTCTTTTAAAGATATAAATTTTATTTCAGATACGCTAAATAGCCATGGCTTTAAAAGGTGCAAAATTATAAAAGATGGCTATTTTGTAAGCATAGAAGATTTATTTATATCAAAATTTAATGATAAAATATTAAAAGTATCTTTCGGTGATTTTAATTACCCAGAAAATCGATACATAATTATAGATAATGAAATTAGGTATCTAAAATCACAACCATTACCTACTAATATAAACCAAAAATGCCATAATATATTATGCGACTTACTTTTTAAGGAGAGATAGTGGAAGCCATAATAAAAGCAGAAAACATAAATTTAGGCTACAAAAACGACATAATAATAAAAAATGCATCATTTAATATTTTTTCTAGAGAATTTGTTTTTATAAGTGGTCCAAGCGGTAGTGGCAAGAGCACACTAATGCGTTCTATATATGGTGATTTAGCACTAAAGAGTGGTTCATTAGAAGTATGTGGTGTAGAAATGTATAAAATAAGCAAGAAAAATATAGAAACACTAAGAAAACATCTAGGCATTATCTTCCAAGATTATAAATTAATAAAAGATTTTAATGTAGAAAAAAATGTAATGCTACCTATGATTATAGGAGGATTCACAAAGGAATCTTGTCAAGCACAAACAGATAGACTACTAGCACATATAAAGCTATCGCACAAAGGCAACAAATATCCACAAGAACTAAGTGGTGGAGAACAACAAAGAGTAGCGATGGCTAGAGCATTATCACACAATCCACTTCTAATCTTAGCAGATGAACCAACGGGAAATTTAGATGATTATTCAAGTGAAGTTATTTGGAGCTTATTAAAGGGTGTAAATGAGCAACTTGGAATAACAGTTGTAGTAGTAACACACAGAATCCCAGAGACACTTGGTATAAACTATCGACATTTACACATAGAAGAAGGAGCTATATATGAACTCTCTTAAAAATCACCTAGCTCTTATAATTCCTCTTGTAGCATTATTATTTGCATTAGAAAGCATATTGCTTGTAAATAAGACTTTAGATGAATATGAAAGCAAATTAGGTAAAAACTATGCAATAATAATAGCCTCCTCACAAGAATTAAATATAGATGAAATAAAAAATAAAATATCAGAGGCAAATACACTTACACAAATAGATTCTAAAATCATACTAGACAGGCTTGGGAACAATATAAGCCAAGCCAATTTGGTTATGCTAAAAAACTCATTACCATTTTTTTATTCTCTAAATCTAAACAAATATCCAAGTTCAGCTAGATTAGAAGTCATAAATAAAGCTCTAGATTCATTTGAAAAAATCACAAGAATAGAGACATTTGCCAAAAGTCATAGCCAAGTATATCAGTTATTATTAATAATAAATGGAAGCGTTATTATATTTTCTTGCTTTATTGCCTTAATTAGCCTACTATTGATGTTTAAACAAATAGAAATTTGGAAATTCCAACATTTAGAAAGAATGGAAATAATGACACTTCTTGGAGCACCCTTATGGATGAGATCACAAATTTTGTTCAAACTTGCTTGTATTGATACGATAATTGCCACAATAATCGTAGGTTGCGGTCTTTTTTATATATCAAAAAACCCAACTTTACTAATCTTTATGCAAGAGTTAGGAATCGATACTGAAATCTTTACTCCAATTAGCGATAGCATTACACTATTACTAGTCGGATTTGCAGTATCTTTGATATCTGTATGGATTGTTAGTTTGCAAAACAAGGATTAATGGCATGATTTTGCGTATTGTATGTTGTGTGTTTATAGGGCTAATTATAGGATTGCATGCTAATATAGACCAAAAAATAAACAAAAACAAAGATGCACTACAAGAGAAAAAACAACAAGAATCTCAAATAAATAAAAAACTAGAAGAAATAGGCAAAAAAGTAAATAAACAAAAAGATGAAACAAATGCACTGCAAAAAGTAATAGAAGAAAGTGAAAAAAACATCACAAAAAACCAAAAAGAATATGATGAAAAAAGTAAGCTCATAAAAACCCTATCAAGCAGTCAAGAAGATTTGTTTAAAAAGAGAAAACAAATAGAGCAAGAAATAATAGACCTTGTAATAAAAGATGTGTCTTTTACGATTTTGCTAAATGATTTCAAACCAGAATCTATACAAGACCTAATCACCGAAGAGAGCTTTAAAATCCTAAACAAAAACACAAAAGATAACATAATAAATCTAAGCGAAGAACAAAAGAAGGTGGTTACAACCCTGCAAAACTTGCAACAAGACATTGATAATTTAAAAAAATTTATAGATTCAGAAAATAAGAAAAAAGAACATCTAAAAGCACTAAGAGACAAAGAAATAAAGCTTCTATCAAGCTATGAAAACGAGATGAAAAAATATAATAATGAGCTACAAACAATAGTAAAAGAGAGAGATTCAATACAAGAAATACTGGTTAATCTAAACATATTAAAGAGCCAAGAACTAGAAAAACAAAAGAAAAAGGAAGAATTAGCCAAAAAAGAAACAATAGTTCCAAAAGAAGCTCCAAAGACACAAGAACCAACAAAACAAGTGCCAAAAAATGACTTTGATGTAAGGCAAGTAGCTAGTTCATATCACAATATAAGCACTACAAAATACAAGGGTAGCAAAACCATACCCCCACTTGATAACTACGAAATAGAAAAGAGATTCGGACCATATTATGATCCAGTATATAAAATGAAAGTATTTAACGAATCTATAACAATAACCCCAAAAGGAGATGATAAAGTAAAAAGTGTCTTAGATGGCAAAGTGGTGTTTGCCAAAGATACGCCAATACTAAAAAGAGTGGTAATAATAGAACATAAAAACAACATGCACACAATCTATGCTCAACTTGATAAAATAGCTCCCACAATAAAGCCAGGTAGCAATGTAAAAAAGGGATATACAATAGGTAGAGTGGATAAATCATTAAAATTTGAAGTAACTCTAAAAGACAAGCATATAGATCCACTAGAGTTAATTACAAGTAAATAAATCTAGACTACTACAAAATAATGCATAATTACAATGAGATAGATTGCTTCTATCAAAAACAAAAAAATAAAAAAAGAATATTATAAAAGTCAAAATATATTAATCACACAGAATCTAACAAACAATAAAAAATAGAAACAAAGGAATTATAAAGTATATTAACAAATAAAAGCACCAAAGGCACTTTTATAGAATCCTAAGACATTTAAACTTATAGCTAATTTAACTTAATCCATTTTTCTGCGATTCTAACTGCATTTGTAGCTGCACCTATTCTTATTTGATCAGCAACACACCACAAGTGCAAAATCCTCTTATCATAATTATCGCTTCTTATCCTGCCCACAAAAGTAGTATTTGTATCTGTTGCTATTGTAGGCATCGGATATTCTTTATCCTTTGGATTATCTAGCACAACAACAGATTCTGCACCCTTTAGTATCTCTCTTGCTTTTTTTGCACTTACTTCATTTTTAAATCTTATCGTAATTGATTCACTATGACTACGCAAAACAGGAACCCTAACACATGTTGCACTAACTTCAAAACTGCTATGCATTATTTTATTGGTTTCATTTACCATTTTCATCTCTTCTTTTGTATAGTCATTATCTAAAAACACATCAATATGAGGAATTACATTCAAAGCTATCCTATGTGGAAATACCTTAGGTTCGACACTATCAAGGCTAAAATCAAAAAATTTCTGCATTTGTAAGACTAGCTCTTCCATACCCTTTTTACCTGCACCAGATACAGCTTGATAAGTGCTTACATCAACCCTCTCAATTTCAAATGCATTATGCAATGGTGCTAATACTTGAACCATTTGAATTGTCGAGCAATTTGGGTTTGCAATAATCCCAGTTTTATTCCACAAAGAAATATCATTCGCATTTACCTCAGGCACAACCAATGGAACATCTTTATCCATTCTAAAATGGCTTGTATTATCAATTACCACAGCTCCAGCCTTTGCAGCACTTGGTGCAAACTCTGCACTAACACTCCCACCAGCTGAAAAAAATGCAATATCTACATTTTCTTTTTCAAACACATCATGCGTTAGCTCTTGGACTAGAAACTTCTCACCAAATGCCTCAATTTCTTTGCCAACACTATTCTTACTAGCTAGTGGAACTAATTTATTATAAGGAAAATTAACCTCTTCTAAGATTCTAAAAATTTCTTCTCCAACCGCCCCAGTAGCACCAACAACTGCAATATTATACTTTTCCACAATCAACTCCTATAATTTGATATTATATTTTTTAATTTTTGATAACAAAACCTCTTTCTTCATTCCTAATATTTCGCACGCCTCATCTACATCAGAATTACTACTTTTTAAAGCTTCATAGATTAATTCTTCTTCTAAATTTGCTATTTTTTTCTTTCCTCCACTCTCTCTTGAGCTCAAAAACAAATCTTCTGGCATGATTGTATCATCCTCACACAAAATAGCAGCTCTCTCTACAACAGATAGCAACTCTCTAATATTACCAGGCCAATTATAAGATAACAACTGCTCTTTTGCACCCTCCCCCCAAGTCTTTTTGCCAACCCCATATTGATTATCAACTTGCTCTAATTTCCACTCACAAAGCGGTATTATCTCTTCAACTCTTTCTCTTAGAGGTGGTATATTTACAGGAACAGTCTGTAACCTAAAAAATAAATCCTCCCTAAACTCACCTGCTTTTATCTTTTTTTGTATATCAGCATTTGTTGCTGCTATGAATCTTATATCTATCTTTATAGGTTTTGAGCTTCCAAGTCTTACTACTTCTTTTTCTTGTAGCACCCTTAATAATTTTGCTTGTAGTCCTATTGGCATTTCACCTATTTCATCTAAAAATATACTACCTCCATTTGCAGATTCAAACTTTCCTGCTCTGCCCTCCGTTGCATCAGTAAATGCACCCTTTTCATATCCAAAAAGTTCAGATTCTAATAGATTTTCAGGAATCGCTGCCATATTAATTGCAACAAATGGTGCATTAGCTCTAGGCGAATTATTATGCACATAATTTGCAAAAAGCTCCTTACCAACTCCACTCTCCCCAAGCAATAAAATAGAAGCATCGGTTTTAGCTGCTTTATTAACTAGTTTCAATGCTCCTTCTAATGCTGGTGAAGTAGCTATGAAGCTTTTATTTTCAGCTACTTTATTTATCTTTTGTTTTTTTATGCTTTTAGATAATACTTCTCTTTCTTTTTTGGCTCTATAAATTGCCTCTACTAGAGTTTCAATCTCAAAGGGTTTAGTTAGAAAATCCTTAACTCCAAGCCTAATTGAATCTATTGCTTTATTTAGAGTTGCATTTCCAGTGATGATTAATGCTTCATACTTTCCATTTAGCTCACGCAAAAACTCAATCCCGTCCATTTGAGGCATATTAATATCAGTTATTATCAAGTCTATAGAATCATCAAGTTTCTTTAGAGCATCTTTAGCACTCTTAAAGCTAACTACTTCAAACTCATCATATTCGCCAAGTGCAATTTCCAATGATTTTCTCATATTAATATCATCTTCGACAATGGCTAATTTCATAGATTCTCCTTTTACTTGATTTTTTTATTAAGCAAATATATTTTTGATAACTCCACATCATATTCAATATATATTCTAGTGGCCGGAATACTAAGAATCGTTATTGATTGATTTTGTAAATTTACAACCTTGCTTTCATCTTCTAGCTTAACCCCCCATGAAAACAAGCACTCCAAAATCTTATCTTTATACTTCTCTATAAACTCCACCTCGCTTTTTGCTTCATGTATTACATCACAATACCTTCCTTTATAATGTTTAGTAAGTTTTGAGCTAACCATAGAAGGTGATACATAATACTTCTCACCTAACACTATGCCATCTTTAGTAGATAGCCTATAAGAAAAAACATACTCACGAGCAAATAAACACTCTGTAAACAACAAAAGGCTAATCATTATCCGTAAATAGCCCATTATCCTCCACTTCTTCATCTTCATCTATCTTTTCTTCTTTAGGACATCTAGCGATGGATACCACCTTTTCTTCATCTACATTCACGATGATTACACCACTTGTAGCACGACCTGCCTTTCTTATAGAGTGCATATCTACTCTTATCATCTTTCCACTTGAAGTTAGCACCATTAAATCCATATTTTCATCTACATTTACCACTCCAACTAACTTTCCAGTCTTTGGCGTTAGCTTCATAGCTATCACACCCTTACCACCGCGTTTTGTGATTCTATATTCATTTGCTTCTGTTCTCTTACCAATTCCTTTTTCGCTTACGCTTAAGATTTCTTCATTCTCATTAGAAATCACGGTTGCCCCAATTACAAAGTCTTTAGGCATTTTAAACTTTATAGCTGTTACTCCTCTTGCAACACGCCCTATTTCTCTAGCGTCACTTACTTCAAATCTTACACACATTCCCTCATAAGTAACTACCAAAATTTCTTTTATACTAGGGGTTACTATTTTTGCAGTTACTAGCTCATCATCTTCATCCAAATTAATAGCCTTCACCCCAACACTTCTAATATTTTTAAACTCACTTAAATTTGTTCTCTTAATAATTCCATTACGCGTAAAGAATGCAAGAGATTTATCTTCATTAAAATCTTTTGTTGTAATGGTTGCCATAATCTTTTCATCTGGTGCTAAATTAATTAAATTTACCACCGCTTTGCCTATTGCTGTCCTACTTGCCTCTGGGATTCTATATACTTTTAACCAATAGAGTTGCCCTTTATTTGTAACAAACATGATTGTATCGTGCGTATCTGCGACAAAGAAAGATTCAATAAAATCATCATCATGTGTATTTGCAGAAATCTTACCCTTGCCACCGCGATTTTGCTTTTCATAAGTTCTAACTGGCACTCTTTTTACATAACCTCTATGGCTCATAGTTACCACTACCGGCTCATTTGGAATTAGATCTTCTATGTCTATGCTTTCATAGTCTTCTTCTATTGCAGTTAGCCTATGTGTTGCAAACTTATCTTTTACTTCTAAAAGCTCTGTTTTAATAATCTCATTAAGTTTAGATTCACTCTTTAAAATAGAGCTTAAATACTCAATTTCTTTTAGCAATTCTTGGTATTCATTTTCAATTTTATCTCTCTCTAAACCTGTCAATCTTTGCAGTCTCATATCTAAGATTGCTTGTGCTTGAATCTCACTTAAGCTAAACTTCTCTACCAAGCTACTTTTTGCTACTTTAGGATCGCTACTATTTCGGATTAGAGACACAATTTCATCTATATTTTCTAATGCTACCCTAAGTCCTTCTAAAATATGTGCTCTAGCTTTAGCCTTTTCCAAATCAAATATTGTTCTTCTAATAACAACGCTCTTCCTGTGAGACAAGAATAAATACAACAATTCCAATAAGGTGAATATCTTTGGCTCTTTATTATATATTGCAAGAAGTATGATACCAAAGGTACTTTCCATTGGTGTAGATTTAAAGAGATGATTTAGCACAATCTCACTCATAGCCTCTCTTTTTAACTCTATTACAACCCTTATTCCATCTCTATCTGATTCATCTCTAACTTCAGAGATTCCTTCAATCACCTTATCTCTTGCAAGTTCAGCTATCTGCTCTACAAGCCTTGCTTTATTTACTTGATATGGAATCTCATCAATTACAATAATATCTCTTGTTTTTGTTTTTTCTATATGGGTTTTAGCTCTTATTTTAATTCGTCCTCTACCGCTTTCATAGGCCTCTCTTATACCGCTCTTTCCATATATGATTCCGCCTGTTGGAAAATCTGGTCCTTGTATAAATTGCATCATATCATCTAAAGTAGCATTAGGATTATCAACTAGATGTATCAAGGCTTCTATTATCTCATCTGTTCTATGAGGTGGGATATTTGTAGCCATACCAACTGCAATACCATTCGAACCATTTATTAGCAAGTTTGGAAGGCGACTAGGTAAGATATCTGGCTCTTTTAGCGTATCATCATAGTTTGGTAGAAAATCAACAGTATCTTTATCAATATCCCTTAAGACTTCTTCTGCGGCTTGTGTCATTCTAGCTTCTGTATAACGCATAGCTGCCGCACTATCACCATCTATACTACCAAAGTTACCCTGTCCATCGACAAGCTCCAACCTCATAGAGAAATCTTGTGCCATTCTAACTAATGCATCATAAACAGCAGTATCACCATGTGGATGATACTTACCTATTACATCACCTACGATTCTTGCAGACTTCTTATACCCTGCCTTTGAAGTAACCCCAAGCTCATACATAGCATAGATAATTCTCCTATGCACCGGCTTAAGACCATCTCTAGCATCTGGCAATGCACGCCCAACAATAACGCTCATAGAATAATCTAAGTAGCTTTCTTTAATTGAATCTTCTATATTTACATTTTGTATATCTTGGTTTAATAAATCGCTCATTTAACGATACCTCTTGCTTATTTCATGTGGTATATTCTAGCTTGATTTTACTTAATGTTTCTACTACAAAACTCTAAAACGCTTCTATAATCTTTAAAAACACTAGTTTTATTTGAAACCTCACATATAAATCCCAAAATCTCTCCATGTTTCAGTATATTGTTTTTGTGTTTTTTAGATACAATTCCCAAAAATTCATCTTCAACAAATAATGGCATTCCTAAAATATCACTTGCGTCTAACTTTATATAATCATCAAACCACATCCTCTCTCTCCCAAACTCAAGCCAGTCTTGTTCTAAAAAATATGAAATCTCAATCCTGCTATTAACTGGTAAATTAAATGGCTCAACTAGCAGTTTAAATGTCCTGTTTTTAAAATGTAACGACCTAGCATTTGGTTCTGGCATGATATTGCAATATATGTCTGTAAATTTAGTCGGCTTTAATATAGCAATATCCAAACCATCATCTAATGCAATAATATCAGCATGACTAAGGCATGAGATTGGTTCATCAAATGATTCAGAATGATAGAGCAATATATCATTTGCCCTACTCTTGCTATACACAACTGATGCACTAGTTAATACCAATCCATCTTCAAAAACTATTCCATAGCCTTTAGTAAAATTAGAATCTTCAAATGTTGTTTGAATCTTTAAGCCATCTTTTAACCACAAAGGATATGAGGCAAATGCACAATCAAACAAAAAAAACAAAAAAAATAGAATCCTACTCATAAAATAATCCCAAAAATACGCACTTCAAGTAATAATTAATACTTAAAATACTACAATAAAAAATATAACAAAAAAATAAGGAGCTTACATGGAATTAAAAGAATTTAATACATCAAAAGAAGAATTAGAAAAATTAAAATATGCAATTATTAGCACAGAAAATGGTGATATGATATTTGAACTTTTAACACAAGAAGCACCAAATACAATTGCAAATTTTGCTTCACTCGCAAATAGCGGATTTTATAACAACTTAAACTTTCATAGAGTAATTAAAGGATTCGTAGCACAAGGAGGTTGTCCAAATGGAGATGGCAGAGGTGGTCCTGGATATAGAATAAAATGCGAATGTCAAAATAATGCAAGCAAACATCTAGCAGGAACTCTATCTATGGCACACGCTGGAAAAGACACTGGAGGCAGTCAATTTTTTATATGCTTCGCACCACAGCCACATTTAGATGGTATGCATACTATTTTTGGACAAATAAAAGATAAAGAAAGTCTGCAAGTGCTATCTAAAATCAAGCAAAATGACAAAATAATCAAAATAAAAATTGTAGAAACAATAGAAGGCAAAGATTCTTAAGATTTTAAATTTAAGACAACGATAATTTAATCAAAAACAAAACATAGCATTAAATACCACATAATGTGGTATTTAATTAAAGCTCAGGCTTTGGAGTTTTTTCTGTTGAAACTGGCAATTGTGGATATGTAATTTCAGGTTTCTTTCCGGTTAAAGATTTTAAGAATTCTTCAATTGTTGCTGCCTCTTTTTTGGAAATATTAATACCAAGCTGAACACTTCCCATTTCTCTAATAGCTTCGTTTAAAGACCAAATCGCACCATTGTGGAAATAAGGAGCAGTCTCTGTAATATTTCTTAAAGTAGGAGTTTTTACCATTCCATTTTCATCTCCCTTAAAATCTCCTAGATGAGCAAATTTATATTGATTTGCAACTTGGAATGCCTGCATACTACCACCTAGATTTACGCCATTATGACACGCAATACAACCTTTATCTATAAACAGCCTCAAACCTTCTTGCTCTTTCTTAGTTAATGCTTTTTCATTTCCCTCTAAAAACTCATCAAATCTTGAAGGAGTTATAAGAGTTCTTTCAAAAGTAGCAATAGCATCAGCTATATTGTCAAATGTAACACCACTTTTGCCATATATCTTTTTAAACTCGCTTACATACTCTGGTAATGACGATATCTTCTCAACAGCTAATTTTGCAGGTGTAGCCATTTCTGGTTCTGCTTCAATTGGACCCTTCGCTTGATCTGCTAATGTCCCTGCTCTGCCATCCCAAAATTGAGATGAATTTAATACAGAGTTATAAACCGTTGGAGAATTTAGATGATGTGGATTTGCCACCCATTTATGACCAACCGCAGCAGAAATTCCATCTGTGCCACCAAGCCCTAAATTATGGCATGTATTACAGGATATAATACCACTTTTCGAAAGTCTAGGTTCAAAATATAACTTTTTGCCTAACTCTGCCTTTTCTTCTGTAAATTTACTAAATTCAACACCAAGATCAGTCAAGATTTTCTCAACACCTTTTTGATCCTTTGGTAGTGGAACAAGACCAGCATTCTTAGCCTCATCAATTAATGGATTAGCACTTAAAGAGCCAACCAAACACATACTTAACACTGCATGTATAAAACGCATGTTCATCCTCCTAAACATTAAGTAATATTTTTTATTTGTTAATATAATTAACAAATAAAAAATAATTATACACTATTTAAGCCTAAAATCAGATATTAAATTAAAATTCAAATACTTATAAATATCTTCACTCTTGCCTTCTATTTTCTTTGGAATTAACTCCAAATATTCATCTTTAGTTGGGATTCTACCAAGCAAGGCACATATAGCTGCAAGTTCTGCACTTCCAAGATATACTTGTGCACCTTTTCCCATTCTATTATCAAAATTTCTAGTAGAAGTGGAAAATACCACTGCATTATCCCTAACTCTAGCCTGATTCCCCATGCATAAGCTACAACCGGGCACTTCAATTCTAGCTCCAGCTGCACCAAAGAGAGAATAATATCCTTCATCACTAAGCTGCTTAGCGTCCATTTTGGTTGGAGGTGCAACCCAAAGCGTAGTAGGAACCATACCTTCGCCTCTTAATACTTCACCTAATGCTCTATAGTGTCCTATATTTGTCATACAACTTCCGACAAATACCTCATCTATTTTTTTAGGTCTATTTGGGTTTGATAGTATCTCGCTTAATGTAGCTACATCATCTGGATCATTAGGACAAGCTAAAATAGGCTCTGTAATTTCATTTAAGTCTATTTCTATAATTGCCGCATATTCTGCATCTTTATCTGCTTTTAATAGTTGTGGATTATCTATCCATTCTTGCATTTTTTGAGCTCTTCTCTTTAGTGTCCTAGAGTCTTCATAGCCAGATTCAATCATTGCCTCTATAAGTGTTATATTTGATTTTAGATATTCAATTATTGGTTCTTTATTTAGTGAAACTGTACATGCTGCAGCACTTCTCTCTGCACTAGCATCACTTAGCTCAAAGGCTTGTTCTACTTTTAAGTTTTCTAACCCCTCTATTTCCAATATCTTGCCACTAAATATATTTTTCTTTCCCTTCTTTTCAACGGTTAGCAATCCTTGCTTAATGGCATAATATGGTATTGCATTTACTAGATCTCTTAGGGTTATTCCCTTTTGCATTTCTCCTTTAAATCTAACAAGTACTGATTGGGGCATATCAAGTGGCATAGAACCAGTAACAGCAGCAAATGCTACAAGCCCACTACCAGCAGGGAAACTAATACCAATAGGGAATCTAGTATGAGAATCCCCACCAGTGCCTATAGTATCAGGCAATACCATTCTATTTAGCCAAGAGTGAATAACTCCATCTCCTGCTCTAAGTGCTACACCACCTCTACTGCTCATAAATGTAGGCAAAGTCGCTTGTAGTTCTACATCTGCAGGTTTTGGATAAGCTGCAGTATGACAAAAACTTTGCAAAACAAAATCCGCACTAAATCCTAAAGAGGCTAATTCCTTTACTTCATCTCTTGTCATAGCACCTGTTGTATCTTGGCTTCCAACAGTTGTTACTAGAGGCTCACAATAAGTTCCGGGCAACACTCCAGCCACACCACAAGCTCTACCTACCATCTTTTGTGCTAGTGTATATCCTTTCGCCTCTTGTAAGCTACTTGTAGGCTTAGCAAAAATATTCTCTCTATCCATTCCCAATACTTCTCTAGCCCTAGCAGTCAATCCCCTGCCTATAATTAGATTTATTCTGCCACCAGCACGAATCTCATCAGCAAGAGTATTTGGCTTTAAATCAAACTTTGATACAACACTACCATTTTTAACAATCTCGCCTTTAAATGGATATATCTCAATTACATCTCCTTCATTTAACTCATCTACAGGAGCTATGATTGGCAGACAACCACTATCTTCACATGTATTAAAGAAAATAGGTGCTATAACACTGCCTATAACCAAACCACCAGATTTTTTATTTGGTATATATGGTATATCTCTACCCATGTGCCACACTAGAGAATTACATGCTGATTTCCTTGAGCTACCAGTTCCAACAACATCACCAACATAAACTAATGGGTAACCTTTTTCTTTTAGCTCCTCAATCCTAGAAAATGCATTTTCAGTTCTATTCTTTAGCATCGCTTGAGCGTGAAGCGGTATATCACTTCTTGTAAATGCATCACTTGCTGGGCTCAGATCATCTGTGTTTGTCTCTCCATCGATTTTAAATACAACAGCAGTAATTTTTTCATCTAGTGCTTTTTTATTTAAAAACCACTCTGCATTCGCCCAAGATTCTAGAACTTCTTTTGCATATTTATTACTTTTACTAAGCTCTACAATATCATTAAAAGATTCATAAACTAATATAATGTTTTTTAAAGCACTTGCAGCACATTTGGCTATATCATCATTGACTTTTAAAGCTTCTATTAATGGTGCAATATTATATCCACCAAGCATACTTCCTAGAAGCTCTATTGCATATTCTTTTGAAATTCCTTTAACTTCTATCTTATTTTTTACTATATCGTCTAAAAATTGTGCTTTAACCTGTGCTGCCTCATCAACACCTGGAGATACTCTATTTGCAAGTAAATCAACCAAAAATTCTGTATTACTCCCGCTCTTTAATAGCTCTACTACTTCTAATACTTGTTTTTTATTAAGTGGCAAAGGCGGTATATTTTGATTCTTTCTTTCATTTACATGATTATTATACTCTTCAATAAAACCCACTTGTAACTCCTTTTATTGCGTAATTTTATATAGTTTAAATCAATGTTGTTTAAAAAATACTTTTTTTGTTTTTGAAACCTATTATAAAAAGTTATAAATATTTTACAAAAAAAATTAAACATAAGTTACATATCAAATAATAAGGGATTGTAGTGTTACATGAATTTTATTGGATATTTCAAAACTAAACAAAAAGTAAAATAAAAATTAATTTTTAAGAAGAAATAGCTAGCTTAATGCTAACTATTTTTATAGGTTTATGCTTTTTTCTCGCTAACAATATCAACGATATTATCACCAACCATAACAGCTATTTTTGCCATAAATTCTTCAGGGCTTGTAAAGCCAACACAAGAGCAGTTAATCTCACCAAGAACATATTTATCCTTACCATTACTATCTGTATCTAGGATAAAATCTGCAGTCCAAATAAGTGGTAAATCATAATTTCCAAGCTTACTTCTAATATCAGGTAATTGTGCTAAGAACCAATCAATAAGACTTTGCCAATCTTTTGGCTCATCATATCTATACTTCGCACCACTAAAGAGTGTAGCAGAGAATGCATCGCCACCTTCAGCTGGTTTTTTATGCACAACATATACAGGAGTTTTATAAAGCATTAAGATTCTAATTTCTCCCTCTTTAATTCTTGGTAAGAATGTCATATCAACAAGCATACCATTATCACCTACTAAATAATGCTCACAAAAATCCATAAACTCACCAAGTTGTCTTTCTTCTGTGTGGTTATCTTTTGCTTCTGTGCATATTATTTTTGTATCAAGCGGTAGAGATTCACACTTATTATACATATCAGCAGATTCTAGTCTAACTCTCCAAATACCTTCACCAGTTGAACCCCTATTTTGCTTTAGCACTCTCTCGCCTTTAGCTAGAGTTTTTGGAAAAGTCTTTTTAAAATCATGCTTATCACTCATTACTACACCGATTCTTTGTGCTTCTTTTGGATCGTAATACGCATAAGTATCACTTGGCACAAGGTCAGTATCTGCTAGTTTTGTTAGTGCATCTTTAGCACCATAGCCTATCATTGCATCAGGATGTGGCATACCAACTAGCCCATCAGCACATAGTTTTCTTAGCACATCAAAATAAAGTTTCTCTTCTCTAAGATTCCCCGGATTTACACGAGATACATATCCATCTGCATTATCTCTTACGTATTCATAGATTTTATTTCTTTCAGATTCATTTCTTAAAATATCATCATCAAAAAATACAACCTCAGCATTCCAACCCTTTGCCTGTAAAGCATTTACCATAGGCATCGTATCTTTTCTGTGTCCATCAGCACCCTTATCGCTTCCACCTTTTGCTTCAAAAAAAACAATGTTTTTCTTCATTAACCTCTCCTAAAATTTGAAATACAACAAAAGGCTATCAAAACTTATATAATTTATAAATAAAATAGAAAGATTTTATTTAATATAGAATCCTAATATAACAATTATCAAAGACTTCAATTTTATGTTCTGTTATTAGATCGCTTAATGATTTTTTAAAAGATTTTTTACTCATCTCAAAGACTTCCAAAATCTCTTGCGGACTACTATCGTAACCAAACTTCATAACTCCACCATTTGACTTTAAAATCATAAAAACCCTCTCTGCTTGACTTTTGCTCTTTTCCATAGGTGGTTTTAGAGACAAATCACATTTGCCATCTTTATAAATTCTTTTGATATATCCTACTTGTTTGTTAAACAAAAAATCTTTAATAAACACTTCATTGTGATATACAAGTCCAAGATATTTACCATTTATTACACATTCATAACCCAAGTTTGTTCTTTTAAACGGCAAAATAGAAACCTTGCAAAACACCTTTAAGCTAGAATCTTTTATATTTTTTAAATATGATTTAATATTATGTCTAGCTATTAGCCTACCTTCTTTATCTTTGTCTATAAACACAACAACATAACTTCCAACTTTATATGGTTCAGAGCTTTTAGTGGGCATAAAAATATCCTTAGCAATTCCAAGATCCAAAAAGCAACCATAATTATTTTTATCAACTATCCTTAAAGCTGCAATTTCGCCAAGAAGCGCCAAAGGATTCAAGGTAGTAGCAATTAACCTATCTTCTGAATCTGTGTATAAAAATACATCTACAAAATCACCCTCTTTTAAAGTAGAAGATAAATATCTAACAGGTAATAAAACCAATGAATCATCTTTTTTTAAATAAGCACCAATAGATACTATCTTGGCAATCTCTAGCCTTTTAATACAGCCTACATCTTTCAATCAAAAATTTCCCCCAAAACATTAATTAAAGTAATATCAAATCTTACATTATAAATATTAGAAATCTGCCAACTAGAAAATAACACAACCATTAAAAACACGCCAACAAACACCAAAGCAAAAATACACAATCCCCTAAAAAGCCTCAAATAAAAGTTATATCCAAAACTTTCATCAAGTGCCTTAAAATACCTAAAATAATCAACAAAGAATCTCATAAAAACCACAAAAATAACAAAAACCACCAAACATAAAGCAAAGAAAATAATCATAGAAAAATAAGGTGAGAATCTATCCCAAAAATTATAAATATCAGCTTCCCACATTATCGTTGCATAGCATATATGCATACCAAATACAACTATAAAAACAAAAGAGATTCCCAATACATATAACGCTATTGTCTCACCTACACTAGTTTTTTGTGCGAATTCTTTTTTCATTCTTTTTCTTATTACAGATTCATCTAAATTATCTTCTTTTAGAGAATTCACTATCCTACTTATATCGCCAATGTATGTATTACGACTCATATTTGAGCTGTTTGCCATAATAAAACCTTTAAAATGATTTTATTTATTGTTGCAAAAATGTGTTAAGTCTTTGTGTAGTAAGACTTATCTATATGAAACTTTCTATAAAATTCTCGCAAATCCTCTATATCATCAAGCAATCCCATTTTCTCTAACCTATCTAGCACTTCTTTGTTGCAATTAGTCTCCATAGGCCACTCTCTTGTATATCCATCACTTATATTCTTATTTGTTGCATCAATTATTATTATATTACCTATGATTTTAATATCTCTTTTGCTATCTATATTATTAACAACCCTCCATAAAATCATATACAAATTATCAAAGTCATTCTGCGATACATCAAGCACAACTAAGATTCTTAAGCTCTTAGATAGTTTTACAATCTCATCTTCTCTAAAAGAATCCCAAATGCAACTTTTCTTATCAACTCCAAGCAGTGTGATTGGATTTTTACTCTCGCAATAGTGTTGCTTAACTAAAGAGACGCCATTAAAGACATTCTCTAGCTTTTCTTTTAATTTATCATCTAATAATATCTCTACACTATCTAACATAGAAACCTTAGTGCAATCAATTCCCAATTTACCACCTTCAGCAAAGCTTGGAGAAGCATGGTCTAATGCATCACATACACCCTCGCTAAAGAGGCAATTATCCACACTAAATCTATCCAAAATATAAGGTACTATACTTTTAGAATCTAAAGCCGGAGCATCTTCGCCTACAAAAATTGCATGTTTTACAAAGCTCATCTGACCAACCCCCCAAAAACTATGCATACTCTGCTTTGCAGCACTTGGGAATCTAGCCTTTATCTTTGCAAGTATCAAATTATGAAAAACTCCATTTTCAGGCATATAATAATCAATTAAATTAGGAGTAGTTGTTTGTAAAAGTGGCAAGAAGATTCTTTCAGTTGGATAGCCAAGATACTTATCTTCTAGTGGTGGCTTACCTACTACACTTGCTAGATATATTGGATTTTTCTTTCTTGTAATTGCACTAACTTTAAGCACAGGATATGGTTCAATAGGAGTATAAAATCCAGTATGATCACCAAATCTACCCTCATCTCTAAGCTCTGGCTCTACGAATCCTTCAATAACATAATCACAATCATAAGGCACACTAATGTCATTTGTAATACACTTTAGCATTTTTACCTTACGACCTTTTATGAATCCATACAACATAAGCTCAAAGATTCCATAAGGAAGCGGTGCAGTAGCACACCAAGTATATAGTGCATCCCCTCCTATTGCTATACTTACAGGCATTTTTTGTCCTGCTTTTTTGTATTCTTCTAATATTTCTACTGAATCTTTATGTATCTGCCAATGAAGTCCTAAATGATTCCTATCATACACTTGCAATCTATACATACCAAGATTCTTAACCTTGCCATCTAAGCTTTGTGTATAGCACTGCCCCATAGTGATAAACGCTCCACCATCATGCTCCCATGTCTTTAAAATAGGAATCTCATCTAAATTTACTTCATCACCTAGCTTTACTATCTCTTGCGATAGACCATGTTTGACATTTTTAGGAGACAGGAATCTAAGCTTTAATAATTTTGGTAGCATATATAATGCTTCAGTGAAATTTTTTGGCGGTTTTAACTTTAATAAAAATGCAATATCTTTTGATATATGCTCTACATCACCAATTAGCAATTTAACCCTACTAAAAGATCCAAAGAGATTCATTAATACTGGCACATCATACTCTATGCCTTTTTCTTTATTTATTGGCTTTGTAAATAATAAAGCCTTAGAATCTTTTTTCTTAACTTCTAAATACGCCAAATGCGGAATCTCTAAATTTACATCAAGTGGTTTGTTTATTATTTTTATTTCATTATTTGCTTTTAGTAAATCAACTATTTCTCTCACATCTTCTCCCTAAAGCGTTAATTGTTCTTTCTATCTTTCCGCCATCAACGGCTTTTAGCTTATATGCTTCTTTGCATATTCCATCTTCTAACTCACATACTATCATCTGAAAAATACTAGGAATCCCTTTTTCTTCTGGCACTACAAATCTATTTGGAATCCCTGTTAGAAATCTCTCAATACTCTCATTTTCTCTCATTCCAATAACACTCTCTCTAGCCCCACTAAGCCCAACATCACTAACACCAAATGTCCCAGAGAATATCTCCAAATCATCGCTTCCTATATGAGTATGTGTCCCAAAAATAGCACCGACCTTACCCTTTAGCATCATAAACATAGCCCTCTTTTCGCTACTAGCTTCAGCGTGAAAGTCAAGAATTATATTTCTAATACCCTCATTCCTCAAACTCTCTACAGAATCTCTAGCACAAATAAAGGCATTATCACATTGTGGCATAGAAAAATTACCCATTATATTTAGCACAGCATATTTCTCTTTAGTGTTTTGTATCTCACCTCTAAAGATTCCACTGCCTACAACACCCTGTGGATAGTTATGAGGACGCAATACATTTGAATCTTCTTTTTGCAAAATTGATACAATATCCCTTTTATCCCATATATGATTCCCACTTGTAAATATATCAATTCCATATCCGCTAAGTTCTAAATACGCATTCACACCAAGCCCAAATCCATGACTCGCATTCTCTCCATTTGCAATTACAAAGTCTAGTTTATGAATCTCTCTTGCTTCTTGTAAATACTCCTTAACAAGATTCCTGCCTATCTTACCAACAATATCACCTATAAATCCAAATCTCACTATTTAGCCTTTTTTAAATTTTTAAAATAATCAAATACACATTTTAAAATATCATCTTCATCTTTGCTACTTGCACTGATACTTTCTTTATTTCCATTATTTTTAACAAAAGTTATATTTTGACCATAATTTAATATACTACTAATTCCATGATTCCTTGCTTCTATTTTAATTAAAATTAGTTCTATAAACTGCCTTGTATAAATATCTAACTTACCAAATCTTTCTTCAATTTCTCTCTCAATTAAATACACTTCATCTATTGTTTCACATCTAGATAGCCTCCTATATATCTCAAGCCTTATTCTCTCTGTATCTATTAGTTCAGCATTCAAAAATGCAGTTACAGATAACTTTACATCTACATTTGCTTTTTCTTCCTTAACATTACCGCTTAGAGTGTATATTGCTTCTTCTAACATTCTTAGATATAAGGAATAACCTATATTTTTAATATGCCCACTTTGTGCTTCGCCTAGGAGATTCCCCCCGCCTCTTATTTCTAAATCATGATATGCTAATGCCCCACCACTTCCAAGGTAAGAATTCCTCTCTAAAGCAAAAAGTCTCTTTTGTGCCTCTTGTGTAATTTTTGTAAAATCCTCTACTAAAAAATAACAAAACCCTTCTTTATTGCCTCTCCCAACTCTACCCCTTAGTTGATGTAAATCAGCAATCCCAAAACAATCACTCCTATCTACTATAATAGTATTTGTATTTGGCAAATGAATCCCAGATTCAACTATTGAAGTGCAAAGCAAAATTTGATATTTACCATTTGCAAAATCCATGATTATATTTTCACTATCATTTGCAGAAATTTGAGAATGCAAAATTGCTATTTTTGCATTTGGCACAATTTGCAGTATTTCTTCTTTTTTATTTTCTATTGAAGAGATATTATTATGAATATAAAACACCTGCCCATTACGCCTAAACTCTCTAAAAAGTACCTCTTTTAAAAGGGCACTAGAATACTCTTTTATAAATGTTCGAATCGGAAGCCTATCTTTTGGAGAGATTTTTAGCTCACTTAGAGATTTTATTTTTGATAATGCCATATTTAGAGTTCTAGGTATAGGAGTTGCTGACATTGTTAGCAGATGCGTATCTTTGCTTATTTCTTTTATTTTTTCTTTTTGCTTTACGCCAAATTTATGTTCTTCATCAACAACTATTAAAGCAAGATTCTTAAAACTAGCAGAAAATATAGCATGAGTGCCAACTACTACATCTATACTACCATTGGCTAAGCCTTCTAAAGTTGTCTTTTTTTTCTTTGTGCTTACATATCTATCAAGCCTAGCAACTCTAATTCCAAACTCTCTAAATCTATCTGCAATAGTATTAAAATGCTGATATGCAAGAAGTGTTGTTGGTGCAATAATGGCTGATTGATAACCACTTAGATATGTTGCAAACATAGCGTTCATAGCAACTTCAGTCTTACCAAACCCAACATCTCCACTAAGGAGCCTATCCATGACCCTAGCACTTGAAATATCATTAAAGATTTCTTTTATTGCATTGCTTTGATCATCAGTATAGACAAAGCCACTCTTACTTTGAAAGATAAGAATCTCTTCTTTATTTGTATCTATTTTAATACCATCTATTAACTCTCTTTTTGCAGCAAGCGAGATAATTTCATTGGCTATTAAAAATAGCTTTTCTTTTACCTTTTCTTTAAGCTTTGCAAATGAACCTTTGCCAAGCCTATCTAAAATCGGAATCCCACCATCTGAAATATATCTATCAATCCTATCAAGATTCTCAACCGGTAAAAGTAGTTTATCTTCACCTTGATATCTAAGCTCTATAAAGTCCCTCTTAGCACCAAAGATATTCGCACATACAAGACCGCTAAAAATAGCTACTCCATAATCAATATGCACTACATAATCACCGCTTTTTAGCTCATCTAGGAGAATCTTGCTTTGTCTTTTTTTCTTTTGCTTTGTAGTTGAATTTAGCGATAAAATAACTTCATCTTTACCTAAAATCCAAATTCCAAGCTCAGAATCTAAGATGAAATCATAATTTTCCTGCAAAGAGATTCCAGTTTGTCTCACTTGCGCTTCTGTTTTTGCGATGATTGTTATTTTTTTGTTTTTGTGAAATTCTAAAAATTGTAAAACATTATTAAACGAATATTCAAAGTCCTCATAATTTTGCGAATCTAAAAGCTCACAACTTGCTAAAACATTATCTAAGACTGCGTTATTTTGATCACTAAATTCATACAATTCCTTAGCTAAAACTTTAACTTCAGAGCCAAGAATAAAAGGATAAGAATTAATAATATTAATAGAATCTTTTAAATACCAAAGTCCATATGAGGCAATTAAATCATTATTACTAAAAATACTATCAGTTTTTATTTTGCTTGAAATTGCTTCTATTAATTCTTCATAAATTTCTGTTGTAAGGTTAAAAAATGCAGGAGATATTTCTATGTTTTTAACCTCTTGTCCAATTGACATTTGAGAATTAACATCAAAGAATTTTAGACTTTCAACTTCATTGTCAAATAGGCTAATCCTTAAAGGATTCTCATAATTTGGCAAGAAAATATCTATAATATCCCCTCTAACTGACACTTCTTTATCAACTTCAACCAAATCAACAAACTCATAACCAAACAAAAAAAGTTTATTTTTTAAATCACTTAAATCTAAAATATCCCCAACTTGTATAAAAAAACCATCAAGCAATTCTTTTTTTGGATAATTACACAATAAACTTTGAAGTGGAGAGAATAAAATCTTTTTACTTTTAGCATTATAGAATCTCTTTAGCGTGGATAATATCTCACTTAACTCATCTTTATAAGCTCTAAGATCCTCACCAAAGACAACCCTAAAATCAGGTAGAACAAAAGCACTAAAACCAAGAAATGTAGCTACATCACTTAATTTTTGTGCTTCATATTTATCGCAAGTTAGAACAACAAGCCCATTACTATATTTTTTATCAAAATTATCTATGTTGCTTAATGCATCATAAATACTACTCTGATTTAGCATCGTCTTTTTTGCTTATAAGCGGTATAGTTCCTTGTGAGCTACTATCATAAGCACTTTGATACTCATTGCCTTTATGCACCAAACTTTGACCAACAAACTCTGCTGACTTCTCTATAATAAGCTCTCTTGCGGCAATCTCGCCATCGATTCTACCTTGAGGTAAAATCTCTACAATATTACAATCACAATTTCCGAGCAACTTACCACTAACAACTAAATGTTCAGTATTTATACTTCCATTTACATTACCATTTCTACCTATTACCACATTATTTTTAGCAATTATATTGCCCTCTAATGTGCCATCAATATGTAAATTACACTCACTAATTATATCACCCTTTATTCTTGTGCCTTGAGCGATAATGCTGGTGTTTCCCGAATTTCCGATAACTTGTTTATCATTGTTAGCAAAGATTGCCATTTTATACTTGCCTCCTTTTCAAAAATTTGAGTATAGTTCTTCATAGTCCATTCCGTAAATGGCTCTGGGTCTAAATCCCTCCCCAAATGCCTAATTTCATAATGCAAATGAGGTCCGGTACTCCTACCTGTATTTCCAGTATATGCTATAAGTTGTCCCCTCCTTACAAACTCGCCTTTTTTGACTACAATTTTATTTAAATGTGCATAAAAAGTCTTAAATCCAAAAGAGTGCTCCAATTTTACCATAATTCCATATCCGCCATTATATCCATTGCCTGTAAAGTCAGCTACGCCATCAGCAGGAGCATATACTGGCGTTCCAATAGGAACTCCATAGTCAATACCTGTATGAGAATGAACCCTCTTTAATATAGGATGCACTCTACTTCCCCACTTAGCGGTCGTTCTATATTCACTCCGTATTGGAACACCATTTGGGATTAATTGCATTACAAACGCCTTTTGTGCCCCTGTAATACTAGCTAAATCAACCCTCTCAATTAAACTCAAATCAGACACATCTCTAGTTTCATTACTGAGCCCAACTATGCCTTCTAAATCCTCTATCCTATCAGATACTTTTACTAACTCATCAGTTTTTTCTTCAATTAGTGCTTGGAGTTTTTCGTTTTTATCATTTATTTTTAGATATTCTTGTTGCATTAAATCGCGTTTATTTTCTATTTCTTTAACTTCATTTAACAATAGCCTAATTGAAACAAAGCTAAACAAAAATATAGCAATAATTAATAATATAATATAAAGCACAATTTGCTTCATATATTGATGAATATTGTATTGCTTAGAACCATTAATATCAGTAATTGTGATAACAAAGCGATTCTTAACCATTTAAAACCCCATACTCAAAAACTCGCCAACTACACTAAATGACCCACATACCAAATAAGTATGATTGCTATTTATAGATTCAAAATCACAATATTTTATATGCAATGAATCTAAAATTTCACAAAGGCTATCTTTAGTAATAATTCTTTGGTTGTCTTTCACTTCAAAAATCTCTACTCTCTCTATTATTGGACGCAATATTTTTAAAATCTCAAATGGATTTTTATCAAAGTATGAATTATAAACCAAAATAATTTTAGAATTTATAAAAACTTCCAATATTTCCTTAGCACCACTTACATTATGTGCTACATCAAGATAAACATTATCTCTTAGTTTTTGCATTCTACCTAACAAATCTAGCTTTGGAATCTTATACAAACTCTCTTTGTCAATCCCAAGTTCGCACAACACAGCACTTGCTAGAGTTAAATTTTCATATTGATAAGGTGGATAATTATTTAACTTGCAATAATCTTTAATATATTGCGGAATTGTCTTTATTGTTTTAAGTTTCACATTTTTTAGAGTTGCTATATTTGTAGCTATGTTATAGACTTCATTATGTTCTTGTATCCCTACAAACACACATTTATTTTCTACACTTATGGCATTTAGCTTTGTTGTTGCTATTTCTCTTATACTATTTCCTAACCTATCTTGATGGTCAAAATCAATTTTTGTAAAAACTTTCATATAGCTTTTAAAGCATGTAGCAGTTGAATCATACTCTCCTCCAAGCCCAGCCTCACATATAAAGTAATCACAAGAAGAAAAGACCTCTAAAGACAAAAATGTCAGAATCTCAAAATAGCTAGCTTCCTCTAAGACTTCAAAATCAAATTTATTTAATGCTTCATCTAATACATTAAGCTTAAGATTCTCGCCATTTAGCCAGAATCTCTCACATACACTTAGTAAATGAGGTGAAGTAAAATGACCAACACTAAATCCAAAAGCCCTAAGCATAAGGGCTAAAAATCTCCCCGTGCTTCCCTTACCATTAGTGCCAAGTATTTGTATGATTTTACATTTTGGATTACTTAGATTCTTAGAATCTTTAGCTAGTTTAGAGAAAATATATGGAGCCCTTAGAGGATCAAAGTCCCTATATTCTTCTTCTTTTTTAGCTAAATAATTAAGCAAATTCATCTCTAAGCTTTAATAATTCCTTGAGATTCTTTGTGTTTATTAAACTCATCTAATAACTTTTTAGTCATAAAATCTAAACTAGTCTCATTTGCACGACTTGATAATTGTGCGGTTAGATTTATATTTATTCTTGTTTGTTGATATATAAACACACTTTTTTCTACAACTTCATCTAGCATTTTTATAAACTCTAATGCCTCTTTATCGCTCCTATCAAGCAAACAAGCGATAAACTCATCATTTCCGTTATATGCAATTAAATCTCTATCATTACTATATTGTTTAAGCAATCTCCCAAGCGTAGATAAAACTCTCTTGCCGGCTTCTTGTCCATACTCTGATATGACACTACTATAAGATGCGATCCCAAAGACAATTACAGCATAATCAATATTATTCTTGCTAAATTCACTCTCTGCAAAATGCAACACATCTCCCATACCACTTTTATCCATAAGTGTAGTAGTAGAATCAATAGGCAAAGTTAAACTATTTGCGTATTTTAGAGGTACTTTTTTTGGGATAGGTGCTTGTTGTTTAATAGTTGGCTCACTTTGAACTTGAGGTTGCCTACTTGACATTAATTTTAAAGTCATTTCTAGTTTTCTAAATAACTCTAATTGCTTACTTTTTGATGGTTTATTATCTCTTAGATATTTTGCTACTTCATTTTGATATATTTTAAAATCATCATTATCCACCTCAAACGCTACAATAGCCTCTAAGCCAACAACTAAATCCAAAAACTCAAACTCGGATATCTTCTTTATTTGTTCTAGCCATTTTTCTCTCCACACATTCATAGAGTTAAAATTCAACTTATCTATATCTAATAAATGCCCCTTTGCTAATGTGCTTACTTCCTTATCTGGGTGTGTGCATAAAATACGCAAAAAAAACTTAGCAAAATCTAGTTGCAAATTAAAATTTTTCTTATATACAAAAACTCTATTTAATGATTTTATAAGATAGATTGATAGTTCATCTTTATCTTTAAAGCTTCTATTAAACTCCTCTTTTACATCAGTTTCAATCATTGATAGTAATTTTGGTAAATCCAAACTACTGCTATCCTCTACAAAGTTTGGATCTAACTTTCTAGCTTGTGCATAAAATGCCTCTTTATATGCCTCTGGTGTAGGCTCTTTTTTGTTTGCCACTAATAATTTTAAAGCTTCTCTAGCTATTAATTGTATATTTTGCATTATCTTAACTCAATCCCCACTTGTGATATAAATCCTTCTAGTGCCTTTAGGGCTGCCTTGTTTATAGCTTCCATTCTAATAGAATCTGTAATTATTGAGCTATCTCCTAAAGATAAATTGTATCCACCTCTTTTTGTAAAGATTCTAGTTTTTTGATTATCTTTTGTAGAGTATTTAAACTCAACTACAACTTCACATCTATAAAATGTCGCAAACCCCGAAGTATTCTCCGCCAAAGATGAAAATGTGATATCTTTAATCTCAGCTTCAATTATATTATCAGCTTCATTCTTATCCGCTATATCTAGGTGAAATTTTTCAAATATCATCTTAGACATTTCATCTTTTAAAATAACACTATTTTGAGGATCTCTAGTGTCTATCTTTACTTCTATAAACACGCTATTACCTAGATTCTCTCTTACATGATGAGACATGGGCTTATAACCACAACCAACCAAAAATAAAGCTATTGATAAAAAAACATATCTCATTATTTAACCACCAAATTTACAAGCTTATTTGGAACAACAATTTCCTTTAAAATCTCTTTGTCTTCCAACCATTTTGCAACAGATTCTTTTGCTTTTATAAGTATTTCTTCATTTGAGATTCCAAGCTCTACTTCAATCTCGCCACGCCTTTTACCATTTATAGTTACTGCTAACATTATGCTATCCTCTTTTAAAGCCTCTTGCTTTACTGGTATATCACAGAAGTTGGCTCTTTTGAAACATTTATCGCTTAGTTCCCAACAGATATGCGGTATTATCGGCTCTAAAATATTTAATAATATAAAATAACCCTCGCGCCAAATATCTACATTGTCTTGCTCACTTAAAGCATTTAATGCTTCCATTGTAGCAGCAATAAGAGTATTAAATGGATATTCACTAGATGAGAAAACCTCATTGCTTTTCTTTAATGCTTCATATACCTTTTTTCTAGCATATTTTTCATTTTTACTAAGTGATACTTCTATGTTTGGCAAAGATTCTATAGGCTCTATTAAATTCATATTATTAGCTTTAGAAATCAATCTATTTATGAATCTATAAGCCCCATCTAACGCACTATCATTCCATTCTAGCTCTTTTATAGGAGGTGCAGCAAAGAGTATAAACAATCTAGCACTATCAGCTCCATAGTCATTAATAATATCATTTGGATCTACGACATTGCCCTTACTTTTACTCATTTTAGCACCATCTTTAGTAACCATACCTTGGGTTAGCAAATGCATAAATGGCTCACTTGATTTTGTATAACCTATATCTCTTAGAACCTTTGTAAAGAATCTAGAATAAAGCAAATGCAAAATTGCATGCTCAATCCCACCAACATACTCATCTACATTCATCCAATATTCTTCACTCTCTTTGTGAAGCAACATAGAATCTCTTTTATCTAGCGGAGTTGTATATCTTAAAAAATACCAACTAGATTCAACAAATGTATCTAAAGTATCAGTCTCTCTAACTGCTTCTCCTTTACACTTTGGACATATACATTTCTTAAAGCTATGGTGCTTATCAAGCGGATTTCCTTCGCCATCTATTACTACATCTTCTGGTAGTTTTATAGGTAGATTCTCCTTAGATTCTGGCACAATCCCACAAGTATCACAATGTATAAGAGGAATCGGTGTCCCCCAATATCTTTGACGCGACACACCCCAATCACGCAACTTATAATTTACAACTGCTTTTCCCAAATTATTATCCGTAAAATATTGAATAATCCTTTCTCTAGCACTCTTTGAATCTAAGCCATTATAGTTTTGAGAATTAATAAGCTCCCCATCATCACAATATGGAAGCACATCGGACTTTATAACCTGCTTTATAGGAAGAGAATACTCTTTAGCAAACTCATAATCACGCTCATCATGTGCAGGCACACTCATTACCGCACCGCTTCCATATCCCATAAGGACGAAGTTTGCTACATATAAAGGTATTAGCTCATTTGTTAGAGGATGTATTACATTTATTCCTAAGCTTACACCTTCTTTCTTTTGCATTGATCTATCTTTATTAGATGTATTTTGCATTCTAATTATTATTGATTTTCTATCATCATCTAAGCTATCTAAAAGATTCTTAACCAATGGATGCTCTGGCGCTAACGCACAATAGCTAACCCCAAAAATAGTATCAGCCCTAGTTGTAAAGACCTCTACTTCACTAATATCACCACAGGCTTTCTCAAGTTTGAAGCTAAAAGTAAGACCATTTGACTTACCTACCCAATTTCTTTGCATTGTTAAGACTTGATTTGGCCATTTATCCTTTAGCTCGTCTAGGCATTTTAATAGCTCATCTGCATATTGTGTAATTTTTATGTAATATTGATACATTTCTTTTTGTATTACTTGTGTATCACATCTCCAGCACTTTCCTTCAATTACCTGCTCATTTGCTAAGACCGTTTTATCATTAGGACACCAATTTAAAAATCCCTTCTTCCTATATACAAGTCCTCTCTCCCACATATCTATAAACAATGATTGTTCCCACTTAGAATATATAGGATCGCAAGTAGCTAAATCCCTGCTTTTAGAAAATGAAAATCCCAAAGAATAAAGTTGCTTTTTCATATTTTCAATATTTGAATATGTCCATTCTTTAGGGTGTGTTTTATGTTTTATAGCGGCATTTTCAGCAGGCATACCAAAAGCGTCCCAACCAATAGGATGCAAGACATTAAAGCCTTTTTTTCTATAGAATCTAGCCAAAGCATCACTTATACAATAATTTCTAACATGTCCCATGTGAATGTTTCCACTAGGATAAGGAAACATGCTTAATATATATTTTTTGGGTAAAGAAAAATCATCTTTTGGTTCATATTCTCCACTATTTTCCCAAAAGTCTTGCCACTTTTTTTCAATGTCTCTTATCTTCATATAAAATCCTAGTTAAAATCATTATAACTCTTAACACTCTCAATAGCCACAAACAAGATAGAAACAGCATTTGCAGCTAATGCTCCAAGTGCTAATGCAACAGCAACTGATACATCATTAAAAGCCTGTATATAAACAAATGCTGGCACAAGATGTAAATCAGCAACTAGTGATGCTGCCATTAACTCTGCTGACATATAGCTTCTAACTCCAACTTTAAGTATGGTAGATATGATATTTACACCACAAGCAATAAAAAGCATTACCATATTATGGTCATACAAAAAACCAATAGTAGAAGTCAAACTCATTAAAATAAAAAATATAAAAACAACCTTACCCCAATCCATTTAGATTCTACCCCTCTCATACATTTCTCGCATTTTTTTCTTCTCCAATGCTTTTTTCTCCGCATCTGCCAACTTTTGATTGTATTTTTTTAAATCAAATTTCATTAGCACAACAAGCTTGCTAGCCACAAATAATGAGCTATAACTACCAACAATAGAGCCAACAAGCATAGGCAAAGAAAATCCAACAATTATCTCACCACCAAACAAATACAATGTAAGCACAACAAAGAACACTGTTAAAGAAGTAAGTATTGTCCTTGATAGAGTTGCTGATAGTGCTTCATTTATCACATCACTTAAAGAATTATTAACCCTAGTTCCTATAGTCTCACGAATCCTATCAAATATAATAATCGTATCATTGATAGAATATCCTATTAATGTGAGCAATGCAGCTATTACATCTAAATTTAAATCAATATCAAACAAAATAATAGCACCAGTTGCTATTACTATATCATGCACTAAAGCTAATACAGCAGCTAGAGCAAATCTCCACTCATATCTATAAGACACATATACCATAATAGAAATTAATGCCAAAATCAAAGCTATAGTGCCTTTTTCTTTTAGCTCATCTCCAACTCTAGGACCAACTATATCAACCCTTCTAATAGTAAAGCTACCAGTTTCTTTTAGGGCTTCACTTATCTCATCGCCTATATTTTTATCCACTTGAGAAGTAGCCGTAGGTAGCTTAATTAGCACTTCTTCGGGTGCTCCAAATTCACTAACTTGCACACCCTTATAAGCCTCTATATCTTCCAAGATTCCTCTTATTTGCTGTAATGGTGCTTGTTTATCATATTGAATTTGAATTATAGTTCCACCTGCAAAGTCAATCCCAAGCGAAAAGCCGGGCTTAACCATAAGGACAAGCGAAGTAATAAACAAGATAGCGGATAACACAATTGCATAGCTGGATATTTTTACAAAATCATAAACTTTATCATATCTAAAAAAATTCATCATACTTTCCTTTTATATCCAAACCAAAGAGAATAATTTCCAGATTTTAAAATAGTATTCTGTAATGCTCTAAAAATACCATGCGTCCCAACAATAGCAGTAATAACAGAAGCTATAATTCCAATTGCCATAGTAATAGCAAATCCTTTAATGGCACCAGTGCCATATACATATAATAACACAGCGGTAATCAATCCTGTAAGATTTGAATCAAAAATCGCCCTTGAAGCATTTGCATAGCCATTTTCAAGCGATTTTATAAAACTCTCTCCTGCCCTAAAACCTTCCCTTATTCTTTCATTAATAATAACATTTGCATCAACTGCCATACCGACACTAAGTATTATTCCAGCCATACCCGGCAATGTAAGCGTAGCACCAAATAAGGACATAACAGCAATAATTAGCAGTATATTTACAACAAGTGCGATATTTGCTATAACTCCTGCTAATCCATAATACACAACCATGAAAACTATAACAAGTATAGAACCGCTAATTAATGCTACTAAAGATGCCTTTATGCTATCAGCACCCAAGCTAGGACCAACACTTCTTTTCTCCAGCAATACAATAGGAGCAGGTAATGCACCACTTCTAAGGGCAATTGCAATATCACTTGCTTCTTGAACGCTAAATCCACCGCTAATTTGCCCACTGCCACCACCTATTCTCTCTCTAATTACAGGTGCTGAATACACTTTTCCATCAAGCACAACAGCCATTCTATTGCCGACATTTTTACCAGAGAAATCACCAAATATCTTTCCACCTTGAGAATTTAGCGTAAAATTAATAATTGGTTGTCCATTTTGGTCATATGCAGCTCTTGCATCAGTTAGCATTGAGCCATCTAGCACAGGTATAGCCTTTAGCAGAATCTTTTGCGTGCTATCATTAACAAATGGCAAAATAACATCTCCATAGCTTTCTGCTTCGTGTGCTGTCATATTATTAACCCTAGCATTTCTAGCCTCATCTACTGCCATCATCTGTAAATGACCACCCTTGCTAATTAGCTCCAATGCCCTTTGTTCGTCTTCTTGTGTTTTAATGCCGGGCAGTTGCACAAGAATAGAATCTACCCCTTGCTTAGTTACACTTGGCTCTGATAGACCAAATTGATCAAGCCTATTTCTTATATTTCCAATAGCTTGTTCTATTGCAAAATTTTCTATATTTATTAACTCTGTTTCACTTAGCGTAATTGTATAGTCTAAGTTATTTTTATTTACTACTAAACCTGGTATTTTTGCTAGATAATCATCAATTTTTTGCATTTCATTTGAATCTAATAGAGAAAAACTAATGCTATCCTCTTTGCTCTTTAGTGAATCAATTAAAATCTGCTCATCTAACGAATAATAATTAATCTCTGAAGCTAAAGTTGTGTATCTGCTTTTTATAGCCTCTTGCGTTTTTACACCTAAAAGAAGATTCAATCCACCCTGCAAGTCAAGTCCTAAGACCACTTTAGGACCATTTGTCTGAAATAATGATGGAATAGATAGTAGCACACCAAATAAAGTAGCTATAAAAAAGAAAAATAATTTTGTATTAAAAGACTTTTTCATAGTAAATCTATTAATTTATTTTTTTGGCAACATAATCTTTTGATAACTTAACTATCGTATCATCGTTCATTCTCACCATAAAATGCTCTTCTTCCCTTTTTACAATCTCAACAATAAATCCACCAGAAGTAACTATCTTATCACCTTTATCAAGTGAAGCAATCATATCTCTGTGATTTTTTGCTTGTTTTTGTTGTGGTCGTATAATTAAAAAGTAAAAAATAGCAATAAGCACTATAAGTGGTAAAAGTTGCGCGAAAATGTTTTGAGCGTTCTCCATAAATAAACCCTTAAGATAAAATAAACCTAGGATTATAGCAATTTTAAGCTTAAATATTAAATGATACTAAAGCTTTAAAACATAAACGAAGAAATTACAGGCTACCATTTGGTAGCCTACAGATTAATGGTGAGACAATTTATCTTTTACAATAAAAAATATAGTTCCACATACACCAGCCACTAAAGATGCAATTAAAATTGATATTTTTGCTACATCTGTAGCTACTAGAGCATGTTCTCCACTGAATGCTAAATTAGTAACAAACATTGACATTGTAAATCCTATACCACCTAACGCACCAGCACCAAATATCTCAATCCATGTAACACCCTTTGGGCGAGTTGCAATACCCAACTTCTCTGCTAGGAAAGTAAATAGAAAAATACCAACTGGCTTACCAATTACAAGTCCGCATAAGATTCCTAAAAATACATGATCTAAACCAAAATCTATGTTATCTCCTATAGTAACGCCAGCATTAGCAAACGCAAAAATAGGCATAATCAAAAAGCTAGAATAAGGTGCTAAAGCATGTTCCAATCTTACAAGCGGATTTTGCACTGCTGTTTTATGAACTGCTATGTGGTGCAAGGCTTCAACTTGATCTCCATGTAATAAGATAGTATCTTTTTTATTTTGAGCATCTTGGAATTTATCAACCATTTTCTTTAATTTATCCATAAAAGATATAGTATCTATCTTAGGAGCAACTGGAATTGTAAATGCCAAAACAACTGCTGCAATAGTCGCATGAATCCCACTATTATGCACTGCAATCCACAAAAATACACCAAGCAACATATATGGCTTTAATGATTTTACTCCCATTTTATTTAAAGCAACCAATACTGCTACAATACACGCTGCAATACCAAGCCACTCAAAAGAAACACCACTAGAGTAAAATAATGCAATAACAATAATCGCACCCAAGTCATCAGCAACAGCTAAAGAAACTAAAAATACCTTAACTGATATTGATACTCTCTTGCCAAGTATGGATAATACACCCAAAGCAAAGGCAATATCAGTCGCCATAGGAATCCCAAAGCCATGTTCAGATGAAGTTCCAGCATTTAGTGCATAATAAATTAAACCCGGACCAACCATACCACCTAAAGCCGCAATAACTGGCAATGCTGCTCTTTTAAATCCTGCTAATTCTCCAAATAAAACTTCTCTTTTAATCTCTAACCCAACAACCAAAAAGAAAAAAGCCATCAAAACATCGTTAATCCAATGTTCCAAACTCATACCAATAAATATACCATTAATATCAAAACCTACTTTGCTCTTCCATAATGCTGCATAGCTTTCACCAAGAGGTGAGTTTGCAACTATCATTGCCAAAATAGCACAACAAAGTAATAACACACCTGCAAAAGATTCGCTTTGTGTTAGCTTTTTTAAGCTAGATAAGAAGCCTCTCTCATTTACTACTTCCATATGTAACCCCTATATTACTTCAACTAATTTCCCATTGCCTTTTGTATAAAATATATATCCATATATTTTACGATTCAACATCTCACCAACATAGTGCTTATACTCTTGCACTTGTTCTATATGCTTAGGGTTTGCAACTCCACTTTTATAATCAACTATAAAAGCTTCATTATCTCCAACAACCAATAAATCTAAGCGTTTTTGTTTTCCATTAGACAAAAAAGGGATTTCGCATTTTACTACCCCTTTGTGTAAAATTTCATTAAACTTTTCATTTTTTAAAGATAAATTACAAGATTCAATAATTTCATTTATTACACTATCTTTTAGGTAGATTCCATGCTTGTTTTTTAAAATCTCAAAAAGTATAGAATCTTGTATGTTATTATTAATTTTTTGCTCCATACAATAATGAAATGCAACCCCATATAATGTGGATTCTAAGTTGAAATTAGTGTTATCTTCATCTACTTTCTCTATTGTTTGCACATCTATTTGCCTACCTAAATCATGCAAGATTCTTTTATTGTTTGGCAAAATTACTCTCTTTTCATCTTGTAGCTTTGTTGTGCTACTATTTTGTATGCATAATTTATAGTCTCCTATTTCACACTCATCTAGCTTAAGTATTGAAATTCCTATATCTTTATCCTCTTTTTCTTTATCAAGCATTATGTGCATACTTCTCTTAGCTCTTGTAAAAGCCACATATAGCTGATTTTTTAAATCATCTAATTCCTTTTTTAATTCATTATCTATGGCATTTTTGTAGTCCGAATCTAAAGAGATTCTTATATTATTAATAGTGCTTTTGCTTTTTTTGTATATCCTATCTATATTTATCCCATCTTTAGAAGATAGTAGTAGTTTATCCGTATTTACGCCTTTATTGCCCTCTTTATCCATGATTATCACATGAGGAAACTCCAAACCTTTTGACTTATGTATAGTCATAATCCTAATACCAACCAAATCACTAGATACAATCTCACTATCCAAGCTCTCAACATCATCTAATATCTCATCTAGCGTATCAAAAGATAAAGAATACTCCAAAAATCTCTTAGCACTTAAACTTCCAATTTCAAACTTACTCATTATCTTATATATGATATTTGAAGGCTCTTTTGTAATGTCAATATTATTAAATTCATCTAAGCTATATTCCAATCCCAAAAGAGAATAAAAGGCCCTTAGATAAATATCATTGTTGAAATGTAAATACTTTAAAGATTCAATTAATGCTCTAACTTCATTATGAGAAATAAGTCTCTCACTAGTATCTATTACTAACTTTAGACCCTTTTCTTTTAAAAAAGATTCTAAAGATACAACTGACTTGTTATCAAACACCAAAATTGCAATATCACTCTCCAATGCTCCATTTTCCAAAAGAGTGCAAATGCTTTTATATACTCCAAGCTTAATATCCCCACATTTTCTAACACAAACATATCCTGCTTCATTACTTATAGCATTTTGAGGAGTGAAGTTTGGTAGCACATTGCAAAACACATCATTTACAAAGCTCACAACTTCCTTTGTGCTTCTATAATTATCGCTTAATTTCTCCTTTTTCATTCTGCTACTTGCAAAGTCAAAAATCTCCGGTTTACCACCTCTAAACCTATAAATAGACTGCTTCACATCTCCAACATAAAAAAAGCTTCTTAAAAATTTCTTTGTGCCAATGCCTGATTTTATCTCATTAATTAGAGGTTCTAAGATTTCATATTGCAACAAGCTAGTATCTTGGAATTCGTCTATTAAGATATGATTAATATTACAATCTAGCCTAAAATACAAAAACTCCTTATCTATTTTTTGTTTTAATAATAATTCATATACACTTGAAGCCACACTACCGAAACTAAGGGTATTTGTAGCCCTATAATATCTAAGCTTAGAATCTAAAAACACTTGAAATATAGTATAAATATCTCTTAAATATTTAGATTCCTCATTTAAAAAAACTTCTTTTATCCTATCTTTCAAACACACAAAATCATTACTATTAAATACTACTTTTGAAAAATCCCTATAATCATTAAGGGAATCTTTTAAAAGCCAAGTTTTACCTTTATTTAGCATTTCATCATAGTCTTTAAATTCTAATGCCTTACATAGCTTACCCTTATAAGACATATAAGATTCTTGGATATTTCTTGCATATATCATGGCTTCATTTTTTAGATTATCAATGTCTTGTATTTGTGTTTTTAAAAACAAATCTTCACTTAAAGATTCTTTGTAAAAATCCAAGAAAATACATATAGCAACAATCTCATTTATGCTTATTTTTTCGTTATAGCAAAACTCAAGCAAATCAAAATTAACATAACTAGATTCAAAATTTTCAAGCATTATTAATTTTATTTTTTCTATATCTTCCCTCTTTATCTCAAAATCATGCATGACACCGATATACCAACAGAAATTTTTTAAGATTCTTTGAAAAAAGGAATCTATAGTCATAATTTTTGTATCTGCTTCTAAATATCTCTGATAAATATTGCTAATAGTATCTTTAACTTTTATATTATAATTAGACTCAATATAGTTAATAATATTACTATCACATTTTCCAATACTCATTAAAAACAATGTTTTCTCTATCTTTTCTTCCATTTCCTTAGCTGCTTTTTTGGTAAATGTAAGAGTAAGAATATTAGAAGGATTCTCACCTAAAAACAACAATTCCAAATATCTTAAAACAAGACGATATGTCTTCCCACTACCAGCAGATGCACTAAGTGATAACAATGGGTCTTTCACAAATTCTCCTTCATACAAACATGATTTATAATAAATAACTTGATTGACTTATACTAAACTTTTATAATATAATAAACTAAAAGTTATTTAAAGAGGATTTTATGTCTAAAAGTTTATATGATACATTAGAAGTCTCACAAAATGCAAGTGCAGACGAAATTAAAAAGTCTTATAGAAGATTAGCACGAAAATATCACCCAGATATAAACAAAGAAAAAGGTGCTGAAGAAAAATTCAAAGAAATAAATGCTGCTTATGAAATTCTAAGTGATGAGAAAAAAAGAAAGCAATATGATCAATTTGGAGATTCAATGTTTGGAGGACAGAATTTCCACGACTTTGCTAGAGGACAAGGAAGTGCCAATTTAGATGATATTTTAAGTCAAATTTTTGGCAAAGGAGGCTTTGGAGCTGGATTTGGAAGTGGCTTTGGTGGAGGCTTTGGTGGAGGCTTTGGAGATGGTTTTAGCTCTTTTGGTGGATTTACCCCAAACTTAGATGTAAATGCAAATATAACAATACCATTTACAACTGCAGTTCTTGGTGGGAAGCATAGCATTAATCTTCGCGGAAATGAGCTAAATATAAAAATACCAGCCGGAATAAAAAATAATGAAACAATAAGACTAAGGGGTAAAGGAAATAGTGCAAATGGCAGAAGTGGGGATTTGTTATTAAAAGTAAGCGTAAGCCCACACCCAGAATACAGACAAAATGGTGATAATTTAGAAAAAACATTTGATATACCGCTTAAGAGTGCATTATTTGGTGGTAAGGTAGAAATAGAAACACTATATAAAACAATCACTCTAAAAGTCCCACAAAACACAAAAAATGGTCAAAAGTTTAGAGTAAAGGAATTAGGAGTATTAAATAGAAAAACAAATACCAAAGGTGATTTATTCTTAGAAGCAAACATAATTCTACCAAGTATCGAATCTATGCCTAAAGAATTGGTAGAATCGCTAGAAAAATATCTATAAGGAGAGAGAAATGTATGGATATGATGAACCAATGTATCTAATAAGCGTCGTAGCAAAGATATTAAGCATACACCCACAAACATTAAGACAATACGAAAGAGAGGGTCTTATAGAGCCGGGTAGGACCGATGGAAAAATGCGTCTATATTCACAAAGAGATATTGATAAAATAAAGACAATACTAAGGCTAACGCGTGATTTGGGCGTGAATCTAGCAGGTGTAGATATAATCTTACGACTAAAAGATAGACTAGATGACCAAGATAGAGAAATAGAAGAAATGAAAGTAATAATAGAAAAGCTAAAAAATAATCAACCAAGTAAATCAATAGCCAAAAAACAAAGCTCTTATGAAGTAATCATATTTGAAAAACACTAAAAGTGTTTTTCATTCCTAGCTTCCTATTACATTTCCATTTTTATGCCTTATTTGAACAATTGTGCTTCTTGGAGTTGAATCTCCACCATTTGGATAATGACTTGGAAGCAAATTTTCTCCCGGATGCTGAATGCCAATAAACATTGTTTTATAATCTTTTGAAAATGCTATACCAGTAATCTCACAACCAATAGGACCACTTAAGAATCTCCTAACTTCTCCTGTATTTGGATTGGCACACAATAGTTGATTATTCCCCATTCCTAGAAAATCACCTTCATTACTATACTTACCATCAGTTTCAATCCATAATCTACCAAACTTATCAAATGCCAAACCATCTGGACTATTAAACATATTATCTTTAGTTATATTGCTAGTTCCTTTTCTTAGATCATTTGGATATTGCATCGGATTTCCTGCAAGAAGAAAAATATCCCACTTAAATTTAGTTGAGTTATGATTATTATCTTTATGCCACCATCTTATTATATGTCCATACTGATTTTTTACCCTTGGGTTTGCAGCACCAGCTTCTGTTCTCTTTGTATTGTTTGTTAATGTCGCATATACAAATCTACTATTATTATCAGCCACAATCCACTCTGGTCTATCCATAGGTGTAGCACCCACAAAACTGGCTGCAAGTCTAGTATCTATCAAAATATCTTCGTAAGAAAAAAATCCATTCTCCTTAATTAGTCCATTTTTGCCATAGCTTAATTCTATCCATTCACCAGTCCCTTCTAGCTCATTTTTACCATTTGTAAATTTAGCCACATACAAAGTTCCGCTTTCTAAAAGATTCCTGTTATTTTTATTGTTTTTGCTATCAAATTTATTTTTAGATACAAATTTATAAATAAACTCATTTACCTCATCATCGCCCATATATACAACAACATGACCATCTTTATTTATCAACACTTCTGCATTTTCATGCTTGAATCTTCCCAATGCACAACGCTTAATAGGTGTTGAATTAGGATTGTAAGGATCTATTTCTACTACATAGCCAAACCTATTTGGCTCATTTCTATTTTTTGATATATCAAATCTAGAATCAAGCTCCCATTTATAAACACTATCTACACCAACTCCATATCTTTTCTCACTTTCGTTTAACTCTAACTTCTTATTGCTAGAACCAAAAAAATCATCAAAATTCTCTTCACAAGCAAGATATGTCCCCCATGGGGTTTTGCCATTTGCACAATTATTTATAGTTCCTAGTATTCTCTCTCCATTTTTATCATCTTTAGTTTTTATTCTATCAAACCCTCTTAATGTGCTAACTTCCATAGGTGTATGGGCTGTGATTCTGCGATTATATTTAGAATCTTTTACAATGTTAAAATCCCCATTTTTATCTTTTTTAATCTCAAAAATACTAACTCCAAGCGAATTTTGCTCATATCTTACATCATCTAAAGTCATGTTTTTGCCATTATGATTAAACATATGCTCTGGATTAATATACTCATTATTTACACACATAATATATGAATCCTCACTTAATTCAAACACAGACATTCCATCTGTATTATCACCAAATGTTAAAGTTGCATTATTAATTGAATCTTCATTTATAATTTTTGATTCATCAAACTCTTTTGCACTAGAAAACAATGGATCTCCCCAACTAATTAGTGGCTTTACCTCATAATCCTTTGGAACTACTACTATATCTTTTGTATTTATATCTATTGATTCAAATCCTAGCAGTTTGTTTTCCTTAGCATTAAGAATTGATGCACCAAAAAAACTAGCATAAGATAAAGAAGCAGTCGATACTCCAAGAATTTTCATAAAATTTCGTCTTTGCATTTATATCCTTTTAAAGTAGATTAAAAGGATTCTAAAAGAAGTGTGTAAAAGAGCTGTAAAAAATGAGAAAAATATCCAAAAAAATACAAACACCAAAATGGTGCTTGTATTTTATTTTTGCATCAATATAGGTAAAGGAAGTCGTCTTCTTGTGTTATATTTTTCCCCATAATGCTTTACTAAATAATCAAGTAGCTTACTTTCATCTTCAGCAGGAATCTCCCATAAGCCTTCGCTCTCTTGCATCCATCTAATAGCAGCTATCCATGCATCTCTATTTGCATTCATATTTACAATAAGCCCAGAGTTATGACACGCGAGACAATGATTTTCAACTAGCTCAACATTGGTGTCTATAATAAGACCATTGTCAGGATTTATCTTATATTCTGCAAACAAACAAGAAATACTCAAAAACAAAAATACAAATAATTTTTTAAACATTTCTTACACCCCTACTACACTTACTCTATGACATGAATTATTTAAATAACCATTTGGATTCCATTGTGCTAGAACCATAGGCTGACTTTTACCCTCGCTATCTACTGCTCTAGCCCATATCTCATAATATCCTTTTGTTGGAAGCTTGATTTTTGTGCTCCATTTTTGCCATGCAAGTCTATTTATAGGCTTTTCTACATTAGCTTTAATCCAAGTAACACCATAATCAACACTTACATAAACTTCATTTACCTCTAACTCACCTGCCCAAGCCTTGCCTCTAACTTCGAAATTCTTATTTGCTTTAAACTTCGTATCATTTTTAATGTTTGTAATAATTGACTTAACAGGCATAGATTCAATTATTTTCATTTCGCCTTTATAATTAAAGTCTCCCGGTCTTACAGGCTCTACTGGAATCTTATATGAAGTAGCCATTTTCTCGCCATCATGAATCTTATCTCTAACTACAATCTTAGATAGCCACTTCCCACTAGCACTAGCAGGATATCCACCACATACTAATCTTAAAGGATACCCATTAACCCAAGGTATATCTTTACCTTCATATTCCCATGCTATAAGCGTTTCATCTTGTAATGCTTTTTTTAGTGGCACACCTCTACTAATTGGTGCAACCTCTTCTCCAGTAAGCTTTGTATCAACACCATAGTATCCGATATACACAGCATCATCTTTGATACCGCAATCCTCTAAAATATCCCTAACCCTAACACCAGTCCATCTACCACATGCAACAGCACCATAGCCCCATTGTGTCCCTTTTGTGCTAGGTATTACTTCACCTCTACCATTACCACCACACTCTAAAGTAAGTGCATAAGTATAGTGCTTAAACTTACTTTTTAACTCATCTAAAGTATAAGTCTTAGCGTCCTTTACACTCTCCCCACTTACTTCAAGTGTCCAACCATTTTTTACTCTTTCTTTAATCTTATCCATTGAAGGTGGCACACCATTGTTTCTTATAAAGAAGTTTTCAGGTTTAGTAAAATCAGAATCTAACGCATACACTTCTGTTTCTGCAGTTAGTGGTCTTTCTCCATGATATTTTAGATTCTTCTTATCTTTTAGTCTATAAGCTGGTAATTCATTTGCTAGTGCTACACTACCGCCAAAGCTATTAAACAATGGCATAGCACTAATTCCAAGCAATGCAATACCAACTTTAGAGAAAAAACCTCTCCTCTCTTTGTCTTGTAACTCAATGTTTGTAATCTTTTTAGACATTTAATACTCCAAATTTATTTATGTTAAAAACATAAGTTTATGTAATTAAATGTTAAAAAAGATAAAAATATTTTTTCTTTATTTATTGCTATATAAGCTTGATATATCGATAATTACGAGTTTTATATAAAATTATTAAAATTTTACTTTTAAACTAATAGCCCTCTCTTTTGTATTCTCCACTTTTACCACCACTTTTTTTGAGCAAGTATATATCACTAAGCACCATTGTCTTATCGATTGCCTTAACCATATCATAAATTGTCAAAAGTCCTATATTTACTCCCATTAACGCTTCCATTTCAACACCTGTCTGTCCATTTGTCTTTGCCCTTACTTCTAAGATAAATGAATTTTCACTCTCTATCTCTTCTATATTGCATTTCACAGAGGTTAGATATAGAGGGTGGCACATTGGAATAAGCTCTGAAGTCCTCTTAGCACCCATTATTGCAGCGATAATTGCAGTTTGTATTACTGGTCCCTTTTTTGTTTTTAGCTCCACTACTGCACTAAAGGCTTCTTTGCTCATTGTGATTTTGCCTCTAGCTACTGCTTCTCTATTTGTATTATCTTTATTTGATACATCTACCATGTTTGGATTATTATTATTATCTAAGTGAGTTAGTTGCATTTCTATCCTTTATTTACTTTATACACAATTATACTATCATTGCTAAGCACTTCTTTAAATAGCCTTGAATCTAGATTCTTAAACAATACAGCCTTAAAATAAAAACTATCCAAATACTCCCTATCACACACTAATGCCCTATTATCTTTTAGTATTATTGCTACTAGTTTTGAATCTGTTAAGATTTTTTTAGAGTTGCTTTTTAAATTAATAATTTCTCCAACTTGTATTACATCTCCATTTAAAGTTAAATATCCACTTACAACATCTAGTTTGATACCATTTTTAAAATATGCCTTATTATCAATATAAACTTGAGATAGCATAAAAACACCTAGCTTAAAAGTCTCTCCGCTTGTTATATTGATTTTGCTAAAGCTACTTACAGCAGGGAAAATATTTAGCATTCTTAATGGCAAGATAATATAAATATTCTTAGAAGTTTCATATCTAAAGCTTGGACTTTCTAGTGCTTCTATAGCTTTATTTGGAGTGTAGTTATTTTTTTTTAAAAACTCTTCAAAGCTCATATCGGGCAAAATTTTTGATAAGTTATAGCTTAGATTCTCGCTATCTCCGCTAAGTATCAAACTTACTGGATAATTACTATGTCCTTCATGAATCCCACCATCGATTATTGTGTTTAATTTTGAATAATATCTAATTATATATCCATAATCCCACCAAGAAATAGCATAATCTCCAATTTCACTAGGAATCTCATTTAAGATTCTAACTTCGCTATTATTTAGCACTGGTGGAATAATATAGCTCCTAATGTGCATAACATGTGGAAAAAGTGCTACAAAGGCATACAATATACCAATTATTGTAGATATAGTTTTGTGTGATTTTATATACTCTAAAACAAATACAAGAAAATATCCAACACCAACAGCAAAAACACTAACACTATAAATGCTAAACCTAAGCCCTTTAAAATAAGAAAAGAATCCAAAAATAACAAATGGTAGAAAAATCAAAAACTCTCTTTTTTTAAAGAACAATAAAATAAGTCCAAGACAACCAATAATAAACCAAAAGATTCCACCACTAACTCTATAAGCAAATGTGGAAAAATCAATATTTGAAGTCTCTGATATGGTATTTATAACACCAAAATAATGAAAAATGCTATTACTTACTATACTATCTTTATTAAAGTATGCACTACCAAGCACAGAAGGCAACAAATTATAAGCCACAAATATCACAAATACAAATAAAACAAAATAAAAAATATAAGCTACATACCTTCTATCTATATACATTACAAATGGCAAAAATAAAGAAAATAATGAAACATAAACTCCAAACATCTCATATAACACAAGAAAACTAGCATAACTTATACACAAAATCTCTAATGAAACACTTCTTTTAAAGAAAAACAAAACAAGCAAAAAACCAAAAAGCACATAAACTAATGAATGATAATATGTAAGTGCAAATAAACTAAGTAATAAAACAGCAAAAATGCTACATAAAGTGTTTCTATATAAATACCTTAAAATAAACATGGCAATAAATAACAATAAAACAATAACAAGCATATCAGTATCATAGTAGCCAAACATTGTTCTATTGTAATAGCTAACGCCTATTCCACTTAAAACCCCACAAAACAAACTAATAAAAATATTAAAACCGCCATAAAAATAAAGACTAATTACAACAGGAAAAACAACTAAAGACCCAACAAAACCAGGCAAATAAAACATTAAAACATCTATATCAATATGTAACACTTGTGCTAAAAAAGCCGTAATTATGGATAATATCTCATAGGTTGGAGATAGATTCGTATTTTTAATACCCTCCATTATATCCCTAGTGCCCTCTGCATAAAAATATGCATCATTTGTATTTAGTATAAAGGTGTCATTCCACATAAATTCGTTGATTCCGTATATACTAAAAGGATAATAAAACCTAAAAATAACACATACAAAATAAGCACAGACTATCAAAACAATATTTTTATTTAACATAAAATGCTACCTTACTAAACATTCTTTTTATTATAAATATAATCTATAAAACATTAAAAAAATAATATTCTATAAAAAATCATGTATAAATTCGAAACTAAAATACAATTTTAATCAAAATTTAAGCTAAAAAAGTTAAAATTCTATTGTCTTTTTCTTACAATTTGTAAAGAATTAGATCAGTTTAAAGTTCATCGTTTTCTTTTTTGGTGCTACTTACATAAATCTCATCCTCCTCAACTTTAATTATTAAATTCCTAAAAGTAGCACCAAAATTATAATAACAACTCTATATAGTTTAAAAGATTTCACTTATAGTTAACATTTTTTATATACAATTTGCAAATTTTATTTCAAAGGTGTTAAATTAAAATGAGAATAGCAACTATTTTGTTTATGATATTATCAAACATACACGCAACTACTCTGGTCGTAACAGAGTCAATAAAAAGTGGTGTGCTAAACTCAAACTACAACTACATAGGAACTTTGTATTTTAGCGATAGATCCTCTCTTGCTTCAGAATTATCCGGCATAATAGATGAGATATATGTAAATGAGGGAGATAAAATCAAAAAAGGAGAACCTCTAGCAAGACTAAATAGTGATTTATTAACAAAAGAAATAAATTCTCAACAAGCATTACTAAAACAAGGTGAAGCACTACTAAAAAAGACAAAAAAAGAATTTCAAAGGTATGAATCTTTATATAAAAGCAATTCAATAGCTTATAAAGAATATGAAGATGCACTATATAATCTGCAAGCCCAAGAAGGTAATACAGATTCAATAGCTGCAAATTTAGGATACTTAAAAACACAAAAAGAAAAGAAAACAATTAAAGCACCATATGATGGGGTTGTGTTGCAAAAACTACTAAAGCAAGGAGAATGGGTTGGAAATGGTGATAGTATATTTAATATAGCTAAATTATCGCCACTAGAAGCAAGTATTGAAGTGCCTTTTGAGATATTGCGTTCGCTAAAAGTAGGAGATATAGTAGATACACAAATAGCAAACAAGAATTACAAAGCAAAAGTTCTAGCCTTGATACCTCTTGGAGATTCCAAAGCTAGAACATTTCCAATAAAATTAGCAATAGATGATGAAAATGGAGAACTAATAGAAGGACTTGAAGTTAGAGTAAGCTTAAATATATCAGATAAACAAAAAGCACTCTTTGTAGCAAGAGATTCAATTATCCCTATATATAAAGATGGCAAAACAAGTTATGTAATATTTATAGCTAAAGACAATAAAGCAAAACAAGTGGAAATAAAAATAAATGGCTATGAAGGGCTATATGCCTCAATTACACCACTAGAAGAACCTATAAACATAGATGATAAAGTAATAACTCAAGGACATGAAAGATTAAAAGATGGGCAAGAAATAAAAGAGCAAGAGGGTAAAAATTGATAAAAGCATTAATAAATAGACCAGTAGTAGTTATCGTAGGAATGATACTATTAGTATTGTTTGGCTCTTTAAGCCTAAGCACAATGCCATATCAGCTAACACCAAAAGTAACAAGACCTGTAATTTCAATATCAACTACCTGGAATGGTGCTACTCCATATGAGATAGAAAGAGAAATAATAGAAAGACAAGAACAAGCACTAAAAGGAATAGATAGTCTAGTTACCCTTGAATCTAGGTCAAGAAATAGTCGCGGTAATATAATTTTAGAGTTTGAAATAGGCACAAACCTAACTGAAGCTATGCTAAATGTAAGCAATAAACTAGATGAAGTAAAGGGTTATCCTGATGATATGGATAGACCAATTATTAGAGCCACTGGGGATGATACATCTCCTGTTGTTAGAATGATGCTTGTTAGCGATAATAAAAATGTCCGAGAATATAGGACTTTCTTTAACGAAAAAATTATTCAATATTTCGAAAGAATCGATGGAGTTGCTGAAGTATTTTTCCCCGGTGGAGACGATAGAGAGATTCATATTGTATTAGATTACAAAAAGTTAGCAGCCTTTGATTTAACTATTGATGATATTATAAACGCATTAGAGAAAGAAAATGTAAATATATCTGCTGGAACTATGAATTATGGTAGAAAATCATATAGAGTAAGAACCACAGCAGAATACAAAACCCCACAAATGATAGCTGATACTATAATATGGAGCGATGGATTAAAAAGAATAAAAATTAGCGATATTGCTGAAGTTAAAGAAGGTTTTGAAAACAAAACCACAGCTTCTTTATACAATGGACAAGAAGCATTAAATATATCAATAAAGCCAAATGCTGATGCAAATGTTCTAACACTAACTAATGAAGTAGAAAAGGTATTTAATGAGCTAAATGCTGGAATCTTACAAAAAGAAGGCTTGAGATTAGAATGGATGAATGACCAAAGAGGCTACATAGAACAAGCAATAGCACTAGTAAAGGGCAATATCATGGTAGGTGCAATTTTGGCTTGTTGTATGCTATTTATATTTTTAAGGTCAATTACTTCTACGCTGATAATTGCAGTTGCTATGCCACTTAGTATCTTTGGCACTTTTATAATCATGGCAGCTCTAGATAGAACGCTTAATGTAGTTTCACTTGCTGGAATCTCTTTTGCAGTTGGTATGCTTGTAGATTCTGCAATTGTTGTGCTAGAAAATATAGACAGACATAGAAAAATGGGCAAAGACTTCATAAATGCAGTAAGCGATGGCACTAGCGAAGTAATAGGTGGGCTAATTGCTTCTGTTCTAACTACTATTGCTATTTTTATACCAATTATAAACATGCAAGAAGAAGCAGGACAACTCTTTAGAGACATAGCAATAGCAGCTAGTAGTGCTGTGCTATTCTCACTTTTTGTCTCAATCATGGTTATACCTACACTTAGCTATCAGGCAAGCAAATTAAACTTTAAAAAACAAATAGAAAACAAAAAACTAAAAGAGCTATCAAAGATGATTGTTAATTTTGGATTTAGATTTGTGGATTTTGTTATGAAATTTGTAGAAAAATCAATGCAAAGCACAAAAAACAAAATAACAACCATACTTAGTCTAACTCTAATATCATTTGCTTTTAGTTACTTTTTGTTTCCAAAAATGGAATACCTCCCACAAGGCAATCAAAACTTCGTAATAAGCACCCTAAACCCACCACCCGGACTATCATATAATGAGAGACAAAAAATAGGCAACGACTTATTTTTATGCTTGAGTAATTATTTCTATTACAATGGTTATCAAGGTACAAATAAGATTCCGCCAATTGATAATATGTTCTATTTAGGAAGTGAAACATTTATGCAATTTGGACTAAGGAGCACAGAGATTAGCAGGGCTGGAGAGTTAATACCTCTTGCTAGATCTTGCATGGCACAAATACCGGGAGTTAGCGGATTTGCAACACAAACAGGTATCTTTGAGAGAAGAGGAGGACAAGGAAGAAGCATTGATGTAGATATAAGTGGCACAAATTTAGAAAATATAGTAGCAACTGCAATTTCAATGCAAAAAATAATTTATGATACATTTGGCAATGGGACACAAATAATACCTAGACCAAGTTTAGAATTACTCTTCCCAGAGCTAAACTTGTATCCAAATTCTGATAGGCTAAAAGCTGTCGGATTAGATGCAAGGAGTTTTGGAATTGCTATTGATGTGCTAATGGACGGCAGAAAAATATCAGAATACAAAGAAGAAGGTAGAGAAAAAATAGATTTAGTCTTAAAAACACAAGAATCTCAAATAACCTCTCCAGAAGAATTATATCAAGCTTCAATCTACACTCCACAAAGTGGGATTTTGCCTATATCATCACTAGCAATTCAAAAAATAGAATATGGCATAAACGAAATAAGACATTTAGAGAGAGATAGAACCGTCACACTTCAAGTAAGCCCGCCACCAAATATAACCATACAAGAAGCTATGGAGAGAATACAAGGCGATGTTATAAAGACAATACAAGATAATGGATCTTTTGGAGAAAACAAAATAACACTAAGCGGAAGTGCAGACCAACTAACAAAAATAAGACTAGCCTTAGAGGGAGGATTCTTACTTGCTGTGTTTATTATCTATCTATTAATGGCAGCTTTATATGAAGACTTTGTATATCCTTTTATAATTTTATTTACCGTGCCACTTGCTGTTGGTGGAGGTGTGCTTGGGTTGTGGCTTGTGAATTTATTAATAGCAAATCAGCCACTAGACATACTAACAATGCTTGGCTTTATAATTCTAGTAGGAATCGTAGTAAATAACGCCATTTTAATAGTGTATCAATCGTTGCACAATATAAGATTATATGGATTTGACCCACATCAAGCAATAATAAATGCAGTTAGAGTTAGGATTCGTCCAATTTATATGAGCACCCTTACCTCTCTATTTGGCATGCTTCCTCTTGTGCTTGTGCCGGGTGCTGGTAGTGAGATATATAGAGGACTTGGAGCAGTTATACTTGGCGGACTTACACTCTCTACATTTCTAACATTATTTGTTATACCTTGTCTTTTATCATTTTTTATAAAAAAGGAACTAAAACATGCAAAAATTACTAATATTTCTAGCTCTTCTAACTAGCACCAACTTATATGCACTAAGTATGCAAGAAGCTATAGACTTAGCACTAATTGCAAACCACAGCATAAAAGAACAAGAACACATATTAAATGAAACAAAATATAACTATAAAAGCTCACAAGGCAAATTCTATCCAAGTTTAAATATAACCTATGGACAAACTACATCAAATAGAAAAAACAATTACAACCAAAACACCACAAATTCATTTGGAGCAAATATTCAATACAATTTATTTAATGGCTTTAGCGATTTTTATAATACAAAATCACAAAAATATCTCTATGAAGCTCAAAAATATTACCTACAAAGCACAACTGAAGATATTATCCTACTAGTAAAGAGTGCATATATAAATATCCTGCGACAAAAGCAAAGTGTAATAGTCGCAAAACAATCAAAAGACTTACTAGAGGAGCAAAAAAGAGAAAGTGCGGAGTTTTATAGAGTAGGATTCATACCTAAAAATGACCTTCTAGCAGTTGAAGTAGAGCTAAATAAAGCAATACAAAACCTACTTTCTGCACAAAGTATGCTAAATTATTACATAAAAACTCTAGAGAGATATACAAGAATCAAAATAAATTTAGATGATATAAATGAACTACAACTACACACGCCAACGCTAGTAGAAGAGAAATTAAAATCCATAATGCTGGAAAAAAGGGCTGAAATTTTATACCTAGATAATATAATACAAAGCAAAGATAGCAATATAAAAAGTGCAAGAGGAGAGTTTTTACCAGATTTAAACCTAATAGGAGAATACACAAATAGTGATAATCTCAAAAACTCTAAAAATGTCAATAATGAAAGCACGATACAGCTTCAAGTTAGCATAAATATATTTAATGGTCTTAGCGATAAATATAATTTAGAATCTGCTAAAACAAACAAAATGGCTTTTACATCACAAAGGGCTAATTTAATAGAAGAGCTTGAGTTGCAACTATTTAATGCAATAGAAAATTATAATCTAGCATTAAATGCCTATGAAGTATCAAAAGTAGCACTAACACAGGCAGAAGAAAATTACAGAATCTCAAAAAATAGATATAAAGCTAGAATTATGAGCACTAGTGATTTTTTAGACGCAGAATATTTACTAACAGAAGCTAGAAGCAATGTTGTGCTAAATAGATATGCAATAATTCAAAGCTTAGCTGAAATAGAGAGGATAACACAAAGCAAACTAGTATCTTTTAAATAAATTTTTCGAAATTTAATTTGTTTTTTTTCTTTTTTTTTGATTTAATGCTAAAAATTTTTAAGGTTAAGGCATGAATCACTCAATAATAGTCCCTATCTATAATGTAGAAAATTATCTCAAAGAATGTTTAGATTCAATTATAAATCAAAGTTACAAAGACTTTGAGTTAATCTTAGTAAATGACGGAAGCACTGATAATAGTCTAAAAATAGCAATGCAATATGCAAAACAAGATTCTAGAATAATTATAATAGACAAACCAAATGGTGGGCTTAGCAGTGCTAGGAATGCTGGATTAGAATTTATAAAGCCACTAAGAGAAAAATTACAACAAGCATTAAAGGCAAAAACAGGCATACAAACTCTAAGTGAGGTAAATAGCTTTAACAAACAAAAGAAAAATATAGATATAAACACACTAAATAAGCACTTCACATTCTCTAAAAATCTAATAAAAACAGATTTAGAAAATGTAAATTCTATTCTTTTACAAGAAATGCCAAATGATCATTTCATACAATTTGTAGATAGCGATGATATGATAGATATAAATGCCACTAAATGCATAAGAGACAATGAATCTGAACTAACAATCTTTCAAGTAAAATCAACAAACGAAAAAGGCGAAGTAATAAAAAACATGTTTTCAGAACAATTCCACTATGTAGAAAACTATAAAAATGGTATGGAAATAGCACATATAGTATTACAAAGAACTGGATATTCATTTTACTTTGCATATCAAGGTGGGTTTAAAGCAGAAGTATTAAATAGATACAATCTAAGATTCACTCATAATATAATGCATGAAGACAATGATTTTGGGCTTATTTTATGTATGCTATCACAGGAAGTCAAAATGCTAAAAGATGAGATGTATATATACAGAATAAGAGAAGGCTCAATTACTAGCTATATAGACAAAAAGACAGAAATACCAATGCCAAAAAAACTACCTCCATATTTACAGAAAGTAAGAGATAAATTTCCAGATTTGACATATTTGAAAATTAGAGGAGCTTATAGAATTTATAGTTACTTAATTATTTATCTAAATATCTATAAATTCTTAGAAAATGGTGGTGTAAATAGCTGGGTAAATAAGAGCTATTATAGATTACTATATACTTGGCTTAACCAATATAGATACATAATAGAATTACTAGATGAAAACGAAAAAAGAGATTTATTACACATACTAATGCATACAAATGAAAAATATTTAAACCTATCACAAAATATAGATAAGGTATTATCTCAAGGCTAAGTTATGTATCCATAAACTTATGGCTTTAGCCTTATCAGCACTTGCTACTACCTGCTCCATACTTTCTCTCCATTGCTTCTTTGAAGAATTCCTTCTGACTTTTTGGAATCTTATCTGGATGATGTTTTTGCATATGTTCTAGATACTTATCATAGCTTGGCATTCCAACAAGTAAGTGTAAAAACCTATCAGATTTTTGATAGATTTTTACAAATCTTAAAAAGCTAATGCGTAGAAAATGCTTGATTTTCATAATCTTTTGTCTTTAGATATGAGCTTTCAGCTAATGGGATTGTATTTTGATTATTTACACATCTAATGCAAATTAGAATACTCTTTAAAGCAATCAAAATAGTTACAAACATAAAAAACGCACACAAAATAGCGTTTAAAAGATTATTATTTGCGATAGTTTGGAATTTAGCTACTTCTTTATTCATAGTTTCCACTAAAGATTTATCGCTAGTATTTACAATTTTTGCCAATAATTCATCTGCTTTAGATGAATTAATCTGCCAAAGTGCGATGTGACTTACAGAATCATGCACCTTCTCTCCATTTGCAGGAAGAAGCTTTAATGTCCCAGCATAAAGTGTGCTAACCAAAACCCAAGTAGCAGGTAGAATTGCAACCCATGCTAATCTTCCTTTGCCCATTTTGAAAAGCACAACAATAACCGCTAAAAGTGCCATACCAGCTAACATTTGATTAGACACACCAAAGAGTGTCCATAGTGATTTTATACCGCCTTGTGGGTCTGTTACGCCTTGATAGAGGATATATCCCCAACCAACTACACAAATAAGTGTAGCTAAGATTCCATAAAATATCGAATGGATATTACCAAAAGGCTTATATACATTACCTAGCACATCTTGCACCATAAATCGTCCAGCACGAGTCCCAGCATCAACAGCAGTAAGGATAAATAGTGCTTCAAACAAAATCGCAAAGTGGTACCAAAACGCCATTGAACCAGCATTAAAAAGTGGCACTTGTGAGATAATAGTAGCTAATCCTATAGCAAAGGTAGGTGCTCCACCGGTTTTACTTAATATGCTTGGTTCTCCAATTTCCTTTGCAGTACCTAGTATTTCTTCAGGCGATATAGTAAAGCCCCAAGAGCTAATAGTCTGTGCTGCAATTACAGCTGCATCGCTAACCTCCTTTATTCCTGCTGTGCCAAGTCCTGCAGGTGCAACATTAATAGCAAAATATAAGCCCGGAGTTAAGATAATCGCAGCAATTAACGCCATAATAGCCACTGCAGATTCCATTACCATTGAGCCATAGCCAACCATTCTTGCATGAGATTCTCTCTCTAGCATTTTAGGTGTAGTTCCACTTGAGATTAATGCGTGGAATCCACTTATCGCACCACAAGCAATGGTGATAAATAAAAATGGAAATAACTGCCCACTAAAAACCGGTCCAGTTCCATCAATGAATTTCGTAACACTACCAAACTGCACTTCAGGTGCTACAATCAAGATTCCACCAGCCATAAGCACAATAACACCAATTTTTAAAAATGTGCTTAAATAATCGCGTGGTGCTAAAAGAAACCACACAGGCAAAATTGCAGCAATAAATCCATAAGCTATCATTATGTAAGTCAGAGTAGTAGGGCTAAGAGTAAAAATTACTGCAAGCTCAGGGTGCTCTGCTACATATCTACCATAATAAAGTGCCAAAAGCAAAAGGACAAAGCCAATAATACTTGCCTCACCAATCTTGCCCGGTCGTAAAAATCTCATATGAATCCCCATATAAATAGCAATAGGAATAGTCATGGCAATGGTAAAAAGTCCCCAAGGAGATTCAGCTAAAGCATTTACAACAACAAGTGCTAAGATTGCAATAATTAGCATCATAATGCCTAGTATCCCAACCATAGCTATACTCCCAACACCTTTGCCAAGTTCAAGCTTTATAATCTCGCCAATAGATTTACCATTTCTTCTAGTTGAGATAAAAAGTACTGTAAAATCATGTACTGCACCAGCCAGCACAACACCAACAACAATCCAAATCATACTAGGTAGATACCCCATTTGAGCCGCTAGAATTGGTCCTACTAGCGGTCCTGCTCCAGCAATAGCTGCAAAATGATGTCCAAAAAGAACTATTTTATTTGTAGGAACAAAGTCTCTACCATCATTTTGCACCAACGCAGGTGTAGCACGATTATCATCAAGCTCTAATACTTTCTCTGCAATATACTTTGAATAATATCTATAACCAATAGAATAGATACATACCGCAACAACAATAATCCAAATAGCAGAAATGCTCTCTCCAGTGTGCAGTGCTAAAACTCCAAAACACCACGCACCAATTAAAGCAACAATGCCCCACAAGATATGACTGGCTATCTTGTTCATATTTTCTCCTTTAAATCAGCATGAGAAAATATTATACATTTGTAATATTAAATAAGCAATCGTAACATGCATAATTCTGTGATGATTCGAAGCTATATACAACAATATGTTAAAGATAGTAACATTAGAATTTATAATTGTGTATAAACTTCACTAATTCTATTGCATTTTCTCTTGGCAAATCAGGCAACATACCATGTCCTAGATTAAATATATGTCTTTTGCCTTTCATTATCTCTAGTATTTCTTTAGCACCACTTAGCATTGAATCTCTATTGTAGATTCTGCATGGTTCTAAATTGCCTTGCAATACATATTTATCTCCCAAAAGATTCTTAGCTTGTAATAATGGTGTGCTCCAATCAACTCCAAAGACATCAAACTCTCCATCTATTCTGTCTAAAAAGCCAGAAATCCCCTTTGGAAATAAAATCACAGGAATATGTGGATACTCTTTTTTAATCTCTTGTGCAATATCCTTTAAATACTCCCAAGAAAACTCAAAGTAACTATCGCACTCCAATGCGCTAGCCCAAGAATCAAATATCATAACAGCATTTACACCAGCTTTTATTTGGCACTTTAGATACTCTTTTAGGTTATGGGTGATTTTCTCTAACAATGCATGCAATAACTCCTTATTGCTATATAGAATCTTTTTTGATTTTGCATAAGTTTTGCTCCCCTCACCTTCTACCATATAAGTAGCCAATGTCCATGGAGCACCGCAGAATCCTATTAACGCCTTATCTTTGTGTAACTTCTCTCTTGTTAGAGATATAGTATCATACACATAATTTAGCCTAGAGCTAGAATCTAAGCTTAAAGATTTAACATCACTAAAACTATCTATTGTTTTAGAAAACTTAGGTCCTTCACCTTTAAAAAATCCAAGCTCCATTCCCATTTCCATAGGAACCACCAAAATATCACTAAATAAAATTGCAGCATCAACATCTAAAATATCAACAGGTTGCAAAGTAACCTCACTTGCTAGTGCTGGATTCTTACACAAAGATAGAAAATCACCAGCCTTGCTTCTAACTTCCATATATTCGCTTAAATATCTACCAGCTTGTCTCATAAACCACACAGGAGTATATGGAGTATCTTTACCAAAACATGCATCAACAAAAATCATTTTCTGCCTTTATTAAATTTTTGCATATTTTATCTAAGCAAAGTAGCATTTATGCTAAAATTTCAAGCAAATTAAAAGTTAAGGTATCAAGCAATGATAGGCTCACTTGTAAAGAAAATTTTAAGCAGTAAAAACGACAGAATCGTAAGTCAATACAAAAAAGAAGTAAGAAAGATAAATGACTTAGAAGAGACATACCAAAAATTAAGCGATGAGGAATTAAAGCAAGAGTTTTTGAATCTAAAAAAAGAAGTCCAAGATTCAGAAAATAAAAATGAAGCGTTTAAAAAAGCCCTACATAGGTCATTTGCAATAACAAGAGAAGCAAGTAAAAGAGTGCTAAATATGAGGCATTTTGATGTGCAGTTAATTGGTGGTATGGTACTTAATGATGGCAAAATCGCCGAGATGAAAACAGGTGAAGGTAAAACACTAGTAGCAACACTACCAGTATGTCTAAATGCAATGATAGGCAGTGTGCATGTAGTAACCGTAAATGACTATCTAGCACAAAGAGATTCTGATGTTATGCGACCATTGTATGAGTTTTTGGGTTATAAAGTTGGAGTGGTAGTATCAAATAAATATGATGATAATGATAGATTGATGCAATATTCTTGTGATATTGTATATGGGACAAATAATGAATTTGGCTTTGACTATCTAAGAGATAATATGAAATATAGCTTTGATTCCAAAGTGCAAAAAAGCCATTTTTATGCAATAGTCGATGAAGTAGATTCGATTCTAATAGATGAAGCAAGGACACCACTTATAATATCAGGTCCAGCAAATAGAACACTTGATAATTATAAAATTGCCAATAATGTTGCATTGAAGTTAAAAAATGAAGAACACTATAATGTAGATGAAAAAAATAGAACAATAATCCTAACAGAAGAAGGTATCACAGAAGCGGAAAAATTATTTAAAATAGATAATTTATACAGCATAGAAAACTCCATTTTGGCACATCACTTAGACCAAGCGTTAAAGGCAAATTTACTATTCAAAAAAGACAAAGACTATGTATTAAGAGATGGTGAGGTTGTAATTGTAGATGAATTTACAGGTAGGCTTAGTGAAGGTAGAAGATTTAGCGAAGGATTACATCAAGCACTAGAAGCAAAAGAAGGGGTAAAAATTAAAGAAGAATCCCAAACATTAGCAGATATAACTTACCAAAACTATTTTAGACTCTATGACAAACTAGCAGGTATGACAGGAACTGCACAAACTGAAGCTAGTGAATTTTTAGAAATATACAACTTAGATGTTGTATCAATCCCTACAAATGTTCCAGTTGCTAGAAAAGATCTAAATGACTTAATATATAAAACAGAAAAGGAAAAATTCAAAGCCTTAGTAGATAAAATAGTAGAACTAAATAAAAAAGGACAACCAATATTAGTTGGAACTGCCTCAATAGAAAAAAGTGAAACTATACATGAGCTATTAAAAGCACATAGAATCCCGCATTCTGTGCTAAATGCAAAACATCACGCACAAGAAGCAGAAATAATCAAAGATGCAGGTAAAAAAGGAGCAGTAACAATTGCTACAAACATGGCAGGTCGTGGTGTGGATATAAAAATAGACGATGAAGTAAAAGCTCTTGGAGGACTATATATAATAGGAACAGAAAGACATGAATCAAGAAGAATAGATAATCAACTAAGAGGTAGAAGTGGAAGACAAGGAGATCCTGGAACAAGTCAGTTTTATCTTAGCTTAGAAGATTCACTGCTCAGAATCTTTGGCAGTGATAAGATTAAAAAAATAATGGATAAGCTAGGACTAGATGAAGGAGAACACATAGAATCTGGGCTTGTTACTAGATCTGTTGAAAATGCACAAAAGAAAGTTGAAAGTATGCATTTTGAAGCAAGAAAGCATTTGCTCGAATATGATGATGTAGCAAATGAGCAAAGAAAAGCAATCTATAAAGTAAGAAATGACTTGCTAAATCCAAACCAAGATATATCACACAAAATAATAGAAAACAGACAAGAGTGTATCACAATGCTATTGCAAAAGGCAGAAATTTTTAGCGATGAAGATAATTTAGATTCACTAATATCAATAGCATTAGATGATTTTGGCGTGTCATTAAATAAAGAAGCACTCTTAGATTCATATAAAAACAACAACTCCTTTGAGCCATACATAGAAGAAGAACTAACAAAACAATATGAATCTAAAATGCAAAACCTAGATAGCCACACAAGAGCCGAAGTAGAAAAAATAGTCTATCTACAATCTTTAGATAATCTTTGGAGAGAGCATTTATATGTAATGGATAATCTAAAAACAGGAATCGGACTTAGAGGATATAACCAAAAAGACCCACTAACAGAATACAAAAAAGAAAGCTATAATCTATTTGTAGAATTAGCTGCACAAATTAAATACACATCAATTAAAATGCTACAAAAAATTCAACTAAATGCAAATGTAGCTGCCAATGAAGATGAAGCAAAAAAAGCAAAAGAAAGACTAAATGAGCTAAACAAAGAGGCAAGAGAAATGAGAAATGAGCCTCTATTTAAAGCAAAACCAGTAAGAAATGAGCCATGCCCTTGTGGAAGTGGTAAAAAATATAAAAATTGTTGCGGGATTAGTGGTCCTAAAAAGGGTATGCTTGCAAAGTAATATAGCACCATTTTTAGTAAGAAGATATTTAAGATTCAACAAATCCCAACCATTCATATCAATAGCTGCTATTCTTGCATTTTTAGGAGTATGCGTTGGGGTTATGGTGCTAATAGTTGCTATGGCATTAATGAATGGGTTTGATAAAGAATTCCAAAGAAAACTCTTTATAATGAATTACCCAATTACCATGATTGGGTTTGATATAAATAAACACACACTAGAAGATTTACAACAAAATTTCCCACATCTAAAAGCAAGTCCTTTTATACAAACACAAGCAATTTCAAAATCACAAAACACACTAGAGGGCGGTATTATCTTTGGGATTGATTATGAATTAGAATCACAAATTAATCCTGTTTTTAAAGAAGCACTAGAAAATACAAAAAGCTTTTATAAAAAAAACTATAACGAAGAGTATAAACAAGGAACTTTTGATGTAATAATTGGGCAGAATCTAGCCAACTTATACAATCTAAATTATCAATCAAATTTGCTACTAATTTTTACAAACTTAACACCAAATGCAATAACACTCGCACCAAGTATGAAAAACTTTAAAGTCAATGGTTTTTTTAGCTCGGGGCTTATAGCATATGATAAGGGCTATATATATACAAGCCTACAATCCCTTAGAATCCTAAAAAGCATGAAAGAAGATTCTTATGATGGAATCCACATATACTCTGATAATCCACAAAAAGACATAATAAAACTAAAAGAAACATATGTGGATAAAAGAATAGTAGGTTGGTGGGAGCAAAATGGAAACTTCTTTGCAGCATTAGAATTAGAAAAAAGAACTCTTTTTATAGTGCTTATGCTAATAATTTTGGTCGCTTCTTTAAATATCATAAGCTCACTTTTAATGACAATTATGAATCGCAGAAAAGAAATAGCACTGCTTCTAACAATGGGTGCTTCACCAAGAGAAATTAAAAAAACATTTCTATATCTTGGTAATTTAATAGGTATAAGCGGGATTATTTGCGGTTGTATCCTAGCTGCTATTGCATTATTCTTGCTATCTCATTTTCCAATTATATCCTTACCTGCTGATGTATATGGTAGCTCAAAATTACCTTTAGAATTATCTATATTTGACTTATGCTCCATATTATTTGGCTCATTATTAATAGTTTTTTTCTCATCATACTATCCGGCTAAAAAGGCGACAGAGGTGGATTGTTTGCAAGTTTTACGAAATGAGTAAATTTGAAAAAATTTTTGTAGAGATTACAAATTTCTGTGGGCTATCGTGCAAATTTTGCACCCCTAAGAAGAGTAATGACAAAATGCCTCTTTTGCTATTTGAAAAAATATGCAATGATATATATCCACACACAAAACTTTGTGCTTTACACATTCTAGGAGACCCGCTAAGCTTAGATAACATAGAAGAATATATAAAAATAGCAAAAAACAAAAACCTAAATTTAGAAATAACAAGCAGTGGTTTTTATTTAGATACCCACACCCAAAATATTCTCTTAAAATACAACAACATAAAGCAAATAAACATATCCCTAACAAGTGCCATATATCAAAATAAAGATATAAATTTAGATTCTTATTTTCAAAATATATTCTCACTATGTGCAAAACATAAAGAGTTAAAAAGTGAGACTTTTATAAATTTACGACTATGGAATTTAGATTCAAACTTTAAAGCACCAGATATAAATCAAACCATATACAAGATACTAGAAGAACACTTTAAAATTCGCATACACAACCATAAAACAAAATTATCATACAAGATTCATCTAATACAAAAGTCATTTTTTTCTTGGGAATTTAAAGACAAAGAACAACTTCATGGTAAATGCTATGGCACAATCTCTCAATTAGGAATCTTAACTAGCGGAGTTGTTGTTCCATGCTGCTTTTGCACAAAGGGAGAAATAAACTTAGGAGACATAGGCAAAAATAGTCTCCTAGATATAATAAACAACCAAAAAACACAAAAAATCAAACAAGGATTCTTAAATAATTTAAGAGTTGAATCCATATGTCAAAAGTGTAGCTACCCTAATTATATTTCTAATGTAAAAAATGCCTAACGCCAGTGAAATAAAGTGAGATTCCAAGCTCATTTGCACATTCTATTACTTCATTATCCCTAATGCTACCACCTGGCTCAATAATAGCACTAACTCCAACCTTATGAGCTTCTTCAATGCTATCTTTAAAAGGAAAAAATGCTTCACTTGCTAACACACAACCTTTTAAATCTAATCCCATATCCTTAGCCTTATTTATAGCACTCTTTGCTGCATCTACACGACTTGTCATACCCATTCCAACTGCTACCATAGCACTATTTTTCACATATACAACACAATTTGACTTAACTAAAGACGCAACTTTATATGCAATCTCTAAATCTCTTTTTTGCTCACAAGTTGCTTCTATATTTCCCATACACTTCGCATCTCTTACTTCGTTTTCACCAACACTATCGCTATTTTGAAGCAAGAATCCACCATCAATATGTTTAAAATCATAACTATCTTTAGGGAAGTCTAAATACTCTCCACCACATACAAAAATCTTTATCTTTTTTTTACTCTCAAACACCCTTAAAGCCTCATCTGTAATGCTTGGTGCAACTAGCACCTCTATAAAAATCTTATTTATCTCTTCTGCTAGGGCTTTATCTATATTGCCATTTATTGCCACCACTCCACCATAAGCAGATACACTATCGCATTTTAGAGCTTCTACATAAGATGTAAGCAGGTTTTCTTTTATTGCAAACCCACAAGGATTCCCATGCTTTACAATGCACACTGCTGGGACTTTTCCAAAACTTGAAGCAATCTTTACAGCACTATTTATATCAGTTAGGTTATTGAAGCTAATCTCACCCTTTAGCGTTTCAAATCTCTTAGAATAAAAATCACCAAATTCATAATAAGCACCTTTTTGATGAGGATTCTCACCATATCTTGTAGGAGATACCAAATTACCATAGATAAAATGCTTATCTCCAAACCCTACATTAAATCTCTCATTCATATAATTTGCAATCATACAATCATAACTTGCCGTATGCTCATATGCTTTTATCATTAATTTTTGTCGTAATTCTAATGTATTTTGATTGTTTTTTATCGCATTAAGAACCAAGCTATAATCCAAAGTATCAGTTACAATCATTACATCTTTGAAATTCTTTGCCGCTGCTCTAACCATAGATGGACCACCAATATCTATATTTTCGATAATCTCATCAAAATCATCTGTTCTTTGTATTGTTTCTTTGAATGGATAAAGATTCACGCATACTAAATTTATATCTTTAATTTCAAATTTTTTGGCTACTTCTACATCTTCTTTATTATCCCTTCTATGCAAGATTCCGCCGTGAATCTTAGGGTGAAGCGTCTTTACTCTTCCATCGAACATCTCAACACTGCTAGTATAAGCACTAACATCAATGGCATTAATTCCATTGTCTTGCAAATGCTTTAAAGTCCCGCCAGTAGATAGAATCTCATATCCACACTCCAATAATCCCCTAGCAAATTCTAATATCCCACTTTTATCACTAACACTAATTAACGCTGTCATTCCATCTCCTTAATTTCTTAATAATTTATTATAAAAATAACAACTGCACAAAAACAATATAAACATAGGTAGCAATATACTAAACTCTGGTGCTAAAAATCCACTCATAGAAAGCCTAGAAAAGCTAAAAAATATCCCCCATAACATAAGCACACATAAAATCATAATAAATCCTACAAAACCTAATGAAACATATCTATTAGAATTTGGCGTAAAATTTGATAGACATACCATAGCTAATGGTGCAAAAAATGGAAAAAACAAAAGATAATAAAGCGAACCACGCAATTTATCAATATTCACGCCTTGTGTTTTTAGTAATTCTATAGCCTCATAAGCATCGACTATAGATACACTACCATGCTTTTCATAAATATTATCAAGTATTTTTGGTTTGAACTTATTTAGGGTTTTAAAATTCTCTTCATAGCTTACTTGCAGAGGTTTATTATGCGATACATCATCATCTATTGTAGTTATCTTAGCACTATCCAATATCCAATCTACACCATCAAATCTAGCTTCTTTAGATTCAATAATACGCCTTATAGTTACATTATCTCTCATTTCATATATTTTGACATTAGAGGCACTTTGCAAAAGTGGAAAAATCTTTTCAAAATATATATAGTTATTATTATATTTTACAAACAAATCCTTCTTAAAACTACTTATAAAGCCCTGCTCTACTATTAAGTCCATTTTTTCTCTAGCATATGCAAATGAAGTTGTATTTAACAAAATATAAAAAATAGTAATTAAAAAACTAATTGCAAATATTGGATTAAAAATTCTAGCCTTTGAATATCCAAGAGATAAAAAAGCAGTAAATTGTGAACTCTTCAATAAAACTATAATAAATACTATCTGTGATAACACCAAAGATAATGGCAAAATAAAATTACTAGCATATATAAAACTATAAAACAAAAGTAATACAACCAAATTTGCAGAATCTGGCATTGAATCTAAATATTTCACAAAATCAATAAGAACAAAAAAACACTCTAAAGATACAAAAACTATCAAAAATGACTTCAAGTACAAAAAACTAATATATCTTGTAAATAAACTCATACTATCTCTTTTAAAGAATATTTTGACGATATTTTATTTAGCTCTATAAAACTATCTAATTTTGCAATCTCCAAAGCAGCATTAGCACAATGTTTTATTAAAGATTCATTATACTTTATCTCATCGGTTGTAAAATCACTTAAAACATATGAAGCTACTTGTTCTTTTAACTCTGGCTTACCTATTCCATATCTAATTCTACAGTATTCATTACCACACATAGAATCTATAGACCTTAGCCCATTATGACCACCGCTACCGCCACCAACTTTGAATCTCACAGCACCAAACTTTAAATCCAAATCATCATGTATAACTAAAAAACTAGAAACATTATAAAAATTTATAACAGATAAAACTGATTTACCAGATAGATTCATAAAAGTAGAGGGCTTTAACAAGAGTAAATCATTCTTCTTGTATAGCTCACCGCTAAAATCTTTATTGCTTTGAAGACTAGCCTCCAAAAAGGAGACTAAAAAATCCACAACCATAAAACCTATGTTGTGGCGATTATTTTTATATTTATTGCCCGGATTTCCCAAACCAACTATTAAAAACATTTAGCGAGATTTGATAACACCAACAATTGCAACATCATCTCTCTCAACAATTTTTACTCCATCATTTTTAGGTAAATCTCTAACAAGCACAACATCACCAACATCTAAATTGCTAACATCAATTTCATAATCTTTTGGTAATTTTTCAGGAGCTGCTTTAACCTTAATCCTCTTTTTAGACATCATTAAAACACCCTTATTTTTTAATCCCTTAGGAGTTCCAACGCATCTAACTTTAACAGAATATTTAGCCTCAATGCCATTTTGAGCTAACATTAAATCAACATGGATAATATCGCTAGTAATAGGATCTTTTTGATATTCTTGAATTACAACTGGATACTGCTTGGAGCCAACTTCAACATTAAATATCAAATCAGTCTTATTCTTAACTTCTCTTATAAATTCATTTCTTTTAAAAGCACAATGAATATTTTCCTTACCCTTACCATAGATATTGGCAATTAGATAACCATTTTTTCTTAACTGCTTAACTTCAGCTTTAGAAATACTCTCTCTAATTATTCCACTTAACATTTCTTAATCCTTAAAAAACAAAATAAAAGCTTTAATTATACCACCCTTTTATTGAAACCTACTTTAAAGTTCACATCTAATAATAAGGCAAGATTCATTGCTAATTTATTTTAACGAATCTAATATCTTAGAAAAAGCCACCTTAAAATCACTCAAGCCCTGCTCTAGTAATTCTTGCGATACAGATTCTAGGTTAATTCCTGCGTTTTTAACTAATTTAAAATAATCATCAAGTTCTGTATCATCTGGCAGATAAGCACCATTTTCTATAAGCGATTGCAGAGATTTTCTAGCTTGCATAAAAGCCTTGATTGTATTTAATGGTGCAGTATTTATCGTGTATGGATAGTATAATTCTTCTACATAATAGCTTGGTTCTAAAGTATCATCTTTAACACCAGTGCTTGCAAATAGTGCCCGAACAGCAGGCAATGAATACTTATCTATTATTTTATATAGCTTTTGTGCATTTTTAACCCCAAGAGTAGCATTAGCAATTCCTGCATTCTTTAAAATCTCATCACATTTCCTATCAAACCTAGATACAAATATGCTAATAACAGCCCTTGGTAATTCTCCTATATCCTTTTTATAATCTCTTTTTAATGTTTCATATCCTGCTTTTAGAGATTCCATACATTCTATTACTTGACTTTCTGAAAATACAAGAGTGATATTTACTGGTATTCCTTTACTTATTAGCTTCTCTATTGCTACATATCCAGCCTTTGTAGCAGGGACTTTTATCATTACATTAGGATAGCCAATCTCCTTGTATAATCTCTCACCCTCTCTTATAGTTCCCTCTGCATCATCGCATAGGTTTGGATCTACTTCTATGCTTACATACCCATTGTTTATATCTTTATTATACATAGGAAGCATGATTTCTGCCGCTCTTTGTATATCTCTTTTTGCTATAGATTCATATATTTCCTTTGGCTCTTGTGTAGCTATTTCTTTCTTTTGAGATTCATAGCTTTTATTTAACAATGCTTGTTGAAAAATAGCAGGATTACTAGTAACCCCATTTATAATCCCACTTTCAATTAATTCTATAAACTCTCCCTCTAAAAAGTCTCTCTCTACAAAATCACACCACAAAGAAAATGAAATATTTGACATAACAAACCCTTAAATATATTTTTTTATCAAAGACAGATCTTTTGTATCAATTACGATATTAGCAGCAGACCTTAATTTTTCCTTCGCACAAAATGCAACTTTTTTAGCAGAATGATAGAACATAGATAAATCATTTGCACCATCGCCAACCGCTATTGTATCTTCATATGATACACCAAGCAGTTGTTGAATCTTCTCTAACATTCTACCTTTAGAATAAGAAAACATCATCTCTCCACCAACAGACCCAGTTAAGATTCCATTTGCATGATGAAGAGTGTTGCTAAAGTGCATATCATATCCAAGTGCCTCTTTACCAGCACTAACCCCCTCATCAAATCCACCGCTAAAGACAACAACCTTATAATCTCTTTCCTTTAGAAACTCTATTATTTCCTTTGCACCTTTGTTATACACTAGCTTTGAGCATACAGAATGAACATCTCCTAAAGACATGCCTTTTAGCGTTGCAACTCTTTTTTTAAGGCTATGATAAAAATCAAGCTTACCTTCCATTGCTTCTTTTGTAATAGCACTAACTTCAGCTTCCCTTCCATAAGCTTTAGCTAACAAATTTATAGTCTCGCCGTCCATTAATGTAGAATCAAAATCAAATACTGCAAGTTTCAAACAATACCCCTAAATCATATACCTAATTTTTGCTCTAGTTTTACAATTCTATCCCAAGTCTCAATAATAGAATCTGGATTTAGAGAAATTGAAGTTATGCCATTTTCCACTAAAAATTCAGCAATTTCTGGATAATCACTAGGTGCTTGACCACAAATTCCACAATATTTATTATGGCGCTTACATGCTTCAATTGCGATTTTAAACATTTTAAGCAATGCTGGATTCCTCTCATCAAAAACATGACTTACAAGCTCACCATCTCTATCAACGCCTAAAGTAAGCTGCGTTAGGTCATTTGAACCAATTGAGAATCCATCAAATAATTGCAAAAACTCATCTGCTAATATTACATTTACAGGCAATTCACACATAACATATATCTCAAGCCCATTTTCGCCCTGCACTAGACCATTTTTACGCATTATCTCTAGCACTCTTCTTCCCTCATCAGGGGTTCTAAGGAATGGAATCATAATTTTCATATTAGAAAATCCCATTTCATTTCTAGCCATAGCAAGTGCCTCACACTCCCATTCAAACGCTTGTAAATACTCCTTAGAATAATATCTACTAGCCCCACGATAGCCAATCATTGGGTTTTCTTCGTGTGGCTCATAATCTTTACCGCCAACCATTCTGCAATATTCATTAGACTTAAAATCACTTGTTCTAACAATAACTGGCTTTGGATAAAAGGCTGCTGCTATCATTCCAACACCTTCTGCGATTTTTTTAATAAAGAAGTCTTTAGGATTTGCATAGCCAGACATAATCTCTCTTACGCCCTCTACTCCATCAAACTCTTTATTTCCATTATTTAGCTCTATTAAAGCTAGAGGGTGGGCTTTAATATAGTTGTTAATAATAAACTCCATTCTAGCAAGCCCAACACCATTATTTGGTATCATGGAGAAAGAAAATGCTTTTTCTGGATTTCCGATATTCATATATATCTTTGTTTTTGGTTGTTCTAGTGATGCTAAATCGATTTTTTCAATTTCATATTCATGGATTCCACTATACACAAAGCCATCTTCGCCCTCTGCACAAGAGACCGTTACTTCCATTCCAGTTTCTAACTTTTCAGTTGCACCAACAGCACCAACAATAGCAGGTACTCCAATTTCCCTAGCAACAATTGCAGCATGGCAAGTCCTACCACCACGATTTGTAATTACAGCAGAAGCTTTTTTCATAGCAGGTTCCCAGTCAGGATCAGTATTATCAGTGACTAGAATCTCTCCTTGCTTTAACTCACCCATATTGTTTATATTATCAATTACTCTAATTTTACCAGTACCAATTTTGCCACCAACTGCTTTACCACATAAGATAACTTCCTTTTCATTTTTATTTTTAAAGAAATATTTCTCTAAAGTATTGCTTTGTTTTTTCATCTTTTGGCTTTGCACAGTCTCTGGACGCGCTTGGACTATAAATATCTCTCCGCTATTACCATCTTTTGCCCATTCCATATCCATAGGGCGATACTCTCCAGCTTCTTTTGTGTAGTGTTTTTCTATTAGCATAGCATATCTAGCTAGAGTGAGAACCTCATCATCACTTATAGAAAAACTTCTTAATTCTTCTTCTGTTGTTTCTATATTTTTTGTAGGGTGTTTTGCTCCCGGTGCTGCATATACCATTTTTATGTTTTTATATCCTAGCTGTCTTTTTAGAATAGGACGCTTACCAAGCTCTAATGCAGGTTTAAACACATAAAACTCATCTGGATTTACAGTCCCACCAACTACATTTTCACCAAGCCCCCATGAAGAAGTTATAAAAACCGCATCTTTAAATCCTGTCTCTGTATCGATAGAAAACATAACACCAGCACTACCCTTATCAGCTCTAACCATTTTTTGCACACCAACAGATAGCGCTACTTTAAAATGATCAAATCCCCTTGAAGCTCTATAACTCACAGCTCTATCTGTAAATAAAGAAGCAAGACATGATTTAATGTAATGAATTAATTCTGTTTGACCTTGCACACTTAAATATGTATCTTGTTGTCCTGCAAATGACGCATCTGGTAAATCTTCAGCAGTAGCAGAACTTCTAACTGCAACATCAGCTTCTTCCATTCCATATTCTTCACTTAAGATTCTGTAAGCTTCTAAAATTTCCTCTCTCAAATCAGAAGGAAGTGGTGTGCCAAAAATCATATCTCTAATCTTTTTTGAACGCACATTTAAAACATCTATTTCAGTAACATCAATCCCTTCTAAGAGTTCTCTTATTTTATCTCTAATCCCCGCACTATCTAGTAAATACCAATATGCTTCACTTGTAATTGCAAATCCATTTGGAACTTTAATCCCCATTGGTACAAGCTCTTGAAACATTTCCCCAATACTTGCATTCTTACCACCTACAATTGGCACATCTCTATTATTAAGCTCTTTAAAAAACTTAATATATTTCATAGCACTACTCCTTACCCTTATGGCTGTCGATAAAGTTAAACATTCTACTTAAAGTAAGTTTATTTATTTCTTAGTTTTGCTTTATTACTTCTTTGATACACTTATGTAATACAATCAAGTTTTAGAGGTAATAAATGCAAGATATACAATCTATACTACAACAACACAAGCTAAGCAACGATGACTACAAAAAGATTCTAAACATACTAAATAGAGAACCAAATTTAGTTGAAATAGGAATATTTTCTGCGATGTGGAGTGAGCATTGCAGTTATAAATCAAGCAAAATTTATCTAAATGGATTCCATACAAAAGAAGACTGGGTAATACAAGGACCCGGAGAGAATGCTGGTATTATCGATATTGGTGGTGGATATGGGGCAGTCTTTAAAATGGAATCACACAACCACCCAAGCTTCATCGAACCATATGCTGGAGCTGCAACTGGTGTTGGTGGAATCATGCGAGATGTTTTTACTATGGGGGCTAGACCTGTTGCATCTCTAAATTCAATAAGATTCGGAGATATAACCAAAAACAACGAAATAGGCAAAAAACATAGATATTTACTCAAAGGCGTTGTTGGTGGCATTAGCGGATATGGTAACTGCATGGGAGTGCCTACCATTGGCGGAGAAACTACTTTTGAATCTTGCTACAATGGAAATATACTTGTAAATGCCTTTACTTTAGGGATAGTAAAAAATAATGAAATATTCTATGGAAAAGCTGAAGGAGTTGGCAATCCAGTTATATATGTAGGCTCAAAAACTGGTAGAGATGGGCTTGGCGGTGCTGTTATGAGTTCTGATAGCTTTAATGAAGATTCTAAAAAATTACGCCCTGCTGTGCAAGTTGGCGATCCTTTTACAGAAAAATTACTGCTTGAAGCCTGTTTGGAGCTTTTTAAAGAAGATTTGATTGTAGGAATTCAAGATATGGGTGCAGCAGGACTCACAAGCTCTAGCTTTGAAATGGCAGGACGAAGTGGAAGCGGAATGATTATACACCTCGATAAAGTCCCTATGCGAGAAGAAGGCATGAATCCATATGAGCTAATGCTAAGTGAATCACAAGAAAGAATGCTAATTTGTGCAAAAAAAGGCTACGAAAATAAAATCTTAGAAATATTTAAAAAATGGGAACTTGATTGTGCAATTATTGGAGAAGTTACAAATAGTGGCAAAATGGAGCTATATTGGCATAATAAAAAATGTGCTGAAATACCTGTGCAACCACTAAGCGAAAAATCTCCAATCTTAAGAAGAGAAGTTAGCCAAAACCCGACTTATTTAGACAAGATAGAATCTTTTAAGATAGATTCAATATTAGATATTAATAATGGCGAGATGTTAGAAGAAATACTAAAAAGTCCAGATATAAATTCAAAATCATGGATATATGAACAATACGATAACACAATCCAAAACAATACAATGACAAAAGCAGGAAAAAGTGGAGCTAGTGTAATTAGAATAAAAGAAAACGATAAGGCCCTAGCTTTAAGTGTGTATTGCAACTCAAGACTATGCTATATAAATCCAAAAGAAGGAGCAATTCAAGCAGTAGCAAAGGTGGGACGAGATATAGCATTAAAGGGAGGAATCCCACTTGCAATTACTGATTGTTTAAACTTTGGCAATCCTGAAAATAGTGAGGTAATGTGGCAGTTTAAAGAAGCTTGTGAAGGCATAAAAATAGCATCAAAAAATCTAAAAATGCCAGTAGTTAGCGGAAATGTAAGCCTTTATAACCAAACTGATAATATTGATATATATCCAACACCTAGTATTGCAGCAGTTGGCATTATAGATGAGCCATCAAAAATAATAAAAGACAATTCTAAAGATGGGGATAGTGTATATATTCTATGTAAAAATAATTTGGAGCTAAACTTTGGTGCTTCACTTGTTGCAAAATTATTTGGAAATTCAATAAAAGCAGAAATTTCAAAAATATCATTAGAAGATGAACTAAATATTTGGAAGTTCTTACAGGTTTCAAAAGATAAGATAGATTCTGCATACGATATACATAAAGGTGGGTTAGCTACTACACTAGCCAAACTATGTATATTTAATAATGTTGGATGTATATGTGATAAAAAATTAGATAAGCTAGAATTATTTGGTGAATCTCCAAACCAAATTCTAATATCAGCAAATAAGCAAAATACAGAATTTCTACTACAAATAGCAGAAAAATACAATTTATGCTTAAGAGAAATTGCAACCTTAGGTGGTAACAATATACAAATAAGCGATATAAATCTGCCTCTAAGCAAGGCACAAACACTATTTTTTGATTCATTTAAGGAACTAATTGAAGATATTTAGTATTTTATTTTTACTATCCATAGCGACTTATGCTATGGATCTTGATACTTTTTATAAGCAAGTACATACTCAAGCCATACAAAAAAACTATATTAAATTTAGAGGTAGAATCCTCACAACAAAAGAAGCTTACGACTTAGCAGACACAAAAGAGAGAGACTATCTAAAAGAATCTCTAATATTAATCTTTAGCAAAATATATAATTTTATTTACTTTAATGAAATAAGCGGTATTGGCCTAAATACTGAAATCGGAAGCAAGTTACAATTTGATATAAAATATTATGAAACCCTACTTGATATAGGCATAGGTGGGGATATCAAAGCTATGTGTGTTTTGCCTAGCTTTGATAAATGTATATTGCTCGGATATAGAGCCTTTTAATTAAACTTATCTTTTATTTCTGAAACCCATTTTGAAATTCTACTATCTGTTAGATCATCTTGATTTACATCATCTATAACAAGTCCTACAAACTTGCCATCAACCTCTGCTTTGCTTGCTTCATACTCATAGCCTTCTATACTTGTTTGTCCTATCATATTTGATTCTTTTACTAGTTCGTATAACGAAAATATTCCATCACAAAATGTATCTGAATATACATCTTGATCGCCAAGTCCAACTAAAGCTATTGTTTTACCTTTAAAGTCAATAGCACTAAAATTCTCTACGAAGTCTTCCCAATCTCCTTGCAAATCACCACTACCATAAGTTGGAGTAGCTAAAATTAAATTATCATACCCCAATAATTCTTCTTTTGAGGACTTTGATACATCATAAATATCCACATTGTTAAGTATAGAAGCAATTTTATTTGCCACATTTTCTGTTGTGCCACCATCACTACCATAAAATAAACCAATTTTTTTCATAAATATCCTTTTAAATTTCAATAGACCATAGAATCTATAATATTTTTTTTTAAAATTAAATAAATGATTATAATAATGCTTATTATAATATAATAAATACAAATTGTTGTAAATATTTACAAAACTAAAGATATAATTAGAGAATGTATTGTCAAATACAAAAACTATCTTCAAAGGAACAAACATGAAAATTAAAAATCTGTTGTTGTGTTTTAGCATTCTTGCTATAAATGTTGCTTTTGCAAACCAAACATACGATGAGCAAAAAATTGCAGACATTTTCTATCAGCTAAATGGTGACCCAAAAGATCCTCACAAAAAAGTGAATCATTCAAAAGGTTTCTGTGCAAGTGGTGAGTTTGTTGTAAATAAAAATGGAATTTCTAATATAGATTTACCATTATTTTTACAAAATAAAATACCAGTTGATATAAGATATTCTCTTGGTGGAGGAAACATGGATGATAAAAGTAAACCAAGAGGAATGGCTATCAATTTTAATGGAGATAAAGAATCTTGGACTATGGTTATGCTAAATACTGAAATTAATTTCGCAAAAAATCCGCAAGAATTTGGACAATTCTTCGAAATGAGAATACCAGTAAATGGAAAAGTGAATAACGAAAAAATTGCTAAACTAACTAAGGAGGTAGATTCTTATAGAAATTTTGACAAATATTTACAGAATATAGGAATTTCTAGCATTGAAAACACTCCATTTTATAGCATACACACATTTTATTTTAAATCAAACAATGGAGAGTTGCTCCCAGCAAAATGGAAATTTATACCACAAGATGGCATCAAGTATTTAAGCGATGAACAACTTGCAAAACTAGATAAAGACTTTTTGGCAACTAATTTCCAAAACTACACAAAAAATAAACCTGTGAAATATGATATGTATTTGGTATTAGCAAACAAAGGTGATATATTAGATGACACAACTGCATTATGGAGCGGAAAACATAAAGAAATATTAGTTGGAACTTTAAATGTTACAAACTACAATGGCACAAGCTGCAATTCTGATGTGTATTTTCCATCTAACTTACCAACTGGCGTAGAGCCACCAAAAGATCCACTATTTAACCTAAGAAGCCCTACTTATTCTATTACTTTCGGTAAAAGACAATGAATCCTTATGGATTTATTGTCCCTAAAAACAAAGTTTAATCAAAATTATGTAAGAATCTTAAATATTTAATAAATTAAAATAATTTTAAACCAATTTGAGGAGGAGATTATAGATAGCTTATTAGTAATAATATGTGTTATGTCAATGGCTGTTATATCTGGAATTATTCTAAATAAATTAAATATTCCAGCAATTATTGGATATATACTGACAGGTGTATTAACCACATATTTCTTTGGACTAAAATTAGAAGACAATGAGAGACTAAACGAATTAGCAGAACTTGGAATAATTTTTCTTATGTTTATGATAGGACTTGAATTTAGCTTTAAAACCATGTCAAACATAAAAAAAGAAGTATTGCTTTTTGGTGGATTACAAGTATTTCTATCAATGCTTGCATTCTTTGGTATATGTTTTTTCGTTATGGGATTTAACTTTGATACTTCAATTATAGTTGCAAGTGCTGTCAGCCTATCATCAACTGCAATAGTGCTAAAACACCTAAATGATGTAAACCAAACACAAACCCCTTATGGAAAAAACTGTGTTGGTATCTTGATATTCCAAGATATAGCTGTAATTCCAATTTTATTAATGATTAAACTACTAAGCAATAAAGAAGCAGAAATCTCAACACTGCTACTTACAACTAGTGTTTCTGCTGTAATAGTTCTACTGCTCTTATTGCTACCTGGCAGATTCGTCGCTAAAGCAATTTTAAGATCATCAGCAAAGATGAAAACGGATGAAGTCTTCTTAGGAGTTGTGTTATTAATTATTCTTGGTGCTGCATATATTAGTAATTATTTTGGATTTTCTATGTCCCTTGGAGCATTCTTAGCTGGTATGATAATATCAAATACTCCATACAAATATCAAGTAGGTGCTGTGCTTGTATATTTTAGAGACCTATTGCTTGGTATATTTTTTATCACCATTGGTATGCAAATAGATGTTGTATTTTTACTAAAATATTTCATTATTATAATATTCCTAGTTGCAGGACTGATAATAGCCAAAACTGCAATTATGTATATATTTTTAGTATTCTTTAGCGGAGTAAAGACAGGAATGAAGACTGCATTATCACTATCTCAAATAGGTGAATTTTCATTTGCCATATTCTTGCTTGCTAGTCAAAATCAGATTCTAAACTTACACCTAGAGGGCGGTATATTAAAATACATAAACTCTAACTTTCTAGACAATATCACACCAGACGAAATATATCAGTTCCTAACACTTATGGTTATTTTCTCCATGATTGCAACTCCTTTTATACTTAATAAAATAGACCAATATTCAGATTCTATTTTGAAGTTTCTACATCTATCTAAAACAAATGAAGTAAACACAGAAAAAGTGCATACAGCAGTGCCAGATGAACTATTAAACAAGCATGTAATAGTATGTGGATATGGGATCTTAGGACAAGGATTATTAAGTTACTTTGCGGGAACTGAACTAAAGGCAGTTGCAATTGACTTTAACTATGAAAGAGTAGAAAAAGGATATAGAAATAATCATAATGTAATCTATGGAGATATAACAAACAAAACAATCTTTAGAGAAATGCAAGTGGAAAAAAGCACAGCAGTAATAATATGTGTAGAATCAATAAGTGTAGCCGAAAGAGCGATATATCACATACTATCAATCTCTAAATTTTGCAAAATAATTGTATATACAAAAAACAACGAATCAGAAGCCAAATATAAAGATATGGGATTATATAGTGTAATAAATGGCAAAAGAGAAATAGCAACTATGATAGCTAATATGGTAACGGAAGCCTCAAAAGAAGAAAATGATAGCTAAAGCAACATCTCTTTTAGCATTAGAGATAATACAACTACATACATTGCAAGAAGTGCATTTTTGTGCTTCTTTGCATCAATTCTGCTTAATACATAAATACCAATTCTAACACCAATCAAAGAAGCTAAACCAACTATAAATCCCTGCCTATAATCAACATAACCATGCAACGCTAAAGAACTAAAACCAGATATTGAAGAAAAAATCACAAAAAATAATGAAATTGGAATAATCTTCTTACTATTATATCCGAGATAATAAGCCATAAGCGGTGCCAGCATCATTCCGCCACCTATTCCAAGAGATATAGCAAAGATTCCAACAACAATTCCACAACACACTAAAAATAAATTTCCATACAAACCTTCTTTGATCTTTCTGTTACCACCATATGCATTCGATTTAAAAAACTTAAAAATACTATACACAAGAAATAATGAAAATAAAACCTCTAAAATATATGAATCTATTCTATCAACTACAATACCACTAAATGAAGCACCAATTAGCCCGCCTATTCCAATATAGATTCCATCTTGCAAGTGCAAATTATTCTGTTTGTAATTTATATATGTCCCATAAATAGAGGAGAAAATCATCTGCATAATTGAAATACCAATGGCAACTTTTATATCATTACCCAAAAATATCATCATAGGCACAATAATAGCTCCACCACCAATACCAAAAAATCCTGCTACAACTCCAGTAAACAATCCAATACAAAGCAAAATTAAAACAGATAATAAAGATAAATCAAAAGCTTCCATAAGAATCCTAAAAATTTTAAATCTCAAATTTATCATAATTAGCAAAACAAATTGATAAAATAACACAATTTAAAGGCTAAAAATGGAAGATATAAAAATTACAAAATTCGTAAAAGTAGCAGGCTGAGCAGGAAAAACAGGTCTGGAAGACCTAAGACAAATATCATCTAAGCTACAAAATACAAACAACAAAAACATTCTTGTTGATTTTTATGGCAATGAAGATGCTGGAATCTATGCTATCAATGATGAAGTAGCTATTGTTCAAAGTGCTGACTTTATAACCCCTGTTGTAGATGATCCATATATATATGGACAAATTGCAGCTGCAAATTCAATTAGCGACATATATGCAATGGGAGGAGATGCAATTAGTGCTATAAACTTGCTCATGTGGGATAAATGCAATATACCACAAGAACTAATACAAGGAATCCTTGAGGGAGGGCTATCAAAAATACAAGAAGCCGGTGCTGCACTACTTGGAGGACACACAATAGCAGATAGTGAGCAAAAATATGGACTTAGTGTAAATGGGATAATAAATCCAAAAAAGATATGGAGAAATAACACAGCTAAAATAGGTGATGTAATAATCCTCACAAAACCAATAGGACTAGGGATTCTAACAACTGCACTAAAAGCCAATAAACTTGAATCCAACACAATAGAGAAAATATCCAAAATAATGAGTGAGCTAAATTTAAAGGCTAAAAACATAGCACAAAACTACAAAATAAGTGCATGCACTGATATTACTGGGTTTGGATTATTAGGACACTTGCTAGAAATGACAACTAAAAACACATCACTAGAGATATATAGCAATAATATCCCACTAATAGAAGAATCTATAATATTTGCAAAAAAAGGAATAATCCCCGGTGGAAGCTATGCCAATAAAGAAGCAATACACAATAAATGTAACTTTAATCTAGCACAAGATTCAATCTTTAGAGAGCTTGATATTTTGCTCTTTGATGCACAAACTTCAGGCGGATTAGCATTAGCAATAAACGAAAATGAAGCTAACAAACTAATACAACACCTAAAAGATGAAGGAATAGAATGTGCAAATGTAATATCTAAAGTAGTAGAAAACAAAGAATTAAAACTAAATATTTTATAATGTAGAATTTATTATTTTAAGTAAATCTACATATTTTTATTTGTTTTTAGATATAGTTACACTTTTAATTTTGAAAAAGGATTCGTATGTTTAGATATATATATATATATATATATGATACCTATCACAAAGGCATAGCACATGCCTAAATCTCCACTTTTAAATAATATTGAAGGTAAATTTGTAAATTTTAGAGAAGTAGAAATCTCTGATGCAAAGTTTATACTAGAGCTAAGAATAAATCCAAAAAAAGACCGCTATATAAACAAAATAGAAAACAATCTACAAAAACAAATAGATTACATAAAACACTATAAAACTCTACAAAATGAGTGGTATTACATAGTAGAAAGAAAAGATGGCACACCTCTTGGGACAAACTCGATTTATCCATATCCAATCTTTACCGAACAATGGAAAGATACAAAAGGCTATGTAATAGATAATTCTCAAGGTATGCTATCTCCTGGTAGATGGGTTATGAGCGATGAATCTAGTGTGCTTGAAAGCCTAGAATCTGACTATCTAATAAAGAAGTTATTTTTTGAACACTTCCCATATGACTTTGCAGCACAAATAGTTCATAAAGACAATACTAGGGTATTAAATTTCCATAAAAATTGGGGAAGCGTAGAAATAGGCTTTGAAGATTCGATAGATCACATAATGCTGAACTTTTACAAAGAAAATTTTTTGAAAAATAAATCTAAATTTGAAAGGATGTTATATGGAAAATAATTTACAAAACTACATTGATGTTTTTTGCGAGTGCTTTGATGTAAATAAAGAAGAAGCAAAGAATCTAAAATATCAAGATATAGATTCATGGGATAGCGTAGGACATATGGGCTTAGTAGCAGCACTAGAAGATATGTTTCATATAGAGTTTGAAGCAGATGATATTATCGATCTATCAAGCTTCGCTAAGGGAATAGAAATACTAGAAAAATACAATATAAAAATGAGCTAGAATGGAGATATTAAGAAACTTAAACCCAATTGAGATTCAAAAATATCAAGCAAATCGCTATCCATGGTTTTTCTTAGACATTATAGAAGAGATAAAGCCCGGAGAATATGCTAAAGGTTACAAGAACTTCACATATAATGAGTGGTTTTTCCCACCTCATTTTGAGGATAATCCAATAGTTCCGGGATTTATCTTAACTGAATCTTTGGTTCAAGTATTTATTATGACTTTCCTAACACTAAATGGAAACAAAGGTGCAATAGCAACAGACCTTAGTAGTAGTAGTAGTTTTCACATAGAAGTAAAACCCGGAGATAGATTAGATATAGAATCAAAACTATTTTCATACAAAAGAGGCATAGCAAAGGGAGAGAGCATAGGATACATCAAGGATAAAGTAGCAGTAAAAGCAAACTTTATAGTTTGTATACCAAGTATATTAAATAAATTTAAACCAAGAGTGTAAATTTTGAGAGTTTGTGATTATTTAGTAGATAGAATAAAACATCTAAGTAATTATGTATTTTTAGTAAATGGCAGAGGTGCATTATTCTTAACTGATAGCATAGCAAAGAGTAGAATTAACTACATATGCACACATAATGAGCAAGGAGCGGCATTTGCCGCTATGGGAGTAAGTATCGCAAGCGATAATATAGGAATATGTCTTATATCTAGTGGCTGTGCTAGCACAAATGCAATCACTCCTGTTTTGTGTGCATATCAAGATGAAATCCCACTTATAATAATCTCTGGTCAAAACACCCTAAAAGAAACAACAACTCACACAAATAGAGACATAAGGACTTATGGGCAACAAGAAACAAATATAATAAATATAGTAAAGCCAATAACGAAATACGCCAAAATGCTAGAAGATAAAAATGATATAGCATATATAATAGATGAAGCCTTGTATATGATGCTAGAAAATAGAGCTGGTCCTGTGTGGCTTGATATACCCCTAGATTTGCAAAATGCAAGAATAGAAGTAGAGAATCTAAAAAGATACACACCAAAGAAGCATGAAAAAGAAAACATAGACATAAAAATAATTAAAAATCATCTAAAAGATTCCAAAAAACCTCTAATATGTCTAGGACACGAAATAAGAAAATATAAACAAAGCATACAACAACTAATTAACAATCTACAAATACCAATAATATTTGAAAAATCAGTAAGCGATATTTATCCAACTAGCAACAAACTAAGCATAGGTAGCATAGGTACAATAGGAGCAACTAGGGCTGCAAATATCGCACTAAGCAAATGTGATCTACTCCTATGTATAGGAACAAGGCTTGATAGCACAACAACTGGTGAATTAGCTAACTTTGCACCAAATGCAAAAAAGATACTCATAAATACAGATTTTAAAACACCACAAGAAATAGAAGCAATCAAAATACAATGCGATATACAAGAAGCCTTACAAAATCTAAATAACCTAAAATTAGAAAAAACTTGGGAAGTATGGAGTGAAAAGTTACAAAACATAAAAATAGGGCTCAAAAAATACAATCCAACACATAAAGAAATAGATATATATAAACTATGTGACATTTTAAGTAAGACAATGCCAAAGGAGGCAAATTTCGTATGCGATTCTGGGTTTATAGAATTAATTGCACCAAGCAATATTAACTTCAAGGATAATCAGATTCTAATAGAGCCTTTCTCACAAGGTTGTATGGGATTTGCACTACCTGCTAGTATTGGTGCATATCTAGCAAATAACAACAAAACAATAGCACTAATAGGTGATGGATCTTTTATGTTTAATATCCAAGAACTACAAAGCATAGTATTTAATAAAATAAAAGTATGTATCTTAATAGCAAATAATAGCGGATATGGGATTATCAAAAAGAGACAAAAAGATTTATTTAAAACTAGAACCATAGGGAATGATATAAATGATGGAATCTCTTTTCCAAATTTTAAAAAAGTAGCTTCTACATTCCAAATTCCATACTTCAAAATAGAAAACAAAGAGCAATTAGAAAAGTTAGGAGACATACTAAAAGAAGACCTATGTATATGTGAAATACTAACAACAAATACACAAGAATACATACATAACTCTTTTTATATCAAAAATGGTAAAGCAATAAAAAGCACACTTGAAAATCAAGCACCATTTTTAGAGGAATCAAAACTGCAAAAAATACTACAAAGCTTAGGAGAATAAATGCAAAATATACTAAAACATAAGCCATACATAATAGCAGAGGTAAATTCTAGTCATTTTGGCGATATAAATACAGCACTTTTGATGATAAAGATACTAAAAGATATAGGAGCAAACTGCGTTAAATTTCAAAGTTTTAGTGCAGAATCTTTATATTCTCAAAGTTATTATTTAAAAAATCCAATACAAAAGAGGATCATAGATAAATTCTCAATTAAAAAAGATGATTTTATAAAATTAAGAGAATATGCAAAAGAGCTAGACATTGACTTTTCCTCCACTCCATATTCTAAAGAAGAAGTTGATTTTCTTTTATCTTTACAAGTGCCATTTATAAAAATCGCCTCTCAAGAAATAGATAATTTAAACTTTTTAGAATACATAGCAAAAAGTGGAGCAAATATAATAATCTCAAGCGGAATGGCAAATATAGAAGAAATACAAACTGCACTTGAAACCATACTAAAACACAATAAAAATGTAATCTTACTTCACTGCACTTCAATATATCCCACACCAAACAATCTAGCAAATCTAAATAATATAACAATGCTAAAAGAAAAATTTAAAATAAACATAGGCTACTCTGACCATACACAAGGATATAAAGCAGCCTCTTTGGCCGTGGCACTTGGAGCATGTGTGATAGAAAAACACTTCTCTTTAGATAACACAAAAATGGGTATGGATAATAATATGGCTACAAATAAAGATGACTTTAGAGAAATGATAGAACAAATAAAAGATACAATTAAGATTCTAGGAGCAAAAGAGAGAATCTTAAGCAATGAGGAACTAGCCTATAAGCAAAAAATGCAACGAAATATAATAGCAAACAAGAATCTAAGCAAAGGAGATGTAATCACAAAAGATGATTTAGACTTTAAGAGAGCTGGAGAAGGACTTAGTATAAAAGATAAAGATAAGCTAATAGGCAAGAAATTAAAAAATGATATACAACAAGATTGTATAATAACCTATGAAGACTTACAATGATAATACAAAATACAAACAATATAGCCCTAATACAAAAAAATAAAAAACTAAGCTATAAAGAACTATTAACAATAAGCAATGAAATATACGCAAAAATAAACAAAAGAGCACTAATAGGAATAGTATCTTACAATGCTATACCATGCATATGTGCTTATGTTGCCTCTTTTAATAATAATTGTGTATCTATAATGCTCCCAAACAATCAAAAAAGCATACAAAAATACACAGAGTTATTTAATGTTGAATATTTGTTTATAAAAAGTGAAGATAATTTTTTAGATAGCGAAGTTATTTTTGAGCTTGATGGCTTTGTATTATTAAAGCTAAGAGATACAAAATTAATAGCAGATAATAATTTAGCATTGCTTCTTAGTACGTCTGGCAGCACTGGTGATTCTAAATTTGTGCGTTTAAGCTATGAAAATATACTAACTAATACAAATGCCATATGCAAATCACTAAAACTAACTAACAATCACAAGACAATAAGCACTCTACCGCTTAATTATTCTTTTGGGCTATCAATTATAAATACATTTTTGCACTCACAAGCTAGTATTGTCTTAAGCGAATCTAGCATATTAAACAAAGACTTTTGGGATTTATTTTTAGAATATGAAGTTAATTGTATCTTTGGAGTTCCATATACTTTTAGTATGCTAGATAAACTAAAAGCAACCAAGCACTTTACAAAAGTAACACTACTAGCTCAAGCTGGAGGCAAAATGGACAATAAACTTCTAGCAAAATATGCAAACTACGCAAAAGAAAATAATAAAGACTTCTATGTAATGTATGGTCAAACAGAAGCTAGTCCTAGAATAAGCTATTTAAATCCCAAATTTTCGCTTAGCAAGATAGGCTCAATAGGTAAAGCACTAGATAAAATAAACATGTATCTAATAGATGAAAATAACAACAAGATAAACACGAGCAATACTGAAGGTGAGCTATGTATAGAGGCAAAAAGTGTAGCATTAGGTTATGCAAGTAGTTATGAAGATTTACAAAAAGGCGATGTCTTTAATGGTGTGCTAAAAACAGGAGATATTGCAAAATATGATGAAGATGGATTCTTCTTTGTGGTTGGTAGAAAAAGCAGATTTTTAAAAGTTTTTGGTAATAGAGTTAGCCTAGATTCAATAGAAGATATTTTAAGAAGTAATTTTTGTGGTGAATTTTTAGCACATGGAAGAGATGATCTAATAACAATTCTAAGCACAAATAAAGATATACAAAGCATAAAGAATCTGCTAAGCAATGAGACTAAACTTAATAAAAGTGCATTTAAAGTTCAATACATACAAGAAATACCAAAAAATCAAAATGGAAAACCAATACTAAAGATAGAACAATGATAGAAGAAATACTAAAATTAGATCCATTTTTGCCAAACAAGGATAAAGAATCCTTTAGAGAATATATTTGTGCCCTAACACAATACCACTACAAAAACTGCAAAGAATACAAAGCAATACTAGATGCATTGCAATATAGCTTTGATAATAACTATTTAAACACGCCATTTTTGCCAATAAGGCTATTTAAAGAACTATCTTTAAAATCAACACAAAATGAGACTAAAACACTAACAAGCTCCGGCACAAGTGGCAAGGCTTCACAAATATTCCTAGATAAAGAAAATGCAAAAAATCAACAAAATGCTCTAATAAAAACAATCTCCAATGCACTCCATATTAAACGCTCTCCTATGCTAATAATAGACTGCAAAAGCACAACTAGCAATAAAGAGAAATTTAACGCAAGGGCTGCTGGGATTTTTGGGTTTTCTATTTTTGGTAATGATATTTTATATGCACTAGATGAGAATAATAAGCCAAAACTTGATGAAATTTTATGCTTTTTAGATAAGCACAAAGATAAGCATATTCTAGTTTTTGGCTTTACTTTTATTATATATTTACATTTCTACAAAGAACTAGAAAATGCAAATATAAATTTAGAAAATAGCACACTAATACATGGTGGTGGCTGGAAAAAACTAGAATCACTAAATATACAAAAAGATTCATTTAAAGAAATGCTAAAAGAAAGATTTAGCATTACAAAAGTTATTGATTATTATGGTATGGCAGAGAGTGCTGGGAGTATATTTATAGAATGTCCTTGTGGATACTTTCATACAAGCACATATAATGACATAATAATAAGAGATGAAAATTTTAACATTTCCACATACAATAAAGAAGGATTCATGCAAATAATTTCAATACTCCCAAAATCATATCCGGGGCATTCTATCTTAAGCGAAGATATGGGAATTATATATGGTGAAGATGATTGCCCATGTGGCAGATATGGAAAATATTTTAAACTAACAAGAAGAATGGAAAATTCTGAAATTAGGGGTTGTAGTGATACATACGAACTTAAAAATACTAAGCAATAATTCATTAAAAAGTGCAGAATCCTACAAGATAAAAAATATTTTCTGTGATGAGATATTAGACTTTTTAGATTCATTAAGTAAAAGTTTGATGAAGCATAAAGAATATAGCGATTTAGTGTCTTTAGGTTTTTGGTGCAGAAGAGCAAATATGCTAAAAGAAAGTAGAAATTATGATAAATCTAGGCGTGGTAGAGGGATAGTGCTACACCTAGCCCCACAAAATATACCACTAAACTTCGCATACTCTCTAATTAGTGGGTTAATTAGCGGTAATGCAAATATAGTTAGGATTCCTTTTAGGGAATATATACAAGTTAATATTTTTGTAAATGAAGTAAATACACTTTTACAACAATATAAAAACCTAAAAGATTCAATTGTATTTGTAAGATTCCAAAGTAAAGATGAAATCTTTGAAGAACTAAGCAAAATGGCTGATATACGAATGATATGGGGTGGAGATGAGAGTATTAACAAAATAAGGCAAATAAAAATAAATCCACTAGCTTATGATCTAGTCTTTGGCGATAGATACTCACTTGCACTTATAAATTCAGATAGTTTTTTAGATTCTAATAATAAACAAATGATAATAAATAATTTTTACAATGATACTTACTTATTTGACCAAAACGCCTGCACTTCGCCAAAGATTATTATATGGCTTGGCTCTATTTATAAAAATAATAAAGCAAAGGAACTATTCTACTCAATGCTTTTAGAAAAAATACAAGAATATAAAATAGCAGATTCAAAAATAATGGATAAATACTTACACTTCTGTAAAGGAGCAATTTCACTCAATATAAAAGCAGAAATATTCACACCAAAACTAATAGTTATACAAACTAACACAGACAATATAGAATCTCTTGCATACAACAGCGGATTCTTTATTGATAGAACAATACATACTTTACAAGAGTTATCAACCATATTACAGAAAAAAGCTCAAAGCTTAATTTACTATGGACTAAATAAAGAACAAATACAAGCAATAATAAACTTAGATAAAAAAGGTTTAGATAGAATAGTGCCATTTGGCAAAAGTTTAGAGTTTTCATTTCATTGGGACGGATATGATTTAATAACTTCTCTATCTAAAAAGATAGAAGTCATATAGGGATATTATTTACAAGATATTCCACCATACCATTCTCACCGCGAACGATAGAAAAAAACTCATCACTCTTTAATATAAATTCGCAATCTTTAAAATATCCAACCTCATCTATGCTTAACTTTTTTCCATTTTGTATTTTTTCTGTTAGATTAGAATTAATATTCACAATATCCATATTTAGAATCTCTAGCGGATTTAATGGCTTTTCTCCTTCATAGCTTAATGTCCCCTCACTAATCCTCTCTAAATAACTAAGAGAGCCAAAACTTCCAAGTCTATTTGCTATTAATTCTCCTAAAGAGCGGATATATCCTCCCTCGCTAACTCCAACTTCAAAGCTCAAAAATGGGTGAGAATAATTTAGAAATTTTATAAAAAATACTTCCATGACTGCTTTCTTTAAAGTGACATCATGCCCCTCTCTTGCAAGTTTATAGGCATTTACTCCATTTATTTTCTTTGCACTATATTTTGGAGGTATAAACTCTACTTTACCTATGAATCCTTGCAATAAATCCTTCAAAAAAGATTCATCAAATTTTATAACTTCATGGATATTTTTTATATTTTCAATATCAAGCGAATCGCTCTCTAAGCCAAGAAACAAAGTAGCTCTATATACTTTTGGAGTTTTATTTATATACTGAAATAATCTAGTATATTTACCATATGCTACGAGTAATGCTCCACAAGCAAATGGATCTAATGTCCCACTAAAACCAGCCTTGGTTACTCTATCTCGTTTTTTCAACTTTGATAAATAAGAGTTTGATGACACAAAAATAGGCTTATATGCTACAAATATTTTATTCAAGTATTTCCTTTGATATAATAATGCAATTTAGGAGGTTAATATGAGAATTTTAACATGTTTTATAACTTTACTTTTCAGCCTGTCTTTTAGTGCTTGTTCTATATCAGAGCATTTCACACCAATACAAAATATAAACAATGAAAAAATAGACCTAAAAGTAACATACAATAAAGATAAAAGTGATATAGTCCTAAGCGATATAATATACACAATAGAAAGAAAAATAAAACTAGCACTAGTAAATAATAACAATATAGAAAAAGTAGAATTCTTTATCACAGAATTTTACAATGAAGCCAAAGAAGAGCACAATCCAAGTGCTTCATCAAGCTTCTCTCCTAGGTATCTTTTTAGACTACATATAATTGCAAGCTCAAGTAATGCGACAAAGGAATACTCACGCTATTATGAAATTCCAACTTTTAGCTTTAATGTTAAGCATGACAATAGATTTGATAATTTTTTAGAACAAATTATAAGGGATTTTAATTAATCCCTTTTGCCAAATTTATAAACTCACTAAAAACTCGTCTTAAAGATTCTACTTCAGATATTTTTACTCTTTCATTTACCGCATGAATTCTGTCATTACACACCCCACACTCCACTACACTTATACCATATTCGGCAAAATATCTCGCATCAGAAGTACCACCACTTGTGCTAAGAGCTGGATTAATATTTAAGACATTTTGTATTGACTTTACCAGCAAACTTACCACAAGACTATCTTTTTTACTTAAAAATGGCTTTGAGCTTTGCTTTAGAGTTAGAGTATGCTTAGTATCTTTTAATAAATTATAAAAATACTCTTCTACATCTTTTAGTGTAGTGTTTGTGGAATTCCTTATGTTAAACATTATTTTTATATTCTGTGGAGTTACATTTACAGCTTCCATACCACCACGAATATCTGTTATTACAATCTTGCTAGGCTCAAAATTATCATCTCCATTATCAAGATTATATCCAGCTATCTTTGGCAACAATACAGCTAGAATCTCTGTTGGATTTATACATTTGCTTGGATATGCTACATGTCCTTGTTTTCCCTCTAATGTTAAGATTCCATTTATAGAGCCTCTTCTGCCTATTTTTATCATATCACACACAGATTCTACACTAGTTGGCTCTGCTACAATAGCAAAATTAGGCAAAAGATTCATTTTTTCTAACTCTTCTAATGCGTATTTTGTACCATATATTGCTTCTCCTTCTTCATCGCTAGTTAGGAGAATTGATATTATTCCATTGAAGCTTTCTATCTCCATAATAGCAGATAAAAAAGCTGCAATTCCACTTTTCATATCTTGAGTGCCTCTACCATAAATATATCCATCTTTTATGATTGGAGTAAATGGATCGCTATCCCAAGAATCTCCGGCAGGAACTACATCTACATGCCCAGCAAAACAAATATGCAAAGAATCTTTACACTCTCCATATTGTTTATATAAAAATAGATTCTTAACACCATTTTTATCAAACTCTAAAGCCTTAAAGCCACTAAGTAACCCCAAAATATACTCATAGCTTCCACTTTCATTTGGAGTAACACTCTTAAAAGAAATTAACTTTTTTAGTATTTCAATTTCCACAATCTAACCTTTTTAATTTATCTATTTTATAGCTATAAATGTAGCAAAATTAACCCATTTAAACAAAATTTGAACATCTCTAAAACCAGATTCTAAGAACATTTTTTTGTTTTCTTCTTCGCTATATGGCACAAGCACATTTTCCAATGCTTCTCTTTTTTTGTTTATCTCAAACTCACTATATCCATGACTTTTCTTATAGTCTAAATAATAATTTATAAACTTATAATCAAGTCCCTTATCCTCGCATATGGTCTTTTCAGAACAAATAAAAACTCCTCCTTCTTTTATGGAGTTAGAAATCTTCTTTACCAAAGATAGTCTCTGTGGCGGACGAATAAACTGCAAAGTATAGTTAGAAATAATGCAATTACAACTCCCAAAATCATACTCCAAAACATCACCTTCTATTAAAGTAGCATTAATTCCATAAGCTAGAAGCTTATTTTTAGCGTGTTTTATCATATAAGGAGAATTATCAATACCAACTAAGTCTAGTTTATATTTGGACTTTCTAGCAATTTCTACTAGCATTGAAGCAGTAGAAGTTCCTAAATCCAAGATTCTATCTCCCTCTTTAACAAAAGATAATGCAAATGATGATGATAACTCTAAGACTTCCTTATAAAATGGCACAGACCTAGATAACATATCATCAAATACATCAGCTACACTCTCATCAAATTCAAACTGCCTATCTTTCTCTACGCTAAAGACTTTATCCATTTTCTACCTCACAAGTTTCTAGCTTTAGAATCTTACTTGCTTTATTTATATCACTTGTTATTTGTGCTTTTAAATCTGCTAAATTATCAAAATACTTATTCTCCCGTATTTTTTTAGCAAAATAAAATCCAGCTACTTTATCTTTTACCTCCAGCTCACAACCAAGCAAATGCCCCTCTATTGCGAAACTCTTATCAGTGCTAAGTCTATTACCAACAAAAATAACAGCAGGATAAAATGGTGATATAAGACTTTGTTCTCCAAGTTGTATGAATCCTGCATATACACCTTCTTGCAAAATCAAAAATCCATCATTTTCTATATTTATTGTTGCATATAGCTCTCTTTTACCAATACCCTGCCCTTTTATTATATTTCCCCTAATTTCATAATATCTACCAAGTAATTTGTTTGCTTGTTTTAAATTTCCATTTATTAATAACTCTTTTATAAGACCACTATGAACTGATAACTTTTTATAAAATACCTCATCTACAATTACAACCTCACCTATAAAGCACTTTTGTAAATCAAAAGTATAATAATATCTATCCTTTCCGAATCTAAAGTCATAACCAACAACTATTTTTTCTAAATTTGGCAATATATCCATTAAAAATTCAACAAACTCAATATCACTTTTTTCTCTAACTACATCTAGTGGCAGATTATAAATATCGTTTGGTGCATAAAAATCCCTATATTTCTTAGGCAACAAACTTCCACTATCTTGCTCTATGCTAAGTATGATTCCACTTTTATCTAAACATGAGAATAAAGCATTGTGTGCAATATGCATACCATCAAATTTACCCAATGCTACGCTTGTGATACTACTAGCTAACTTTATATCGTCTTGTAGCGATAAAAAACTCTTCATTTCCTTCCTTACCCTTTAATTTAGATTCTTCTATTTTTAGCATCTCAAACCCTCTATTTTGTAAAGTTTCTCTAATGTTCTCTAAAGATAGCATTATTTTTTCTCTATCTAACACAACACCTTTTTTATTTCTTCTAACATCTTTCCCTACTTCAAATTGAGGCTTAAAAAGCAGAATAAAGATTCCATCTAATAATTCTTCAATTTTATGCAATATCTGAAACACTGAAATAAAAGACACATCACAAACTATCATAGAATAAGATTTAATGCTAGCTTCAAACTCTCTTATATCTGTATTTTCATAGCATACTACCCTAGTGTCTTCTTTTATACTTTTATGAAGTTGATTACTTCCAACATCTACACAATGTATTAGCCTAACCCCTCTTTGAAGCAAGACTTGACTAAACCCACCAGTGCTAGAACCAATATCAAGCACAACCAAATCCCTAACATCAATATCACAAGAATCTAAGAACAAATCAAGCTTATTTGCAGCCCTACTTACAAAGTGCTTTGTATCTTTTATGCTTATTTCATCACCTAATTCTACATTTAATGAAGCCTTTGTGCATACTTTATTATTTACTAGTATAAGCCCATTTTTTATTGCTTCTTTTATTTTATTTCTAGATTCCAGTAATCCAAGATTCGCACACGCTACATCAAGCCTCATTCCCTTGCTTCTTTTTTTATGTTTCTATATCCAAATTGTAAAAAATTCTTGCCATATTTTTCATGCTCTAAGACCAAAGTTAAAGAATCTGTAGTTTTTTTATCTTGTGGTGCAAATGTAACTAAATATTGCTCACTCCACCTCATCACCTTGCTTTGCATAAACTCATCTAATGAATCTTTATTTATTTTTTGTATCTTTAGTGGTTTTGTTTTATTTTGCAGATATATTTTGTATCCATTTTGGATAAAGTCTTTCTTGCCATCACCGCTTTCATAAACATCAAGCAAAAATACTTCATCTTTAGATTTATATTTTTGCATTATATTCATTCTAGTAGCAACAACTACAATTTTTGTAGTATCATCAACTATCAACTCTGCCTTTCTTGTTGCCTGCATATATTCTTCCTCGCTAAGTGTTGGGATATAGCTACTTTGTATTGAAGCACAACCAACCAAAAACAAACAAACACAAAATAACAAAACACTCCTAAGCATGTTTTACTCCAATTTCATAATATTTAATCCCATCTAAATTACAAGTGCTATATTGATTCCTGCCATCAAATATTACTGCTTCTTTTAATCTTTCTTTTATTTCACTAAAATCAGGGCTTCTAAATTCCTTCCACTCCGTAACTAATACCAAAGCATCACAATTGTTTAGAGCATCATATTTATTATCTGCATAGCTAACACCTACTTTATCTTTTAAATAAAACTTCTTTGCCTCTTCCATTGCCTTTGGATCATAGCACTGCACCTTTGCACCCCTCTTTAATAACTCATCAATTAACACTATAGAACTAGCCTCTCTCATATCATCTGTCTCTGGCTTGAAGCTAAGCCCCCAAATTGCAAAAGTCCTACCTTCTAAATTCTCCCCAAAATGTCTAACTATCTTTTTACTTAGAATCTTTTTTTGATTTTCATTTACTAGCTCCACTGCATTTATTAACTTTGGCTCTACATTATTGTCAAGTGCTATTTTTGATAGTGCTTTTACATCTTTTGGGAAGCAACTCCCACCATATCCACACCCAGGATAAATAAAGCTATATCCAATTCTATTATCACTGCCAATACCAATTCTTACTTCATTGACATTTGCACCAACAGCTTCACAAATATTTGCTATTTCATTCATAAAGCTAATTTTTGTAGCAAGCATTGCATTTGCAGCATATTTTGTCATTTCTGCACTTTTTATATCCATTATTATTAACCTATTATTTGTTCTATTAAATGGCATATAAAGTTCCCTTAACATATCCTTCGCCCAAGTATCCTCTGCACCAACAACTATTCTATCTGGTTTTAGAAAATCATTTACAGCATCTCCTTCTTTTAAAAACTCCGGATTTGAAGCAACGCTAAAATCAATAGAAACTCCTCTTTTTTGAAGCTCACCTTCTATAACTTCTCTAACCTTACTAGCAGTGCCGACAGGAACGGTTGATTTATTTACTACAACTAACGGAGATTGCATATTTTCTCCTATGTCTTTTGCTACGCTTAATACATATTGCAAATCAGCACTTCCATCTTCACCCATAGGTGTCCCAACAGCTATAAAAACTATATTGCTATTTATAATCGAATCTTTTAAAGAAGTAGTAAAGCTTAAATTTCCATTTTTATAATTTTTTATTACAAGAGATTCTAAGCTGGGTTCATAAATTGGTATTTTGCCTTCTTTGAGATTATTTATTTTTTCTTCTAACACATCTACACAGCTAACTTTATTACCCATTTCAGCAAAACAAGTCCCACTAACCAATCCAACATAACCAGTGCCAATTACAGAGATATTCATACAAACCCCAAACACAAAATTTTGTGCGATTCTAGCATATTTACTAGGCAAAGCAAAGCAAACTTAAAGTAATTTAAAAATATAATTTAGCATTTTACAAGAATGAATTTTTTGGGGTTTAAAAGGGAAATAAATGCCACGCAATTTAATAAGCACAAAAGATTTTAATAAAAACGAAGTTGAAATGATACTTAATTTAGCAGAGCAGTTTTTAGATGGAAAACCTCGCAATTCTCTAAATGGACACATTGTAATTACTATTTTCTTTGAAAATTCAACAAGAACTCTATCTAGCTTTGAAGTTGCAACCAAAAGACTTGGTGGTAGCGTAGTTAGACTAGATGTTGAGAGAAGCTCAACTTCAAAGGGTGAGACCCTATTTGATACTGCAGCAAACTTAAATGCCATGAATCCAAGTGCCATTGTAGTAAGACATAAAAATTCCGGCGTCCCAAATATACTATCAAAATATCTTTCGTGTTCTATTGTAAATGGAGGAGACGGCTCACATGCGCACCCCACACAAGCATTACTTGATCTACTAACACTAAAGAGGCATTTAGGAAATGTAGAAGGTAAAAAAATAGCAATAGTAGGAGATATAAAAAACTCACGCGTTGCAAATAGCAATATAGAATTACTAAGCAGATTCGGTATGGAAGTAATACTAGTAGCCCCACCACATTTCCTTCCTAGAACAAAGCTAAAATACACACATGATATAAAAGAGATAATAGACAATATCGATGCGATAATGAGTCTAAGAACACAAACAGAAAGACACAATGAATCTATATACTCTAGCCTAAAAGACTATGCAAAAGATTACTGCATAACAAAAGAGCTAGTAGGAGATAGAAATATAATCTTATTACACCCCGGACCTGTGCATAGAAATATAGATATAAGCGATGATATGCTAAGCGATTCAAGATGTAAAGTGCTAGAGCAAGTAACACATGGTGTAGCTATAAGAATGGCAGTCTTAGAGACACTAATAGCACAAGATGTAACAAAACTTCCTAAACATTTCCCATATTTTTAATATGGAATTTGTATTAGTTTTTATAACGGGATTTATCGCTGCTATAACTCCCGGACCTGATATATTATTTATCACAAGAAATACATTGCAATATGGTTTTAAAGAAGGTTTATATAGCTTATTTGGCATCTTTAGTGGTTGCACTATTTTTGCACTTTTAGTGTATTTTGGGCTAACTAAGATTCTAAGTGGCGATGCTTTTCAAATGACATTAAGCATTATAGGCGGAGTGTATCTAATATATCTTGCAATATCTTTGCTAAAGAGCAAAAATAATATTAACCTAACAAAACATATAACAAAGTCTAATAATTGCTACCTAAAAGGTCTTTTTATAAATCTCTCAAACCCAAAAGTTATATTATTCTTTGCAGTAATAGTAACCCCATTTATAGATAAGAATCTAGGATTAAACCTTATTTCGTTGATGCTTGGTAATTTATTAGCATTTTTTAGTGCGTTAATACTCTCTATATATTTTAGGAGATTTTTAACAAATGATTTATTTAACAAAATAGATAAGATATGTGCGATTGTGTTTTCTATTTTTGGTGCGTCATTGCTGTATTCAGCCATTTGTATGCTTGACAACACTTTACTTTTAGAATAGAATTTTAATTTTAATCTACTTAATCACTTTCTTAAACTTTAGGCACTAGCCAAATCAATCACAATAGAGGTTATAAATGAGTGAAAAAAACGAAAAAGAAACAAAGCATAAATCAAGGACACATACGCCCGTTGAAGGCTACACGATAGAATTTTTAAGATCACAATCAATAGATAAATTAGCAGAAATAGCAAAATCTCTAGGAATTGAAAACCCCCAAGAATTTTTAAGACAAGAATTAATTTTTGAAATATTAAAAACACAAGTAAGCAAAGGTGGATTTATACTATTTACTGGAATCTTGGAAATCACCCAAGAAGGATATGGATTTTTAAGATCTATTGATGAGAATTTCTCTGGCTCAAGAAACGATGCTTATGTAAGTAGCACACAAATTAGAAAATTCGCTCTAAGAAATGGAGATATAGTAACAGGTCAAGTAAGATCACCAAAAGATCAAGAAAGATATTATGCTCTATTAAAAGTAGAAGCGATAAATTATCATTCACCAGATGAAATGAAGAATCGTCCTTTATTTGAAAATCTAACACCTCTATTCCCAATACAACAAATAAAACTAGAATACAATAGCTTTAAAATCACAGGTAGAATGCTTGATTTATTCGCACCAATAGGCAAAGGACAAAGAGCATTAATAGTTGCCCCCCCAAGAACTGGTAAAACAGAATTAATGAAAGAACTAGCATATGGTATCACACAAAACCACCCAGAAGTAGAGCTGATAGTATTGCTAGTAGATGAGCGACCAGAAGAGGTAACAGATATGGAACGAAGTGTGAAAGGGGAAGTATATAGCTCAACATTTGATATGCCTGCAAGCAACCACACAAGAGTTGCTGAATTAGTTGTAGAAAAGGCAAAGAGAATGGTTGAGATGGGAAAAGATGTAGTAATCCTTTTAGATTCAATTACAAGACTTGCAAGAGCATACAATACAGCAACTCCAAGTAGCGGAAAGGTGCTAAGTGGTGGTGTAGATGCAAATGCACTACATAGACCAAAAAAATTCTTTGGTGCTGCTAGAAATATAGAACAAGGCGGTTCTCTAACAATTATAGCAACAGCCTTAATTGAAACTGGCTCAAGAATGGATGAAGTAATATTTGAAGAATTCAAAGGTACTGGCAATAGTGAAATAGTCCTATCGCGACCTATTGCAGAAAGAAGAATCTATCCTGCTATGGATATACTAAAGAGTGGTACAAGAAAAGAAGAGTTACTACTAGGTAAAGAAAAATTACAAAAAGTTTGGGTTTTAAGGAATGCGATTCATCAGATGAATAACGAAGTTGAAGCACTAACTTTTCTTTATTCTCAAATGCAAAAATCAAAAGACAATGAAGAGTTCCTAAACAATATGAATGATAATGCCAAGGAATAGCTTGTGATTCCAAGAAAAATTGGTGTTTTTGATAGCGGAGTTGGTGGGCTTAGTGTTCTTAAGAGCATAATTAGCTCACAACATTTTGAAACTATCGTGTATTATGGAGATACTGCTAGAGTTCCATATGGAACGAGAAGTAAAGAAGTTATCACACAATACTCTCTTGAAGCATTAGAATTTTTTAACACACACAATATAGATTTACTAATAGTTGCATGCAACACAATTAGTGCATATGCATTAAAACAAATGCAACAAAACGCAAATTACCCAATCATAGGTGTGATAGAGCCGGGTGTATTAGCACTTACAAACAAAATCAAAAATAAAGATTCAAAAATACTAATACTAGGCACAAAAGCGACAATAAATAGCAATATATATGCAACTTTATTGCAAGATAAGGGATATAGCAACATACAATCACTACAAACAAGTCTATTTGTTCCAATGGTAGAAGAAGGAATCTTTAGTGGTGAAGTCTTAAATAGTGCAATAAAATATTACTTTAACAACATAAATATTCCAGATGCTATCATACTTGGTTGCACACATTTCCCACTAATCTCAAAAGAAATATCAAACTTTTTTAACAACAAGCCAATCCTTATACATTCAGGCGAATCAATAGTAGAATATCTACAAGCAAAATATAAGCTACAAAGATTCGACACTACAAACATAGAATTCTATGCAAGTGATAACTTAGAGAAACTAAAAGCAACTGCAAATATTTGGCTAAATCAATAAATCTCCATAAGCTCAAAATCTTTTATAATTGTCGGCTTTTGTTTTAGAGGAGCTGCAAACTCATTTCCTATTTGATATATTGGCAGAAGCATAAACTCTTCTTTTTTATCTTCATTATATGCATAGTATGTTTTATTTTCTTCTTTATTTTGCATATTTTTCTTAGGCATTTTTAGAGCAATTTCTTTCATTTCTTTGGTATCAAAATATCCTTGAAGTTGCTTTACTCTTTGTGCGACATCTGAATAATACTTTTCAGCTTGGACATTTGAGTTCTCATTTTTTTGCCAACTATATCCTTTATTATATGATTTAATAATATTTTTCCAGTTTCCCTTATGGGTTTTATCCCAAAATTGCAACTCACTAATGGCGATTTTTGCTGCAAAGTCATCATCTTCCACAAGTAAAGCACCTACCATATTTTGCGTAAATCCATTTTGCTTTAAACTTGGATATCTTTTAATTACACCAGGAATATAAGCATGAAAATTGCCCGCACTTGGATCTTGAAAATTCATTTTATACTCTCCAGCACAAGATTCCTTCCATGCTATTGCAGCTAGAGTATATCCATAGCCAAATTTTTCTCCAGCTAGGTAAGATTTTAACAGCACTTCTTTTTGAGAATCAGAAAAGTCCTTCAAAGGAACACAAGAGTTTTTGAACTCAATTTGAGGGACAGCAAAGGCAATAGAATACAAAAATAAAAATAAACAAACGATCCTTAAATTCATACAAACTCCTTTTGGAATTTATTAGCAAGTATCGTTCCTTTTTAGATATAAATTAAGAAGTTAGCAGACAAGAATCTTTAGAAAGTAATTTGCAAGAATGAGATTCTTGCTTGAAGAATCTTTAAGAACCTTTAGGATAGCAGAATCTATACCCTCTTCTTCTAACGGTTTCTATTGTAGCTATGTTTAGTGGTTTATCCATTTTTTGTCTTATTTGATTTATTGCAACTTCTATTACATTTGGAGTTACAAGTTCAGGTTCTTCCCAAATGGCATCTAGCAATTGTTCTTTAGATACTATTTGTTCTTTATGTCTAGCTAGATGTGTTAAAACCTCAAAAGGCTTACCTTTTAATTCGATTTCCTGCCCCTTGTAGGTAATCTTCTCCTCATCAGGATTAATAACTAAGTCATCTATTTCAATTAAATTTGACCCACCAAACCTAAGTCTAGCTTCAATTCTAGCTAGTAAAACATCAAAATCTAGTGGTTTTTTCAAATAATCATCAGCACCACTCTTTAAAGAATCTATTTCACTTTTTGAATCTGTCTTTGATGATATTATAATAACCGCTGTTCTTGGTGATTTGCTTTTAATTTGACTTACAATATCAAGTCCGCTACCATCTGATAGCAAAAAGCTAGTTATAACTAAATCATAATTTCTAATACTAATATAATACTCACCATCTTTTAAATTCTCTGCTACATCAGTTTGATAGCCACTGCTGTTTAGTTTATCAGTAATAGACCTATTAAGACCTATATCATCTTCTATGATTAAAATACGCATTTGAGTATCCTTAAATAAAATCATTGACGATTATAACATACTTTTTCAGATTTTTTTAAAAATTTCTTATGAAAATTTTAAGGAATCTAAAAAAATATTTAAATCACTCTATCTGCCATGCTTTAAAATATCAGCAATCAAAAATGATAGCTCAACAGCTTGATTTGCATTCAATCTAGGATCACATTGTGTATTATAATTAATACCAAGTCCCTCTTCTTTGACAAGACCACCAATGCATTCTGTAACATCTTCTCCAGTCATTTCTAAATGCACTCCACCAGCATAAGTTCCTGCACTTTTATGAATCTCAAAAAAGCTCTTCACTTCGCTTAAGACATCATCAAAGATTCTAGTTTTATAACCACTATCTGTCTTTATTGTATTTCCATGCATAGGATCAATGCTCCATACAATCTCTCTTCCTTCATTCTTTATAGATTCTAGCAGTTTTGGGAATTTCTCTTTTATAGCGACACTGCCCATTCTTACAATAAGATTCAATCTTCCTGCTTCATTATGAGGATTTAAAATATCGCAAAGCCCTAAAATCTCATCTTTTGTGCAACTTGGACCTATTTTTACACCAAGCGGATTATCAACACCTCTTAAAAACTCCAAATGAGCACCATCTAAATTCCTTGTCCTCTCACCTATCCATAGCATATGAGCAGAGCAATCATACCACTTGCCAGTTAGATGATCTTGTCTCGTTAGAGCTTCTTCATAGTTTAGCAGTAATGCTTCATGTGAGGTAAAAAACTCAATTTGTCTTAATGAAGTTGTATTAGCAGAATCAATTCCACAAGCTTTCATAAAGGATAATGCTTGATTAATCTTATCTGACATATCTTTATATTGTAAAAAGTTCTCTCCACGCACAAAATCCAAATTCCACTTGTGAACTTGATTTAAATCAGCCAAACCACCATAGGCAAATGCACGAATAATATTTAGTGTTGAGGCTGACTGATGATATGCTTGTAGCATTCTTTGTGGATTTGCTTCCCTTGCTTTAGCATCAAACTCTATATCATTTATAATATCACCCCTATAACTAGGCAATGAGATTCCATTTATACTCTCACTATCACTAGATCTAGGCTTTGCAAACTGCCCCGCCAAACGACCAACCTTTACAATAGGACAACTACCAGCATAGGTTAAAACAACAGCCATTTGCAAAATCACCTTAAACAAATCCCGTATCTTTATAACACTAAAATTAGAAAAACTCTCTGCACAATCTCCACCTTGTAGTAAGAATGCTTCTCCTTTTGATACTTTTGCTAAATGTTTTTTTAACGATCTTGCCTCACCAGCAAAGATTAATGGTGGATATTTACATAATTCTTCTTCTACTTTTTTTAGAGATTCTAAGTCTGAATATTGTGGTTGTTGTAGTGCTACTTTGCTTCGCCAACTATCTATGCTCCATTGATTATAAGACATATTAATTCCTAATTTTTTAATAAGCGTTGATTGTAGCAAAATGGAATATAAAATAAAATATAAATTAAAATTATCATAGCATGTATAATGCTATAATAATTATTCTCCTAGATATACTTGTCTAGGACGAGTGATTCTTGCATAAGGATTTGTTATGTGTTCTATTGCTTGAGCACACCAACCGGGCATTCTCCCAATCACAAATATAGGCGTAAATAATTCAACTGGAATCTTTAGTGCTGTTAAAATAATTCCACTATAAAAATCAACATTAGGATACAAATTTCTCTCTTTAAAGTAATCATCATTCAATGCTACCTCCTCTAGTTTTTCAGCTATTTCACTAAGCCTTGAATCCATCTTAATTCCCTTTTTATCAAGCTCATCTTTTAATGCCTTAATAGCCTTTGCTCTAGGGTCATAATTCTTATACACACGATGTCCAAATCCCATAAGTCTAAAAGGATAGTTTTTATCTTTAGCCCTTTGGATAAATTTATCTACATTATTTACATCACCTATTTCTCTTAATTGATCTAGCACCTTTTCATTTGCACCACCATGAGCTGGACCCCATAGCGCATTTATACCTGCTGATATTGCAGCATATGGATGAACACCAGTTGAAGCTACATTTCTAACGGTTGTAGTTGAAGCATTTTGACCATGGTCTGCATGAAGTATAAACAACTTATCTAACGCTTCAATTTCTAGTGCAGTAATTTCTTCTTCACCATTTATTGTATATTTTAACCTACCTCCCGGATATGCTCTAAGCATGTATAGGAAGTTTTCAACATATCCTCTACTAATATCAGGGTAAATAAATGGTGCTCCAACAGAATTTCTATAAGAAAATGCAACCAAAGTAGTAATCTTAGCAATGATTCTTCTAGCCATAACTTGATAATCATTTATATCATCTTTACTATCAAAATGAAATGTAGATAATGCAGCAACTGCAGAGCTTAGATTCGCCATTGGGTGTGCTTTATCAGGGAAGGCACTAAAAATATTTATAAGACCTTCATGCAAAAAAGATCTATGTCTTAACTCTAAATCAAATTCAATAGATTCTTTTTCGTTTTTTGGTGCTTCCCCAGTTATCAATAACTTTGCCACATCTGTAAATTTATATTTACTTACAACTTCTTCTATTGGCATACCTCTATATAAAAGCTTCCCATTTTTACCATCAACATAGCTAATAGTAGATTCACAACCTGCAGTAGAACCATATCCCGGATCGTAAGAGAAGATATTGGTAGTTTCAAAAAGCTTACTAAAATTAACCGCTTTTGGACCTCTAGTGCAGTCAATTAAATCAAAGTCAAACTTCTCACCAGTTTCATTGTTTATAAGTGTTACCGTTCCCATAAATACTCCTTATATAACTATTATGGATTCATTGTAACAAACTTTTAATACAAATAGTAAAAAATTTTTTTAATTTTATAATTTTTATTGTTTGGGCTTTTATTTTTTACACACTAGTTGTATATAATATCTATATCACTTGTGGGTTTAAACTCGAAAATATGAGGCTCTATGCTACTATCTACTTTTATTTGACTAAATTTTATTTCAACTTGATTTTTCAAAGAATCTTCAAAAGTAATGGAGTTTAAAATTCCATCTTTAAAAGTTAAATTATATTTCTGTCCCATGATTGTAGATTCATATAGATTATCCTTTATTTTTTTAGCACTTTTAATTAAGCTTAAAATGTCCAAATTCTCTTGCAAAGAGCTAATGATTGCTTGTTTTAACCTTGGTTCATAAATAATCATTGAATCTCTTTGAATGTATATCTGCTTTATTATAGGACTACTATAATCCCATAACACATAATATGGAGCAAGACTTAATATTCTTCCTTTATAGACTATATTATCGCTTTGTGAGTGCAAAATTTGTGTAAATTCCGCCTCAAAACTCTTAATATTTTTAATCTCCCCAAAGATAAAAGTAATGCAAATAAAAAATAAAGCAGATATTCTAATCAATGTTTTGAATCCTTATGCAAGAAATATAATCCAACTGCAAGTGCAAGTATGGAAATAGCAAAAAACAGCATATCTTGTGTGCTTTTCATTCCCATGTTTAATACTTTAGAAAAGAATGCCACAATTAAAGCCATAACAATCACCTTTGCTAACTTATCTTTTAATTGATCTAAAGTATGAATCTCTAAAACTTTTGAATTACTATCATCTTTTATTTGAATCTTACAAATAAATAACTCATATAAACCAAATGCAAAGATTAGTAGCACAACCGCTATAAGATATAAATCAACCGCCATGATGATTGTATTTAACAAAATGTTATGTATATCAGCACCATCTCCTAATACACCACTATAATACAAAAATGTATCCTTAGCCACCTTTATAATATCTATACTAGCAACTATAAAAAGCAACACCGAACCAACAAGTGATAATACAACTGCTAAAATGATAAATAATCTAGCATTCCACATTAGTTTTTCAAAGATTCTTCTTATAAGCTCCAAAATACTTCCTTTCACAATAAAAGGCAAAATTATATCTAAAAATTACATATTAAGACAGATATATTTTAACTCCATATATTCATCAATTCCATATTTAGATCCTTCTCTGCCAAACCCACTATGCTTAATATCTCCAAAATGTGCTACTTCATTTGATATAAGCCCAGTATTTATACCAACCATACCATATTCTAAGCCTTCAGCCATTCTCCATTACCTTTTATAATCATTTGTAAAAACATAAGAAGCAAGTCCATATTTAGTATCATTTGCCCTGCTAAGTACTTCCTCTTCTGTATCAAATTTAAAAATATGTGCAATAGGATCAAATGTTTCTTCTTGAGCAACTATCATTTCATCACTTACATCACCTAGCAATGTAGGACCAAAAAGTCCCGCCAAATTCATGCTCAATCCAACATAGATTCTGCTTCGTGCATAAATTCTATTTGCACAAATACAAGTCTGACCACTATTTCTAAATTTTGTGAGCATTGTTTATATAATTTCATACCAACTTCACTAGTTCCAGTAAAGCTAAGCTTTCTAACTATATCACTCTTGCATAAGACTTCACAAATCTCACTTGAATCTCCATTCACAACAACAAATAATTCTCTACTAAATCCAGCACCACCTCTCCAAAAGATTCATTTAATGGCTTACCTTGTTCCTTTGTCATTAATTCTGCTAAAAATTCTTTATTCTTAATTATTAACTCATAAAATCTATAAAGCAAATCACTTCTATGTTCTACTAGAGATTTAGCATATTCAATCTGTGCTTTTTTAGAATCTAAAATTATTTGTTCTAACTCTTGCTTGTTTATCTTTTAAACATAGGCGATTATTTCATTAGTGGCTGGATTATTCACAGCAAAATAACCATGAACATCATTGCGCGATACATATCTTTGCAAAATATTCATAAAAATACCCTCCACAAAAAGCATTTCTATAAAAACTAATCAACCCAAAAAGGGTTGATTATTAAATAAATGATACTACCAAGAATCCTAAAGCAACGGCAATAGTAATTGAAACTACACCCGGTATAAAGAATGCATGATTGAATATAAACTTTCCAATTCTTGTTGTTCCAGTATCGTCCATTTGTACCGCACCTAGCAATGTAGGATAAGTTGGAAGCACAAAAAGAGCCGAAACTGCAGCAAAGCAAGCAACAAGCATATAAGAATCTCCAGGATTTGTAGCACTAATTCCTAATGCTGAAATAATAACCGGAGTAATAGCTTTTGCAGTTGCAGCTTGAGAGTATAAAAGCATACTAGCAAAGAAAAATGCAACTGCAAGCATTGCAGGAGTCTGTTTAACCCACTCACCTGCTACTTCCTTAATAGCAGCTTCATGTCCAGCAACAAATGTATTTCCAAGCCACGCAACACCAAAAACACACACACAAGCTGTCATACCAGATTTAAATACACTTGTATCTAAGATCTTGCCCGGCTCAACTTTACATACCCATGTAATTAAAAGTGCAGCAGTTAAAAGAAAACTCATAATAGCAGCATCTCTAGGGATAATCACAGGATCAATCCATTTAATATTATTAGAAATTGCAGTAGCATAAAGCACAACACAAAGCACTGTAACTAAAAAGATTCCAACAGATAACTTAGCACCAGGCTTATCTTCAGCATTTAAAACATCACCTGCATCTTTTACAAGTCCTTTTGCTAATCTTTCTTGATATACTGGATCTTTACTTAAATCAAGAGGAGTAATTACACTAACAATAAAAGCTGTAACCATACAAGCAACAAAGGTAGTTACAATCCATATACCAATTAAAGTAGGATAATTCCAACCTAAAGGCTCTAAAACACCAGTCATATAAACAACTGCCGCAGATACTGGAGAAGCTGTAATTCCAATTTGCGAAGAAACAACCATTAGTGACAACGGGGCACTAGGTTTTATATTTTGCGATTTTGCAACATCTACTACAACAGGCATTAGCGAAAATACAGCATTCCCAGTCCCAGCTAAAATAGTAAGCAACCAACCACAAGCTGGGGAAAGATAATTGATATATTTTGGGTGTGTACGAAGTAGTTTTTCTGTAACCCTAACCATATAGTCTAGCCCACCTGCTTGTTGCATAGCCGAAATTGCAGCAATAGCAGCAGCAATAATTAAAATAACATCCCATGGTATATTCCCAGGCTTCATTCCTAATAAAAGTCCAAGAACAACAACACCCAAACCACCTGCATATCCTATAGCTATACCGCCAAGTCGGATACCAATAAAAATAGCACCCAAAAATACGATCAGTTGTAAAATAATCATTATATCCATAAAATCCCCCTCAACTTAAAGACTTAATCTTTTCTTTTTTCTGTCATTTGAGGATTTAGCATGTTTTTAGGATCTAAAATCTTATCGATTTCTTCTTTTGGCAAATATCCTCTAGCAAGACATATCTCACCTACTGACTTGCCAGTTTCTAATGCTTCTTTTGCAATGCTTGCAGATTTTTCATAACCTAAAACAGGATTAAATGCAGTAACAATACCAATAGAATTTAATACTGATTGTTTGCAAGCTTCTGCATTAGCTGTTAAATGCTTGATAGCCTTTTGCGCTAGAGTTTTCATGGCATTTTCTAACACTATAATAGAATTAAAGAGCGCATAGGCAATTCCCGGTTCAAACGCATTTAATTCAAACTCTCCTCTTTCAGAGCAAAGCATAATAGTTACATCATTTCCAATTACTTCATAGCAAGCCTCGCCTACTGCTTCACAAATCACTGGATTTACTTTTCCTGGCATAATAGAACTTCCAGGTTGCATTTTAGGAAGATTTATCTCACCTAAACCACATCTAGGACCTGAATTCATAAGCCTTAAGTCATTTGCAATTTTTGATAGTCTAACTGCAGCAGTCTTTAATGCACCACTTACTGCTACAAAATCTGCTGTATCTTGAGTAGCTGCTATTAGATCTTCTGCGGGTTTAAAATCTACACCTGTAATTTCTTTCATTCTTTTTTCTACAATTACTTTATAATTTGGGTGGCAGTTAATCCCTGTCCCAATGGCGGTAGCACCTAGATTTAGTGTTTCCATAACGCTTCTTGCATACTTAATCTTTTCAATATCACTCTTAATATAACTTGCAAATGCATTAAATGTATTTCCCAAAGTTGTAGGAACTGCATCTTCAAGCTCTGTTCTACCCATTTTAATGATATCTTTGTATTCTTTTGCCTTAATTAAAAGCTCATCTTTTAATTCTTCCATAGCTTTTAGTAAATCACCCAATTTTGCATGAGTTGCCACTTTAATCGAGCTAGGATATGTATCATTTGTAGATTGCCCTAAGTTTGTATGATCATTTGGGTGCAAATATTGATATTCTCCCTTTTTATGACCCATGCTTTCTAACGCTATGTTTGTTAAAACTTCATTAACATTCATATTAGTTGAAGTTCCAGCACCACCTTGAATCATATCCACAACAAACTGATCAATAAATTCACCAGCAATTAATCTATCACAAGCTTTTGCTAACGCATCAGCCTTATCTGCATCTAACACTCCAACTTCCTTGTTCGCTAAAGCTGCTGCTTTTTTAACTTGTGCAAAAGCCTTTATAAAAAATGGATAATGCTTTAATCTCCTACCGCTCATATGGAAATTTTCTAATGCTCTAAAGGTTTGAACACCATAATAAACATCATCAGAAATCTCTAACTCACCAATGAAATCATGTTCTTTTCTCGTCCCCATAACGACTCCTAAAACTTTAATTACACCTTTAATTTAAGGATTTGATAATACTACTCCTAATAACTTTAATATATTATTAAAAAAATAAATAATTTCTACTTCTAAACATCATTCCTCAATACCCCTTTTTTGCATTCATACAATATAACTAAGACAACAACAAAACAAGCACATAAATTACCAAGCGGATAAGAATACATAACACCAACAAAGCCAAATATTTTAGGCAATATAAGTGCAAAAATGAGTGCAAAAATCAAAGTATAAGATAGCGTAATAATTAAAGACCCAAGAGTTCGCTGGATAGATTGAAAGAAAATGGCACTCACCATATTGATACCCAATAAAATATACGACATGAAATAAATCATCATAGAATCTCGTATATCATAAAATAAGCTAGAATCCCTAGCATTTATATTCTCTTGTAAAAACAAAGGAATAATGTAAGGACTAAAATAATAAGATAATCCATACATAAAAACACCAACAAAAAAGCCAAATATAATGCCAAATGTAAATACACTTCTAACCCTATCTAGCAATTTTGCACCATAATTATAACTAGCAATTGGCTGAATCCCTTGAGCAACTGATAACAAAATAGTAAATGGAATAATTCCAACATACATAAGCACACTATAAATAGATAATCCCCTATCCCCAGAAATACCACCTATAATATGATTAAAAAGTAGCATCATAATACTTACACTAATTTCAGCACTACTTTGTGGAATCCCATTTTTAGTAGCCATCAAAATCGCATAAATATCAAAAGCTCTAATTAAATATAAATCACCCCTTTTTCTTAAAAAATGCTGCAATAATATAAGCATACCTATTCCATGCCCCATAACAGTAGCCAATGCACTCCCACTAAGTCCCCAGTCAAACACAAATATAAATAGATAATTTAAAACCACATTCATTACTGCACCAACGAGCATAGCAACCATAGCCAAGATAGGCTGTCTATCATTTATAGCAAATGTATCAAGAATTGGGTGCAAAACTATAATAAAAGCACCCAAATAAATAATCTCTGTGTATTCCTTAACAAGAGGTAATAGCGTCTCACTAGCACCTAGATAAAGAGAAATTGAATCTGAATAATAAAAGAGTAAGATTCCACCAACAACACTACTAATAGCTGCAAAATAAAAAACGGAACTAAATATGATCCTCGCCCTAAAAGCTTTGCCTTTACCCAAAAAATAAGAGCTCATAGCAGCAGCACCAATTCCAAACAATAACTCAAATGCAATAAGCACTGGAAAAATAGGCCAAGCAAGTCCAATTGCCGCTAGTGCATTTTCTCCGAGCTTTTTACCTACAAAGATTCCATCTATTGTAGAATATGTTGATAATGCAAGCATAGCAACCAAAGAAGGCAAAAAATAAGAAAAAAATAGTCGAATTACTGAATCTGATTTTAAATTTAATTTTGCATTGCTAACCATACAAAAATCCCCCAAAATTATACAAAGCCTGCGATTCTAACATAAATCATTTTTTGCGTATTTTAAGGATTCTTCTATGCTTATACTAGGTGAGATTATTATATTTGCGTTATGCAATCTACTTTGTGCAAATTCATAAGTAGTCTTGCCAATACATAGAGCAATATAGCTACTATGCCAATTATAATTAAACAAAAATGCCTCTACACCAGAAGGTGAGCTAAAAAATATGACACTATTTTTATCTAGTTTAACTTTATCTTCTAAAATAACAAAAGAAGTTTCATACAATACAGATTCAACTATATTTATGCCATTATCTCTTAGTGTTTCATATAAATTTGATGCCACCTTTTTAGCCCTTATAAAAAGTGGATTTTTATTTTTTAAAATACCAACCAATTCAAATGCAAACTCATCTCCATAAGGGCTTTTAGATACATAATAAGGCTTTATTTGCAACCTCTCTAACTCTCTTTTAGACGCATTTCCCAAACAATATGTCGGAATCTTTGCCCATTTTGTATGATTTATTTGAGCTTCTAAAGATAAAACAGAATTTTTCGAAGTAAAAATCAAACTATCACAATACAACAACTTATCTTCTAGTCTTGTATCAATAATAACTTGTATATCAAGTAATCTTAGTGGAGTTGCTAAGCTATCATAGGGGGATGAATCTTGTTTTGTGATATAATAAATCATTTTCATAAATAAAATTGTATCAACTTTTAGATGAGAATTAAAATGTATATGAAAAACAAAAGCAAAGCAAACAAAATAACAAACAATGAAAATATCGATGAATATATAAAAATCGACATAAGAGCTAGAGGATACTATCTAATAAGCCATGTAAAAGATTCAATAAACATAAGCGATCTCAAAAGAATAAGCTTCATAGCAGAAGAAAATAAAGATAAAAAACTGCTTCTTTATTGCCATAGTGGTGCTACTGCAGCTGAATTTGGTGATAAACTAGTAGAGCTAGGATATAACAATATTTACTATTATGATGATAATTATTTTAATATGCCAGATTCATGGATTGTTAAAAATAGTTAATAAACTCTATAACATATCCATACAATCCATAAGCTATATAAAACATAACAAGTGCGGTAAATACATGCAACATAGCCCAAGTTTTCGTGCTTTTAAATAACACACTAGCCTTCTTTGCAGCAAAAGAAATACTAACAAACCAAATACAAGAAGCCAAAATCACACCAAATGAAAAAATAAATTTCTCGCCAATATCCAAAGAAAGGGACATAGCACCTAAAATAACAATAGTATCTAAATACACACTAGGATTAAGCAAAGTAACTGCTAGAGTTTGGAGAACTATGTTTTTAATAGAATCTTTTCTATCCAAAGAAGTTAGCTTTAAATATTCATTTGCCCTTATAGCTGACCTTAATGACAATAACCCATAAGCTAAAACAAAAATAAACCCCAGCACACCAAGAAGTGATGAAATTATTTTGCTATGTGCAATTAACTTTGCCACCCCAAAGACACCTAAGCTTACAAAAAATACATCGCATAAAATACAAATCACACACACAAGTAAAATATGATTTTTCATTATTCCTTGCTTTAGTACAAATGTATTTTGAGCTCCAATTGCTGCAAAGAGTGCAAATGCAGTAAAAAATCCCTTGCTTAATACCTCCACTATTATCCCTCTAATTCATCATACATAGTATTTATTGCCCTCTCTAGCATACTATATACCTTCTCAAATCCGCTAATGTCCCTATAATAATAAGGATCTGGTATATCATCACCACCAAGCCCATAATCACCCATTAGCACGACATTAGAAAATCCCATTCTCTTTAAATCATTAAAATTACTTCTATCCATAGCAACTATTAAATCAAACTCGCTATCTCCATATACGCTAACCTGCCTTGACCTTAGCATACTTATATCTATCCCGTAATTTTTTGCTACTAAAATTGATCTATCATCTGGCTTTGAGCCTACATGATAACTAGCAGTCCCAGCAGAATCAACTACAACACTAAGTCCTCTCTTATCTGCCAATTCTCTAGCAATACCCTCCGCCAATGGCGATCTACATATATTTCCAAGACATACAAAAAGTATTCTCTTCATTCTTTCTCCTTATATGATATAACCCTAACTATAAGCTCTCCATAGTAATTAAAAGCATGACAAAACACTATTTCAATTTCACTATTTTCTAATATCTTTGGTATCTCCTCACCAAACTTTATAGCATTCAAATATAAATTATCATCTCTTAGCACAAACGCACTATGTCCCCCATTATTGCCTATATGTTTTATGTTTGTAATCTTCGCTTTAGTTTTAAAATGTGGCTTAAAATTCCCCTCACCATAAGGCTCATAGCACAAAATCATATTAAAAAACTCATCATCTAAATCTTTAAATAACACTTCGCCAAGCACCAAATCATCTCTAGCATAAAAAGATTCAACAAATCTTAATCTATCTTTTAATTGTTCTAAATTTTCTAGCTTTAAACTAAGCCCTGCAGCATTATTATGACCACCATATTTAAGCAATAAATCACTACAAGAATCCAAAATCTCCATGCACGATTCACCCCTCATGCTACCCTTTATTACACCTCCTTCATCACTTGTGCTTAAAACTATGCTTGTTTTTTTGTATTCTTCAGACAATCTAGCAGAGACAATACCCAAGATTCCTTCATGCCAAGATTCATCATACACCACAATAACCCCACTATTCTCACACATATCTTTAGCATGTAAATATGTTTGGTTTTGAATCTTTTTTCTCTCTTCATTTAGCAATAATAAATGCTCAAACTTTTTTCTACCGATAGCATAGTCCCTCTCGCATAAAAACTCATAAGATAGCATAGCACTATCCATTCTACCAGCACAATTTAACAAAGGAGCAAAGGAAAATGATATAAGCTCACAATCAACGTGGCTTTTGTATTTTTCTTTTAGAATCTTAAAGGCAGTTTTATTGCTATTTTTTATACACTCTATACCTTTTTTTAATAACACCCTATTAATTCCACTTAATGGCATAACATCACTAACAATAGCCAAAGCCAAAAAATCCAAAAAAATGGTCATATTGACACCTAAATTCATCTCTTTTTTCAATGCTGCACACATATACCACGCCACACATGCACCACATATATCGGCTTGAGGAAAGTTTGGAGATAACTTTGGATTGCATATTAATGCACTTGGCAGAATCTCTGGTGGATTATGATGATCTGTTATTATCAGTTTTATATTTTTTTGTTCACATATTTTAGCAGCTTCAACTGCATTTATGCCATTATCAACGGTTATTATTACATCTGCACTTATTCTTTCTAATAGCTTTTTTGAAATGCCATAACCATCTTTGAATCTATTTGGAATTACAACATCTAATGGATAAGAAATTAAATCAAAAAACTCCTTTACAATAACACTTGAGACTACACCATCAACATCATAATCTCCTATTAGTGTTATTTTTTTATTATTTTTTATAGATTTATGTATTTCTTTGGCGATTATTGTTAGATTACATAGAGATTCTGGTGGTGGGAGATCCTTTAGAGTTTGTATGTCATTAGAGATTCTAGCATCTAATAAGGCTCTAATAGAATCCTTATTTAGAAGAATGTGATTTTGCATTAATAGCCTGTCTTATAAATTCTAAAATCACTAAATTTGGTGCTTGCAATCTTGAAGTAAATTCTGGGTGGAATTGCACTGCGACAAACCAAGGGTGATCTACAAGCTCTACTGCTTCTATTAGCCCATGAGATTCGCCGCTTACTATCATTCCTGCTTTTTCCAATATTTCTCTATATTTTGGATTGGCCTCATATCTATGTCTATGTCTTTCATAGATTTTACTCTGTCCATTATATGCTTTTTGTAATTTACTATCTTTTTTTGTATAACACTCATATTCTCCAAGCCTCATAGTGCCACCCATAGGAGATTTATGAGTTCTTATTTGTTCTTCACCATTAGTATCAATAAAGTTTTCTATTAAATATATTGCCGGTTCTTTTGTTTCTTTATTAAATTCAATTGAATCAGCTTGCAGGATGCCTAGCTTATTTCTACAAAACTCTATAATCGCCAATTGCATACCAAGACATATTCCCAAAAATGGAATATTGTTCTCTCGTGCAAATTGTATCGCTTGCATTTTTCCATTGACACCACGAACACCAAATCCACCCGGAACCAAGATTCCACCAACATATCTTAGCTTCTCTAAAGATTCTTCATTGTTTTCTATTTCTTCGCTATCTATCCACTCTATATTTACTTTTGTATCTAAATTTGCTCCAGCATGAATTAAAGCTTCAATTAAAGATTTATAAGACTCCTTAGAACGCAAATATTTTCCAACAAATGCTATTGTTACTTCATTTTGAGGTGCTAGAATCTGCTTTACTAAAATATCCCATTCTTTCATATCTGGATTAAATTCTGTTAATTTTAAAAATCTAGCAATAGGGCTTAACACCCCTTCTTTATAGAAATTTAGTGGCATTTGATAGATGCTTTGTGCATCATGAGCACTAATTACACAATCAGAATCAACATCGCAACTCATAGATAGCTTATTTTTTAAATCAAGCGGTATTTCCTTTTCACTTCTTGCAATTATTATTTGAGGACTAATACCAATCCTTCTTAATTCTTGCACACTATGTTGGGTTGGTTTTGTCTTAAGCTCACCTGCAGCTTTAATTAATGGTATTAGAGTAACATGCAGACTAATAACCCTATCCATTCCATATTCTTGCTTCATTTGCCTCATAGCTTCTAGAAATGGCAACCCTTCTATATCTCCTACAGTGCCACCAAGCTCTACGACTAGTATCTCCCTTCCCTCACCTGCTAGTTTTATTCTATTTTTAATCTCATCTACAATATGAGGCACAACTTGTATTGTCTTACCCAAATATCCACCACTTCTCTCTCGCTCTATTACAGATAGATATACTTGCCCTGTTGTAAAGTTATTTTTGGAGGTAAAGCTTGTATTTAAGAATCTCTCATAATGCCCTATATCCAAATCCGTCTCTGCACCATCTGTGGTAACAAAAACCTCTCCATGCTCTAGCGGACTCATTGTGCCCGGATCTACATTTATATATGGGTCTATTTTTAAGATTCCAACACAAAATCCAGATTGTTTTAATAAAGTAGCTATAGAAGCAGATGTAATACCCTTACCCAAAGAACTTAAAACACCGCCAGTTACAAAAATATATTTAGTATCAAAACTAGACATTACATAACCTTGCATATATGATCTTTAGTTTTATTATAACTTATAAGAGGTTAATTATTAATATTAAGAAAGCAGACTTCATTAGGAATCCCAACTTAGGATTCCTAATAATTAATCATCATTTTTTAATGATAAATAAACTAATACAACAGACATGTAAGTAACAAGCCTAAATGCATCAGGAAGACCATTCCATGTTTTGCTCATCCACATTGCAAACCATTCTCCAGCTACAACTTGGAATCCAAAAAACCACAAAAGGCAGCATAGAGTTAGAGAAATAATCCCATATACTTTGGCTTTGTGAAAACTATCTGCATCAAGCCTAATAGCCTTTAGCATATGATAAGCCCCAATAAGTGCGGTAATAGCTATTATAGTTTCAGTAATAATTACACATATATACATAAAATGATGCATAAAAGTATCAGTAACTGCACGATATTCTATTGCTTTACCCAAGTAATCAGGCTTTGTATCCATGCTCATCATGTGCTTTACAAACTGATAATTTGAATCATAATCAGTAATATTACCAAACACCACAACCAACGCTAAAGCAGCAACGCTTAGTAGCACCATAATTTTTGATAAACGAATAATAAAAGAAATATTCATTTGTCCTCCAAAAAATTATATTAATGCTTTTGTTGTAAGGCTAAAAAGTCAAAGAGCCGACAAGGAAGACATAATTTATATGCCTCTTGTCGGTGAAATTTTAATATAACTAAGTATTTTGTCAAACAATATGCTTAAGAAAATAAAAGTTTTTATAAGCTAGAATCTGCACTTGCTTAAAACTAAAGGGTATCATCGATGAAAGTTAGAGTATATTATGAAGATACAGATTGTGGCGGAATCGTATATCATAGCAACTATTTAAAATACTGCGAGAGAGCAAGAAGCGAGATGTTTTTTAAAATAAATTCTAGCCCTTTTCAAAATGGAATAGGATTTGTAGTAAAAAACATGAATATAGATTTTTTAGCTACCGCCAAATTAGGTGATTTACTAGAAGTAAAGACGCAATTATTAAAAATCAAAAATGTATCAGTTGAGCTAAAACAAACGATATACTTAGAAAATACAAAAATTTTTGAAGCCCAAATCTTGCTTGCATGTATGGATTCTAAAACTAGCAAACCAACAAAGATTCCGCAATGGGCAAATGAAGTATTTCAAATATTAGGACAATAATATGGAAAAACCACAAATACAATATCCATGCACTTGGAATTACAGAATCATAGGAGAGAGCAAAGAAAGGCTTGTAGAAATTGCATTTGATATAATAGACACGAACTTTAACCACACTCCACAAATGCAAAGCAAAAACGGAAAATATCACAGCATAAATATAGAAGTAGTAGTGCAAAATGAAGAACATAGAAATGATATTTTTAAAAAACTCCAAAAACATGAGGAAATAAAGTTTGTTTTATAGAATCTTTTTTGTCTTGCTTTTATGCCATGTAGCAAATGCACAAATAGCCCAAAACTGCCTAAAAGAAAGCTATGATGATATTTTACACATAGATGATTTAACTATTACATTTAGAGATTCAACTACTTTACAATGGAAAGACAACTCACAAAAAATCTATGAAGAAAAATTAAACAATCCATTTATGTCTTATTCATTTGATACAAAATATCCAACACAAATGTCACAAAAACCAGAACTAGATAGCTCAAGAATTAGGGATATAAAGTTTTTTAAAAAAATATATGGCACTTCAAAGCAAAGCGTTGAAAATAATTTAGAAAAAATAAAATGGATAGATGAATCTTATGTGCTTTTTAATACCAAAAACAATGCAAGTGAAGCACTAAAGAGAGTGATACACAATTTAAAAACTCTAAAAGAAGAAAATAAAAAATATCTAACAAACATAGGTGGAACTTATAAATGGAGAAATATTGCAGATTCAAACAACCTAAGTCCTCATAGCTTTGGGATTGCAATTGATATAAATGTAAAATATTCTCGCTATTGGCTATGGGATATACAAACAAACAATAATAAAAAAATAGAACAAATACCAGCACAAATAGTAGAAATCTTTGAAAATGAAGGATTTATATGGGGTGGAAAATGGTGGCATTATGATACCATGCATTTTGAATATCGCCCAGAGATTCTATGCTTTAGTAGGCACGATGATAGATAAATTTCAAGCTATAATAGATGTCCGCTCTCAAAGAGAATATGCTCACTCTCATATACCAAATGCCATTAATTATCCTGTGCTAGATGATGAAGAATACGAAAAAATAGGCACACTTTACAAAAAAGATTCATTTTCTGCAAAAGTAAGAGGTGCTAGTTTGGTGTGCAAAAATATCAGCAAACATTTAATGCAATTAGAAAATATAATAACCCCTGCAAAGCCATTTTTAATATATTGTGCAAGAGGAGGAATGAGGAGCAAATCATTTTTTGTTGTATTAAAAAACATAGGATATCAAGTAACTAGACTAGAAGGTGGTTACAAAACATACAGAAAAGAAGTTACAAATTATTTGGACAAAACTCCAAAACATAAGTTTATAACCCTAGTTGGCAAAACAGGCAGTGGCAAAAGTGAGATAATACAAAACTACAAAGATTCAATAGATTTAGAAAACCTAGCACAGCATTTAGGTTCTAGCTTTGGTGGCATATGTGGGTTTCAGCCAAGCATTAAACAATTCCAAAATATGCTATATGACAAAATGATAAAACTAGAACAAGCCCCATTTGTCCTAATAGAAGGAGAGAGCAAAAAACTAGGAGAAATAATCATTCCATCAAAGCTATATCAAAGCTATCAAAACTCGCCAAAGATTCTAATAACCTCTCCACTAGAACATAGAATCCAAAGAATAGTAAAACAATATGGAGTAATAAGTAGAGAATTTTTTCAAACTTCAATGCAGAAAATTTCGCCATTTATGGAGAAAAGATTCTGGCTAGAAGCACAAGAAGCATACAATAAAGAAGATCTAGAAAAAGTAGCTGAAATACTACTTGTAAAATACTATGACAAAGTCTATAAAAAAGACAATTATCAAGCTAAAATAGAAGTCCAAAACATAGAAGATTCTATGCCTAAAATACAAAAAATTGCCAAAAGCTTAATAAATGTAGAATAAAAACACAATTCCTAAAATTATTCTATAAACACCAAATGGAATAAAATTAAATCTAGATATAAATTTCAAAAACACTTTAACCGCCAATAGAGCACTAAAAAAAGCCGCAATAAACCCAACAAGCAAGATAGTTAGGTTATCCATATTTAATACTTCATGACTTTTATATATGCTATATAAACTAGCTGCAATCATAGTAGGAAGAGCTAGTAGGAAGGAAAATTCAGCAGCCGTCTTTCTATCACAACCAAGCAATAGCCCACCTATAATAGTTGATCCACTGCGAGATGTCCCGGGAATCATTGCTAATGCCTGAAAAAATCCAATAATAAAAGCATTTTTATACGAAATATCTAAAGTAGATTTTGCAGTGTGATTTTTATCTTTATACAACAATTCTATAACTATAAAAGCCACTCCACCAACAATAAGCATTATAGAGACAACAATTGGAGAAAATAAATTTTTAATATATGGGTATAATAAAAATCCTAAAGCACCCGCAGGTAAAAACCCTAAAATAAGCTTAATCCATAACGAAATTCCCTCTGTAAAAAGCTTTTTTAAAAATACAAACAACACCGCTAAAATAGCACCAAGCTGTATTACAACTTCAAAAGTTTTGTGAAATGTATCTTGCTCTATCCCAAGCAACTCTGAAGCAAGTATCAAATGTCCAGTAGATGATATTGGTAAAAATTCAGTTAAACCTTCAACTATTCCTAAAATTATTGCACTAATAAAATCCATTAAATAACCTAAATATAAAAATAGTGGCAATTCTAACATAAAAAACGAAACATAATTAAAAAGTTGTGTATAATACATAAATTTAAGCTTAAAAAGGTATTGGTATGTTTAGAAGAATCTTAATTGCAAATAGAGGCGAGATAGCCGTTAGAATAATCCGTGCGTGTAATGATTTAAACATCGAATCTGTAGCAATATATTCTAATGCTGATAGAGATAGTCTGCATCTTAAAATGGCAACTAAGACATATCTTATAAGCGATGATCCAATAAAGGGCTACTTAGATCCTGATTTAATAATCCAAGCAGCAAAAGAGACTGATTGTGAAGCCATACATCCCGGATATGGGTTTTTAAGTGAGAATGCAACTTTTGCAAGAAAAGTTGTCCAAGCAGGACTTGTATGGATAGGACCAAATTATGAAGTAATAGAAAATATGGGAGATAAAAATAAAGCAAGAGAGCTAATGCAAAAAAATGGGATTCCAATAGTTCCCGGAAGTGATCCTCTAAACAATCTAGATTCACACTCAAGAGCAAAAATAGCAAACAAAATAGGCTATCCAATAATCCTAAAAGCAAGTAGCGGTGGCGGAGGAAGAGGCATTAGAGTTGTATATAACGAAAGTGAGCTAGAATCTTCTTTTGAAGCATGCAAAAGAGAGGCTTTGACATTTTTCAAAAATGATGATGTATTTATGGAAAAATATATACAAAATCCAAGACATATAGAATTCCAAATACTTGCTGATAACTATGGAAACACGATACACTTGCTAGAGAGAGACTGCTCAATACAAAGACGACATCAAAAACTAATAGAAATAGCACCAAGCCCAACAATGAGTAGCGATCTAAGACGAAAAATGGGTGTAGTAGCAGTAGCTGCTGCAAAAGCCGCAAAATACACAAATGCTGGAACCGTTGAATTCCTACTAGATGATGATAATAAATTTTACTTCATGGAGATGAACACAAGAATCCAAGTAGAACATGGAGTAACAGAAGAGATAACTGGGTTAGATTTAATAGGGAGACAAATAAGAATTGCAAATGGAGAGATTTTAGACCTAGCACAAAGTGATATACACGCTCAAGGCTATGCAATAGAAGCAAGAATTAATGCTGAAGATGTCAATAATGACTTTTTGCCAAACCCTGGAGTGATAACAGCATATTATCCTGCATTAGGACCTTTTGTAAGAGTGGATAGCTATATTTATAAAGGGTTTAAAATACCTCCATTTTATGATTCAATGATAGCAAAGCTAATAGTTAGAGCCACAAGCTATGACTTAGCAGTGCAAAAGCTAAATAGAGCATTAAATGAATTTAAGATTCGAGGCGTCAAAACCACGATACCTTTTTTGATTAATATTTGTAATGATAAGGATTTTAGGAGAGGACATTTTGATACATCTTATTTAGAAGAAAAATTGCAAAGTTTGCTACCACAAGAAACAAAAGATGAGAGTGATTTAATAGCAGTAATTGCTACTGCACTTGCAGCACAATTTGAAGAACAATAAAAGATAAAAAATGGAATGGAAAGCAGATAAATATTTAAAATTTAAAGAATACAGAAATCTAGCTAACATTGATTTAATAAATGCAATTAAAAGACATGGTAATTCTTATAGCAGCATACTAGATTTAGGTTGTGGTCCTGGAAATAGCACAACTCTACTAGCACAAACTTTTAAAGATTCAAAAATACTAGCTTTAGATAACTCACAAAATATGATAAATAAAGCAAAAAATCTAAAACTAAAAAACTGCACCTTTGAATTATGTGATATAGATAAAAACTTAAACACAACAAATAAATACAACTTAATATTTACAAATGCCTCAATCCACTGGATAAAAAATCAAACAAAACTTCTAAAAAATATCACAAATATGCTAGAAAAAAATGGAATCTTTGCTATGCAAATACCACTAGATTCAAAGTCTATCTTCCATAAAAGTGCAAAAACACTTATAAAAAAATATAACACAAAGATAGATAGAATCTTTTTCTCCCTTCCCTATGCTAAATATTACGATATTTTATCAAAGAAGTGTAAAGTAGAAATGTGGGAGAGCACCTATTTTCATAGATTAGATGATATAGATTCAATTCTACAATGGTATGAAGGCTCAAGCCTTACTTCATACACAAACAAATTAGAAAAAGATTCACAAAAAGACTTCTTAGATGAGCTATTAAAAATACTAAGCCAAAAAATAAAACCACAACAAAATGGGGATATATTACTTCCATTTCCTAGACTATTTATAATTTCTAAATATTGCTTTAAGTAAGATTTTTATATCATTAAAGTTTATTTTTATTTTAAGGGATTTTTATAATGAAAAGAACATATCAACCACATAACACTCCAAGAAAAAGAACTCATGGCTTTAGAGTAAGAATGCAAACAAAAAATGGTAGAAAAGTAATAAACGCTAGAAGAGCTAAAGGCAGAAAAAGACTAGCAATATAATTGGGCTATAAACTTGGTAACACTCACAGAAAAACAACACTTTAACAAAGTCTATAATAGCAATAAAAAATGGCACACGGCTTACTTTGTGCTGTTTTTTAAAGATTCAGAGACAAAGAGAGTTGGTTTTAGTGTATCCAAAAAAGTTGGAAATGCGGTGTGCAGAAATCTTATAAAGCGAAGACTAAGAAGTCTGTATCGGAAATCAGAATCAGATACCATAAATGGGGATATGATACTACTTGCAAAACAAGGTATAGATAAGGCTTCATACAATGTCTTACAATCGCAATACTTGCACGCATTATCTAAGTTGAAGTTGGTTGCAAGATGAGCATTATTGACTGCTATCAGAAATATATATCAAGGCTAATTGCACCAAACAAATGCAGATACTTTCCGACATGTTCTCAATATGCAAAAGAGTTATATAAGTTTGATAATCCATTTAATGCAACAATAAAGACGATTTTAAGAATCCTATCTTGCAATCAACTCTTTGCTGGTGGAGTTTCATATCCAAAAATAACAATCAATACATCAAAATTAAAATTAAAAATACAAAATCCAAAATATTTTCTGTATTGGTTTATCCCAACTAACACCAATTATGCAAACAAACAACAGGTGTATATAATAAAAAACTACAACAAGGCAATCAAATGTTAGATAAATTAGACAATTTAAACTCACAAACAAGAATTCTTTTGGCAGTGGCATTAGCATTATTGTTTTTTGTTCCATATAGTTACTTCTATGCACCACAACCAACTGATACAAATGCAACAAAAAGCACACAAATATCAACTCAAGCTAACGCGCCAAATGCACCAACACAAGAAACTACACAAACACAAAACATAGATAACGCAACACAAAGCACAACAAGCACAGATATAATAGCTACTATTGATTCAAAGAATTTCACATACACAATCGACAATCTAGGTAGAATCTCACAAGCAACGCTAAAAGAAGAAAGATATAAACTAGATTCAAAGCCACTTGAATTATTCTCAACTTCATTGCAAAACGACCCAAAGCCACTTGAAATCAGATTCTCAAATCAAGTATTAAATCAAAAAGCATTCAATATTCCATACACTACAAGTAGTGCAAAATTAGATATAACAAATGATTCTAAGATCATAACTCTAACACAGAATCTAGGTGAGATTGTGGTTGAAAAGATAATTACCTTTTATCCAAATGGATATTATGAAATCACAATTAATATCCCGGAGAATTACCCATACTTCATATCAACTGGTATGAGACCTAGTGTAGAAAATGACGCCTATGTTTTTAAAGGAGTAATAGTTAAAAATAGCGATGGAACAATCACAACAATCGAAGATGGAGACCAAAGCGAACAAAGTAATTTTGCAAAATCAACAATCCTAGCTGCTGTTGATAGATACTACACTACTTTACTTTTTGATAAAAATGGTATGGATTCTGTTATCTTAAACAATAGCAAAGATAATCCTATGCCTTTTATAAGCATAAATGGAAGCACAAAACTACAAGGTTATATAGGGCCAAAAGACTATAGATTACTACAAAGTATAGATCCAGTATTAACTGATGTTGTGGAATATGGAATTATAACCTTCTTTGCCAAACCATTATTCTTGCTATTAGAGATTCTATATAATCTAGTTGGAAACTGGGGTTGGGCTATTGTTTTATTAACAATAATAGTAAGAATCGTGCTATATCCTCTAACATATAAAGGCATGGTATCAATGCAAAAGCTAAAAGACTTGGCACCAAAGTTAAAAGAGATTCAAGCGAAGTATAAAGGTGATCCTCAAAAGCTACAAATGCACATGATGGACTTATATAAAAAGCATGGTGCAAACCCAATGGGAGGTTGTCTTCCTATATTATTACAAATGCCAGTATTTTTTGCTATTTATAGGGTTTTATACAATGCAATAGAGCTCAAAGGTGCAGAGTGGATATTTTGGATAAATGACTTATCAGTTATGGATCCTTATTTTATCTTGCCTATTTTAATGGGTGCTACAATGTTCTTACAACAACATCTAACACCAACTGCATTTAGCGATCCTATGCAAGAGAAAATCTTTAAATTTTTACCACTTATATTTACTATATTCTTTGTTACATTCCCATCTGGTTTGGTGCTTTATTGGTTTGTTAATAACATATTCTCAATATTGCAACAATTAGTTATAAATAAAATGTTAGCAAACAAAAAAGAAAAAGAAATCGCTGAACACAAACACTAAAATAGGAGTAAGTAATGAAAAAAATAGAAGCAGATACATTAGAAAACGCACTAATTAAAGCTTCTAACGAGTTTTCATGCTCTATAATTGATTTAGAGTATGAAATTATTCAATACCCAAGTGCTGGATTTTTTGGCTTTGGCAAAAAAAGTGCGATAATATGTGCACAAACCAAAACACCACAAACTGAAATTCAAGCTTCAAACACAGAAGAACAACCACAAACAAGCACACAAACAACAAAAGACCTAAATACAATATCTCAACAAGTAAAACAAGAACTAGAAGAACTACTATCATATTTGCCATATAGTATTAGTTATATATTAGTTGAACCATATGATGATAATACTCTATATATAAAGCTAGATGGTGAAGATTCTGCATTATTAATAGGCAAGGAAGGATATAGATATAAGGCTATTTCATATATGATTTTTAATTGGATAAACCATAAATACGACTTAATGGTAAGGCTTGAAATTGCTGAGTTTCTAAAAAATCAAGAAGAAATGATAGCAAACTATCTGCTACCAACAATAGAAACAATCAAACTACATGGTAAAGCCCAAACTAAGCCATTAGATGGAGTTTTGGCATATATTGCATTAAAGCAACTAAGGGATGAATTTCCAAACAAATACATATCATTTAGACTAAATAATAATGGCGAAAGATACATAATTATAAATGACTTCTACAACCAATGACACCATAGTAGCTCCGGCTACTACTTATGGTAAAAGCTCAATAAATATAATAAGACTAAGCGGAAAAGCTTCTAGAGACATACTAGATAAACTAGCACAAAAGCAGATTAATATAAATCACAAAGAAGCAAAGCTAATCAAGATATATTTTGCAGATGGAAGTTTGCTAGATGAATGCATAGCTATATATTTTAGAGCACCTAATAGCTATACAACGGAAGATGTAGTAGAAATTCAGTGTCATGGTGGTTATTTTATTGCAAAAAGTATATTAAGTGAATGTATAAAGCATGGTGCAAGAATTGCAAATGCTGGAGAATTCACAAAAAGAGCATTTCTAGGAGGCAGAATCGATCTAAGCCAAGCACAAGCAATAGCTAAATTAATAGAAAGCAAAAATAAACAAAGTCATAATATGCTAATGCGACATCTAAGCGGGGAAATGCGTGATTTTTGCCATTCTTTAAGGCAGAATCTAATAGAACTATTAGCACATAGTGAAGTTTTTATAGATTATAGCGATGAAGATTTACCAAACGACCTAATAAATAGCATGGTTACAAAGCTAGAAAATATCGAACAAAAACTACAAAACCTAATTGATTACTCAAAGCATAAACAAGCAACAATAAAAGGTCATAAAATATGCATAATAGGCAAACCAAATGTAGGAAAAAGCACTCTTTTAAACACATTATTAAACGAAGATAGAGCAATCACAAGTGAAATAGCAGGAACAACAAGAGATAGTATAGAGGCTGAATTCATATTTAGAGGGCATAGCTTGTTATTGATTGATACTGCAGGAATAAGAGATAGTAAAGACCTAATAGAGCAAGAAGGCATAAAAAGATCTCTAAAAAAAGCACAAGAAAGCGATATATTAATAGCAATATTTGATATAAGCAAAGAGCTAACTAAAGATGATACAGAAATAATAAACATACTAAAGGAAGCAAATAAAGAAGCATTTGTAATTCTAAACAAAAATGATTTACAAAGCAAGTTTGACATTGATATAATAAAAGAGTTTTCTCCATTTAAAATATCTCTAAAAGATATAAACGCCACAAATGAAGATTCTCCATTATCTGATTTTAAGAATTCTTTAGAAAACCACCTAAATAAAAGCGACAATATAGAATCTCTAATTCTTAGTTCAGAATATCAATATCATGCAATAAATAACTGCATAGAAGCAATCAAAAATAGCAAAGAACCATTTTTGTTTGGGGAGTTAGAATTATTTAGCTTTCATATAAATACAGCTATAAAAGAAATCGCTAAAATAACAAAACCATACGAGTATAGTGAAGTATTGGATAGCATTTTTAGCGATTTTTGTCTTGGAAAATAACTACTTTATAAGTAGCATTCTAGGTAATAAAATAAGCGATGAAATAAGCATTAAAATCATAACTGCACTTGTAATAATCCCAAAATAAATCGTAGGCACAAAACTACTACTAGTCATAGTTAGAAATCCAATTATAATTACAACAGCAGTGTAATACATGGCATTTCCTATTGATTTATGTGAGCTTCTTATTGCAGTCTCTTTTGAGTTTGTCTTAATTTCTTCTTTGTATCTATGAATATAGTGTATTGCATGATCTACACCCATTCCAAGAGATATAGCAGCAATAGTAGCAGTCATAATATCAAGACTAATACCGCTAATACCCAAAATCCCAAATACAACACATAGCGGAATCATATTTGCCACAAATGCAATAATTGCAAGTTTAAAACTTCTAAACACAAGCACAAAAAGCACAAAAATAATAAGCATAACAAATAATAAAGTATCAACTTGTGAGCTAATTAAACTCTGTAATAAATCATTATACAAAACCATAAGTCCATTTACTTCAAAGCTTACATTTTCACTCTCTAAAATATTTGCTAGTTCTAGCTTTACTTGTTTTATAAACTCATCTCTCTTTAAGCTAGATGAAGAATCAAGGATTCTAACTACAAATCTCAACTCATCTTGTTGTATATTTGCATAAGGATAGAAGAGTTGCGATTTTAAAGATTCATCTAAATTATCATAAAGAAACGAAAAGGTAAATCCATCTGGCTTTAAGCCTAATTCCTCTAATAATAGTGAGACACTATGCAAACTAAGTATAGACCCAGCATATTCATTCTCTAAAAAATACTCGTGAATCTTTTTTGCTATCCTTAGTTTTTCTTCGCTAAAGAAATACTTATCCTCTTTTGCCAACTCTTCAAATTCACTTTCAAACTCATCATTAATGCTATCTTTTGTTTCGTTTGTTGCAAATTTCACTATAACTTCAAGAGGTATTGTACCTCCTAGGTTTTCATCAATTACAAGTAGCCCCTCTTTGATCTCACTACCACTTTTAAAATAATTAATAAAGCTATTTTCAACACTCAAATACCTAATGCCATAAACACTAAATACAACACATAAAAATGCAACAAAATAGATTCTAAGCTTATTGTTTATCGCAATATTTGAACTAAACTCTAAGATTCTAAGACCAAGTGAGACAAACTCAACTTCTCTAGGAATCCTAACAAGCATCATAAATGACATAAAAATAACAAAAGTAAAAATAAGTGCAACTAAAACACCAATTGCCATAACTACACCTAAATGCACTATTGGCATAATATTTGCAAACATAAGCCCTAAAAAACCTATCATAGTAGTGGCAATAGCATAAAAACTAGGAGTGGTTTTCTGCAATGCAGTAATTAAAATTAGTCGTTTTTTATCTGCATTTTTGTATTTTTTTATATTTTCTAAATAAGAGACTATTAGATGTATTATCAAAGATATATTAACAACAAATAAAATAGATATATAATTTGATGAGACTATTGTTATTTTATATCCTAAAAGTGCAAAGATTCCACTGCTTATAACAAGTGTAAAAATACACACAACAATAGATAAAATAACAAAGCTAAGATTCCTAAAAAATAACCACATAACAACTGCTAAAATCAAACCAAGCAATAAAGTATAAACCAATAAATCAGACTTAATATAATAAACAATATCATCAACTATTAAAGGCACACCACCTATATACATCTCATCTTTATAGCTATTTTTTATTTTCTTTATCTCATCTATTGTGTGGCTATAATCAAATCCACTTTTCAAAAAAACGACAATTCCAGCAGTTTTTGAATCTTCTGAAATTATATTTTCTTTAAAAAATGGATTATTTAAAATTTCTTCTTTAGCAAGATTTATGTCTATTTGTGGAGATAGAATATTTGCATTAGCCTTTATATTATCTTGTAAAGAAAAATCTTTAATACTCTTTAGAAGTGGTGCATTTGCTATGCTTAGCGTTGATTGCACCGCATCTAGTTTGGAAATTTTTTGCAAGAGCTCCTCTATAAATGCAATTGAATCTTTGCTAAACACATCTCCGCTCTTAGGGGTATAAGCAAGAAGCAAAAAATCACTACCTTGATAATTTTGAACTATATTTTCATAGGTTTTGTAATTTTGATTATCATCATATACTAAGCTTTCTGAACTTGCATCAATAGAGATTCTAAAAGCAAAAAATAAAAAGAATAAAAAAATAGACAAACACAAAAGAAGTGTCAGTCTATAATGATTAATAACACCAGAAAATATTAAAGATAAAAAATTATTCTTCTGCAAATAGCTCACCACTTTTTAATCTATCAAAAACACCATCTATACCGCTACTTTTTAGTATATCAGCAAACTGCGAACGATAAGTCTGCACAACACTAATACCAATAATATCTACATCATAAATCAGCCAATCATTATTCTTTGGATAAAACTTAAAAATTATATAGCTTAGTGCTCCATCAATAACGATAGAAGCAGTTAGATTATAGCGATTCTCCTTTATTTGTTCACCACCTACAACCTCGATTGTATTATCCTTATATAGCTCTAATTTAGAAGCGAAATTTTGTTGCAAACTTTTCTTATAATAAGATACAAACATCTCCTTTTGTCGATTATCTAAGTTATTATACTCTTTAGACAAAGACAACTTTGCCATAAGCTCATAATCAAACATAAAATCAAATAATGCAAATATCTCATCGGCCATAATCTTGCTATCTTTGTTTGTTTTTACTATTTTCATACTTTTATCAATTCTAGCTTTCATCTCACTTTCTATGCTATCAAGCGGAAGTGCATATAAATTAACACAAAGCAAAGCACAGCACAAAATCACAAATACTTTTTTCATATTATCTCCTAATTAATTCATCTCTGTATTGTTCATAAGAATCTCTAATAAGCAAATAACTATCACTAGAATCTTTTCTAAATTCATCAAATCTAGGCTTATTTACAACAAAATAATTTATCTCCTTTAGTGCCCTAACGCCAACAGATAAATAAAATGGGTCTAAATAATTTATAGGATAGATTAAAGAATCTAAAGGCATAGCAATAGAATCTCTTAAATTGCTAGGTCCTAAAATTGGCAACACCAAATAAAAGCCAGAACCAAATCCATATCTACCAAACAATACACCAAAGTCAGATTTATTAGCATACAAACCATTACTAGTAGCAATGTCAAATACACCAAAGATTCCAACCGTGCTATTTAAAGCAAATCTACCAACCTCATTATAAGTTTCTTCCATTCTAAAAGATAGAAGATTCGTTAGGATATTTAAAGGAGAAAATAAATTATTAAAAAAATTATACACGCCCATTCTAAATCCCAAAGGAACCACTGTATTATAAACATCTAGCATGGGAGAAAATACATAATCATATAATTGCCAATTAACATCACTCATAAAACGATTATAATTCTCCAATGGGTCATTTACAGCCTGTATATACTCTTCTTCAAATTCTTCTAGTTCGCTCAAATTAGCATAAGAAATATTTTGCAAACTGCAAACTAACAATAATATTGAAATTATATTTTTCATAAAACCTCATTTAGTATTTTTTCTGTTATTGTCTCTATATCTCTCTTTAAGCTTATTTCGATTTCTTCTGTTTTACCATGTGGTATGAACTTATCTTCATATTCAAAAGACGCTATTTTTACATCTAAATTATTAAAATTAACAAAACTACACAAACTCTCTGCAACCCCACCAATTACATTGTTTTCGCTAAAGACATACCATCTTTTATATTTAAGCGCTAATGCTTTTAGAGATTCTTCAGGCAATGGCTTTAAGAATCTTAAATCAACAACACCGCACTTTAACTTTTCTTCTAATTTTTTAGCACAAAAATACGCACTTCCAACGCCATTTCCATAACCTATTAATAAAACTTCACCTCCTTCTTGCAAAATTTCTAACTCACCATATATAAACTTGCTTGATGGAATCTCATCTTTAAGTTTAAAAGACTTTCTAGGATAACGAAATGCACATGGAGATTTATCAAAATTATTTGCAAAATAAATTGCCTCTTTTAATGTCTCATTATCTCTAGGTGCAAATATCGTAAAATTCGGTATCATCTTTAAATATGCTATATCAAATACCCCTTGATGCGTCTCCCCATCTTCTCCTACAATACCTGCTCTATCAATTGCAAATTTAACAGAAGTATTCATAATGCCAACATCATGTATTATCTGATCAAACCCTCTTTGCAAAAATGTCGAATAAATAGCCACAAATGGCTTATATCCCTCTTTTGCCAATGCACTTGCTTGTGTTACTGCATGCTGTTCCGCTATTGCCACATCCCAAAATCTATCTGGCAACTCATCTATTAATAAATCCAAGCCCGTCCCACTAGGCATTGCCGCTGTCATTCCAACTATCTTAGAATCTTCTTTTGCCAATTGTAAAAGTGTCTCTGAAAATACTTCTGTAGGACTTTTAATAGAGTTTTTAGAGCTTGAAGACTTACCAGTTTTTATATCAAACGCTCCTACTCCATGCCAATTCTCCAAATGCCCTTCAGCATATGAATAGCCCTTGCCTTTTAAGGTTTGCACATGGACAACGACTGGTTTTTTTAGTTCTTTTGCTAATTTTAAAGAATAAATCAAGTCTTTTAAATTATGTCCGCAAATAGGACCTATATATTCTAAACCAAACTCTTCAAAAAGCATACCCGGAGTAATTAGCTTTATAGATTCTTCAAATCTCTTTGCTAGATATGTTGCATTTGGCATATTGTTTATTATGTTTGCAATCTTTCCTTTTAGATTCTGAGAAAACTTGCTGGCAATCGCCTGTGATAAATATTTGCTAATAGCGCCTATAGGCTTTGCTATACTCATTTCATTATCATTTAAAATGATAACAAAAGGATATTTCCTCTCTCCAAGCTCATTTAGTGCTTCATATACCAACCCAGCACTCATTGCTCCATCACCTATTAATGCAACTGGGATTCTTCTTTGATGATTTAAATAAATAGCCTTTGATACACCAACTCCAAGTGAAATAGAAGTAGAACTATGTCCTGCTATGAAGTAATCGCACTCGCTTTCATCTGGCTTTGTAAATCCACTAATTCCACCAATTTTTCTAAGTGTAGAGAAGCTATCCCATCGTCCAGTTAGAAGCTTATGAGCATAAGCTTGATGGCTAACATCAAAAATAAAAGGATCATTTGGATTATCAAAGACACAATGCATAGCAATTATAATCTCAACAGCACCCAAAGTCGAACTTAAATGACCACCATTTTTAGACACAACTTCTAATATTCTGCCTCTTATCTCATCTGCTAACTTGTCTAACTCTACATAATCATCATCACTATATTTGTTTTGTTTTAACAACTCTATGTAATGTTGTGATAAAGGCATAACTAACCCTTGTTGTCTAATATTGATTTTTTCAATGTTTCAAACCGTAAATACAAATCACCATCAATATTGCCTTCATTACTTAAAATAACAACACCTCCCTTTGCTATTGCTTGATCTGATTCCAAAACAATATTATTTAAATCTTTCAAGCCTTCCTTTAAATCCTCCAAATCTCCTGGAAATACCTTTAGTGTAACTTGTGCATTTTGTGCTACATTTTCCAATAATGTCCTAGCAAGAGAAGCAGCTATTTTTGCACTATTTGCACTTACTTCAGTGGTTATTACTTCTCTTGCTATATCTAGCGCTATTGAGCTTAGTTCCTTCTCTAAATTCATTATGTGATTTTTTGAATTTGCAATATTTTCATCTATTCTTTGTATGCTTAGGGAGTATAACTCTTTTTGACTATTTATCTGTGCTTCTAACTCCATTTTAGCCTTTTGATATCCTTCTTCAAAAGCCTTTAGCCTAGCTTCCTCTCTTGCCTCATTTACTCTTTGTCCTATTTCTTGCTCTTGCCTATTAAATTGCTCTTGTAATTTTTGTAAAGATTCTGCTAAGATATCACTTTTTTGTAAAATCTTATCTACAACTTCAGCTTCAAATAGCTTTAAAGATGGCACATCAACTACTTCTTGTGTATTTTCTTGAATCTCTTGTGCTTGAGGTATATTTTCCTCTACACTTTGAGGTTCTGCAATAGGCATTGCCTGTTGTATAGACATCTGTTGTTTATCATCATCTTTTTGCTTTTTTGTCATATCCATATTTCTAAAGCTATATTTTTTTATATCATGCCTTGACTTGTGGGCTTCAGTGATTATATTTTCATGTTCGTTAATATTATTCAATGGTATCCTCTTGTTCGCCAATTTGAATCACTCCCTGTTCAGAGAGAGATTGCACACTCTCAACAATTCTTCTTTGTGCCGCTTCTACTTCTTTAACCTTTACAGCACCCAAAAATTGCATTTCCTCCAAAAATTGCTCACTAGCCCTTTGAGACATATTTGACATAAATTTTTGCTTTAGCTCCTCTGGAGAAGCCTTTAAGGCTAATAACAAATCTTTTTTATCTACAATCTTTAGAATCTCTCTAATAGCGTTATTATCAAGCTTTTCAATATCTTCAAATGTAAACATCATCTCTTTAATTGCAGCTGCAAGTTGATCATCTATTTGTTCGATATAAGCAATAGTTGCCTTAGCCGCCTTTTGCCCAAGCCTATTAAACACTTCTGCAACCGCTCTTGTACCACCAACTTCAACTTTATAGCTAGTAAGAGATTCAAGCTTATTTTCTAGCACCGTTGATACTCTTTTTACTACATTTGGAGAAATATCTCCCAAGTTTGCCATACGAATCGCAATTTCAGCCCTTAAATCATCAGAGAAAAAATTTAGCGTTTCAGCTGCATTTGTAGGGTCCATGTGTGCTAGTATCAAGGCTATTGTTTGAGGATGCTCATGAATAATGAAATCTGATAGCTGTTGTGGACGCACACGAGATAGATAGGCAAAGTTTTGAGAACTTTGCATAGATTTTGCAAGTTTATCAAGCACCTTTTTAGCTGCTTCAGGTCCAAGTGTCCTATACAACAACTCTTTTGCATACTCAAAACCACCAGTTGAGATGTATTGATTTGATTGAAAAATAGCATAAAACTCCTCTAAAATAGCAGCTGCTATTATCTTATCTACACCAGAATTTTGTGCTATATATTTTGAAATTTCAGTAATTGAATCCAAATCTAGGTGAGAAAAAATTTCACCAGTTATTTCATCACCCAGCTGAACTAGCAATATAGCTATCTTTTCAGACATTGATAATTCATCATATTGTGCCTGTTGTCTTGGACTAAGAGAAATCGATGGCATTAGTTCTTCCCTCCTTTATTAATATCAAGTCCTAGCTCATCATGAACTAAAGTTTGGAACAAATTAGCTAGTTCTGCAGGTTTTTCAGTAGCTAACTCCTTGATTTTTTCTAACAATACATTGTATTTTATCTCATCTTCATTAGAACCAGCACCAAAGCCTAATTGATCCTCGATTCTTCGCCTCATTTCATTTAATCTATCGCTATTTTCTTCTTCATCTTCATCGATTTTTAGAAGAGATTCAATTTCTTCTTCCTCATCAGCCCTTGCCTCAAGCATTCTCTCACTAAATGGAACAATAACTTTCTTATAGAAGAAGAATAATATAAGCCCAACAATAGCATACTTAAGAAGTGGCATAAATGGTGCTAGTAACGCTTGGGTAGCATCTAAGAATCTCTCCAAAGGAGTTCTAGCTTTAAAGCCAGATAGTTGACCATTTAGCTGAAAATTACTAACTGATACTTCATCGCCTCTTTGTTGATTGTAGCCTATTGCTTGTCTAACTAGAGCCGTGATTTGCTCCATTTCACCTTCACTTAGTGCTGTATATTCTAATTTTTCAACACCTTGTTCATCTAGTTGCTTTTGATATTTTCCATCAACTACAACTGCAGCTGATAATCTCCTAATTGTCGCAAACTCTCCTTTTATATTCGAAATTGTTTTACTTATTTCATAATTTGTTGTTGTTTGAGATTTTTCGTATTTTTCTTTTGTATTATCATCATCTAAACCTTGAACAGGTCCTATATTGCTCACAACTCCGGGCACACCGCCTATTTCTTTTGGTCTAAAGCCCTCTCTTTTTTCTTCTAAATTTTGCTCACTTCTTACTACATTGTTTGGGTCATAATATTCTTGTGTGCTTTGTTTTTGTGCGAAGTCAAATTCTGCTGTTACCTTTGCTACAACGCCCTCAACACCACCTGTAATAGGTGCTAATATATTTACTATCTTTTCTTCTAAAGAGCTTTCAAAATTTGTCTTATATCTAAGTTGTGCTGCTGCTAACTCTCTAGCTCCGCCAAGCTCGTCAAGCTCACTTAAAGGCTCACCTCTTTCATTTACCACTTCTACATTTTCAATAGTTAAATTCGGAACAGCAGATGAGACGATGTTTTTAATACCAGAAATTTGTTTTGGAGTTAGTGTCTGTGCAGGTTTAAATACCAATACAACAGAAGCAGTAGGTGGCGTTTGCTGACTTACAAACACGGTTTTTTCTGGTTGCGCTAAATGCACTGTTGCTTTTTGAATCGGTGATAAACTCTCAATAGTTCTAGCTAACTCGCCTTCTATGGCTCTTAAATATTTTATTTTTTGGTCAAAATCAGTAGCACCAAAATCCTTTGTATCAAAGATTTCAAATCCTATCTTGCTACTTTTTGGTATTCCATTACTAGCAAGTTTCATTCTTTGCTCATAAACAAACTCTTGAGGAATTAAAATTGTATTATCTTTTGGTATCTTGTATGGAATCTTATCTTGTTGCAGTTGCTGAATTATAAGTGCTCCATCTTCTGGCATGACACCTTCAAACAACACCGCATATCCGGGATATAACACACCAGCTTTATTATTGCTTGAATTCCAAATAATAAGTGCTGAAATAAAGCCAACTATCGCAACTATCGTAGCTAAAATTACTATTTTTTGCTTTTTATTTAGCCTCTTATATAAAGCTCTAATTTGTTCAAATAATGCTTTTAAATCCAAATTCTATCCCTATAATTGCTCTAAAAATCTGCTAAAAACTTCAAAGAATCTCTCATTTTGAGACTTAGTACCTATTGTTATTCTAATAGCATTTAAATTGTATGATTTTAAATCTCTTATAATTATACCCTGCTCTAAGAGATACTTACATACTTTTGAGCTATCAGCCATATCATCTAGTATAAAAGTTATAAAATTAGCAAAAGAAGGCAAATATTTTATATTATGACTTTTTGCAAACTCACAATAAAGTGGCATTTGTTCTTTTACTAGTTGCAAACTCTTATCCAAATATATCTTATCTTGTAAAGATTCCTTTGCTGCAACTAATGCAAGACTATTTATATTAAATGGTGGCCTAACTTTGTTTAAAGCATTAATTATTTCATCTCTTGCAATTCCATATCCAATTCTTAAACCAGCTAGTGCATAAACCTTAGAAAATGTCCCTAAATATATTACATTAGAATATTTTTCTATTAACTCTTTAGGGTTTATGCCTTTTTTGTCATCAAAATATAAAGCATATTCTTGATAAGCACCATCTATCACAACTAAAGTATCGCTATCTATCCTATCTAAGAATCTAAATACATCTTCTTTGTTTAAGCATTCTCCTAGCGGATTATTTGGAGTGCATAGGAATATCATGCTTGGCTTATGCCTTTGATACTCACTATAAAACTCATCTAAGTTATGAAAATCACTACTTGTGCGTATAGTCTCAACACCAAAAGTCTTAGCATATATCTCATACATAGCAAAGGTAGTCTTAGCCATTAATGCTTTTGAGTTAGGATATGATTTTACATGCATACAAAACTCGATTATTTGATCGCTACCAGAGCCTAAAATTAGATTATTTGCAGATATTTGATAGTGTTGTGATAGGGCTAATTTTAAATCATATGCAGAGTCATCAGGATATAGGTTAAGATTACTTATGGATTCCTTTACTGCATTAAGTGCTAACTGGCTTGGACCTAGTGGATTTTCATTTGAAGCTAATTTTATTATGCTACTAGGCTCAATTCCAAATTCTCTGACAACCAATTCTATTGGTTTGCCAACCTCATAATTATGAATCTCATCTAATAGCCTATTAAAAGTCATATTTCACAGCACTCCAAACACAAAGTTATAACGCAACATAAACCATAATTGTAGCAAAATTTTAACCTTTTATCATATTTTACAAAATCATTCTCATCATGTCTATAAACTGATCTATGTTGTTGTTTGGTATAAAGTATTGCACGCCACACTCTTTTGCCTCTTGCATTTCTTTATCAGATAGTTTACTTGGCACCATAACGCAAAAAAACGCAACTTCTCTACCTTCAAGCTTCTGTAATTTGGTATATAATTGAACATAATTCGTAGCCTTCATACCATTTACTTCCCACTCCATTACGATTATATTGAAATTATTAGACTTCAAAAGAGAAAGACTGCTTTTAGGATTATTTGAAGATACTACATTTAAGTCCTTGTCAAAATGCTCCAAATACTCCATGTATCTTTTACTATCATCTTGGTCTTGTTGGATTAACAATATATTTTTCTTAGAAAATGTCTCTAAATACTTCAATAATTCAAAAAGTTCTTTTGTTTCATGTCGAATCTTACTTTCATCAAGACTTCTTAAGAAGTATTTTAAAAATGTCTTTGAGCTATAAGTGCCTGTAATTCCTGCTTCAATAAAGAATCTCCTAACACTCAAACTCTTCTTAGCTCTCTGCCACAATAAAGCATCCAAATCATAAGCCTTAGAATTTAATAGCTTTATAAAATCAGATTTAAGTTCAGCAATTAGTGGAACATAGCTTCTAAGAAACTCATCAAAATATTTTTCTTCAAAATCCTTTCCAGCTTGTGTAATTTTTTCTAGCTTTTCTTTTTGTTGTTGCAAGTAATGTAGTAAATCAACATAACGCTTTCTGAAGTGCTTAAGATTCATCTGTGCATGTAAATATCCTGCACTACCATTATCTCTCCTTGCTGCAAATTGTTCTTCCATATTTTTTAAAGTCGATGCCATTGAAGCTTGTTGCACACTTCCACTTGCGATAATACTTTTAGTAGATGAGATTGCTTCTTCATTTTTTACATATTCTATTTGTTTTGCTAAAAATATCTTTTCATAAGAATATTGTGGTGGGTGAGATGATTTTTTAGCAAAAGATTCATATTCTCTATCTAGTTTTACAAGCTCTGATTTTAATGTAGTAAGTGCAGTATTAGAAATAGTGCTATCAAGCTCAAATAAATCATTATAAGCAGTAAGCAAGAATCTCTTTATCCTTAAAAAATCAAGATTCTTACCGGAATTTATGTCTTTTTTGTATGTTTGCATCAAGTTTTCAACACCACCAAAAAAATCATAAATGCAATCTCTAATACTCTTTGTTTGTCTTATTATATAGTCTGTTGCTTCAGTTGTTTTAGGCTTTACTAGAGTTACCTCCTTTTTATCAGATAGCTCAAATTCTACTTCTAAATTTGGCACAATATCCCTAAAATCTCCTTGCCAAACATCTAAACTAAAAGCAAATTTTCGCTTATTGTATGCTTGTTCTATCAGCCCTTTGTGAAGTTTAGTATCCAAGCCTATTAGATACCCTGTCATCTTAACCTTTTCCAAACTATTTTTAATTTAAAATTATAACAAATTATACTTTTAATTAAATTTTCATGTTTTTACGCTAGAATCAAAGCTTAATTTTTAAAAAAGGTGGTGATTTTATGCCTGGTATTAAGACTAGAGAAAATGAATCTTTTGATGATGCTTATAGAAAGTTCAAAAAGCAAACAGATAGAAATTTGGTTGTTACTGAAAGCAGAGCTAGAAGATTCTTTGAACCTATGACTGAAAAGCGAAAAAAGCAAAAAATAAGTGCTAGAAAGAAAATGCTAAAACGCTTATATATGCTAAGACGATATGAATCAAGGCTATAATCTAATTGGCTCTATTCTTTAGAGCCAATACAAAAACTACAAAAACATTAGCCACAAGCACCCCGCTAAATAATCCAACCAGATTTAAATAATCATTCCTAAGCAAGATAAAAAATCCAACAACAAATAAAATATATGCCAAGATTCTAAGCGGAATAAAAAATATCTTAAATCCATTTTTAATAGACGATAAATTAATACTACTAAAAAACTTAGACTTTTTAGGAATCTCTACACTTACCTTTCCTATATCTTCATTCCATTTTTTATTAACATTAATCTCATCTTCTTCTTTATCTTCATATTTATCAACATAGATATTCTGCAGAGATTCAAGCTCTTCTTTATTTGCATTATTAAGTATTTTCTTAATACTATTTGCTTGGACAAAAAACACAACAAGCACAATAAAACAAAAACTAAAAAAACCAAATATAAAATTAACAATAAACTCCAAGCAACTATTCCCCTGTTTTTAAATCTTGCTTATAGCTATATTTTGGATCTTTTGCTAATTCGCTTAATTCTTTTTGTTGTTGTTTATATGCTTTATAAACATTTAAAATAGCAGCACACACACCCCATACAACCCCAAGCCAAAATAGCCATCTATATCCAAATAGATTCTCAAGAAAATATCCAATACCAACACCAATTAACACCGCAATCACCATAGAAATACCAAGAGTTGCGTGAGAATATGCCAAAATAGCGTCTTTATACTTTGGGGTTTCTTTAGATTCTATGTCTTTATTGTCCATTAGATTTTATCTCCAATACTACTTCTCTAGCTCTCTCTAAAACGCTATCAATAATTTCTTCATTCATACAAGCATTAATAAACCCAGCTTCAAATTGCGAAGGAGCAAAATACACGCCTTTATTTAGCATTCCATTATGGAATTTAGAAAACATATCTACATCACTCTTTAAAGCAGTATCAAAATCTGTAACTTCATGTGTATTAAAGAAAAATCCAAACATGCTTCCTCTAACACAAGTTTGCAATGAGATATTATGAGCCTTACAAATATCACTTAGTCCATTTGTTAATCTTATCGCTAAAGCTTCTAAGCGTTCGTATATTTTTGGGGATTCTTTTAGCTTCCTAATCATGACAAGTCCAGCAGACATAGCAAGAGGATTCCCACTTAGTGTCCCTGCTTGATACACACCACCATTTGGTGAAAGAAGAGAAAATATATCATCACTCCCCCCAAATGCACCAACAGGCATACCTCCACCAATTACTTTTCCAAAAGTTACTAAGTCAGGCACAATACCATAAAACTTCTGTGAACCGCTAAAAGAGGCTCTAAATCCGCTCATAACCTCATCTAAAATAAGCAAAATCCCCTCACTCTTACAAATAGATTCTAAAGACTTTAAAAACTCTATCTTAGAAGGCACAAGCCCCATATTTCCAGCTATTGGCTCAATAATCACACATGCTACACCATTACTATTTTTTTTACTAAATTCTATACATGATTTGACACTATCTATATCATTGTATTTTGCAACTAAAGTATGCTTTGTTATGTCATTTGGAACGCCAGGAGAGCTAGGAGCACCAAAGGTAGCCATTCCGCTTCCACCCTTTACAAGCAAACAATCACTATGCCCATGATAACAACCCTCAAACTTAATAATATCATCTCTAGAAGTATAAGCCCTAGCAAGTCTAATGGCACTCATTGTCGCCTCTGTGCCACTTGATACGAATCTTATCTTGTCAACACCATCATAAACTGAAATTATTTCTTTTGCCAAATCTGTCTCTAAAGTAGTTGGAGCACCAAAGGAAAACCCTCTCTTAGCACTCTCAATCACGCATGATTCTATATCACTATCACAATGCCCAAAAATAAGCGGTCCCCAACTTTGCACAAAGTCTATATATTTGTTTCCATCTTCATCTATTAAATATGTCCCCTTGCCTTCCCTTATAAAAGGTGGCGTAGAATTAACGCTCTTAAAAGCTCTAACAGGTGAATTTACACCTCCTGCTATAACTTGTTTTGCTTCATTGAAGCAATTGATACTATTTTGTAGCTCCATGTTTTTACCTTGAGAATATTTTTTAAAATCATACCAAAATAAGAGATTCGATATGAAACATCAAAATGAGAATAAATTTTAATATTGCTTTTAAGTTTAAAGGAATACAATATATCAATTTTCAAATGGAGGTTTGGGCATGACAATTGATATGCTACAAAATGGTGATACTGCGATAATCACTGCACTAAATGTAGATAGACAACTAAAAGATAGATTCTTTAGTTTTGGATTTTTAAAATCTAAAAAAATAAAGAAAATCGAATCTTCACTTAAGGGTTCAACAATACTAGTGGAACTTGATAAAGGTTGCATTATATTAAGATCTGAAGAGGCAAAAAGAATAGAAGTGGAGAAAGTAAATGGATAAAACAATAAAAGTAGCACTAATAGGACAACCAAATGTAGGCAAAAGCCTACTTATAAATGCACTTTGTAAATCAAGCATGAAAGTTGGTAACTTCCCCGGTGTAACAATACAAAAAGCAGAAGCATTTACAACATATAAAGATTATGAAATAAAAATAATAGATCTTCCGGGAACTTATTCTTTATATGGATACTCGCCAGAGGAGAAAATCACTAGAGAATTTGTGTTAAGTGGCGATTATGATGTAATAGTAAATGTAGCAGATTCAACAAACTTAGAAAGAAATCTACTCCTAAGCGGACAAGTTTTAGAAACACAAAAGAAAATGATTCTAGCATTAAACATGTCAGATGAAGCACAAAATGAAGGCATTAACATAAAAATAGATTCAATGAAAGAATTGCTTGGAGTAAATGTAGTAGCTATATCTGCAAAAACAAAAGAAAATCTAGATAATTTGTTAGAGCTAATAATACAAACACATACACAAGAAAAATACCAAAACAAAAGAAACTATAGCGATAGCATAGAAAAAGAAATAATAAAAATCACAGAGTTTTTAAACGAAAAAAATGATAGCTCAATAAAAGAGCTAAACCTAACAAACAGGGAACTATCAATACTCCTACTAAAGCAAGATGAAGATACTTATAGTCTAATAAAAGAAAAGCCGATATGGATAGAATTGTTACCTATTTTGCAAGAATCCACACAGAATCTATATAAGTCATATGACACAAAAAATATAGAAGATATTTTCATAGTTGATTTACATGCCTTTGTAAGTGGAATAATAACTGAGACAACAACTTACAAAAACACAGAACAAGAAAGCTATACAAAAAAGATAGACAAAATACTAATCAACAAATACATAGGGATTCCTATATTTTTATTTTTTATGTGGGTTTTATTTCAGCTCACATTTACACTAGGTGCTGCACCTATGGACTTTATTGAATCTTGCATTAGTGTAACTAGTGATTTTATAAAAGAAAATATACAAAGCGAATTATTAGCCTCACTATTAGCAGATGGCGTTGTTGCTGGTGTTGGAGCAGTTATTTTATTTTTACCAAATATAGTTATATTATTCTTTGGTATATCATTGCTTGAAACTACTGGCTATATGTCCCGTGTGGCATTTTTATTAGATGGCTTCTTTCATAGATTTGGATTACACGGCAAGAGCTTCATACCTTTAGTCTCTGGTTTTGGTTGTTCTGTGCCTGCGTTTATGGCTACTAGAACGCTAAAAAATAAAAAAGATAGATTACTTACATTATTTATAATCAACTTTATGAGTTGTGGTGCTAGATTGCCTGTATATGTGCTTTTTGTTGGTGCATTTTTCCCTGCTGATGTAGCAGGAAACTGGCTATTTGGCATATACATTCTTGGTGCTATCTTAGGATTAATAATGGCAAAGATTCTAAGAATGACAGCTTTCAAAGGAGATGATGAACCATTTGTTATGGAAATGCCAAAATACAGAATCCCAAATTGGAATTTAGTATGGTTTTCTGTGTATTCAAAGGCAAAGATGTATCTAAAAAAAGCAGGAACATTTATTTTTGCAGCTTCAATTCTAATTTGGTTTGCTAGCACATTTCCGATACAAGAAGAATTGCAAGCACAATATGCTTCAAAGATAGAATTAGCAAATGAAGAAGATAAAGAATCCTTAGAATTCGAATTACAAGAGCAATTAATAGAAAATAGTTATCTTGGTCAAGCAGGAAAAATTATTGAACCTATATTTAGACCACTTGATTTTGATTGGAAGATGAGTGTGGCTTTAGTTAGCGGATTAGCAGCAAAAGAAGTTGTTATATCTACTATGGGAGTGCTTTATTCTCTAGGTGGTGAAGTTGATGAGACAAGCGATGGGCTAATGCAGACAATAAAAGAAACAATCCCACTTAAAATCGCAATAGGATATATATTGTTTGTAATGATCTACAATCCATGCCTTGCAGCAACGGTTGTCTTTGGCAGAGAAGCCGGTGGATTTAAATATATAGTATATTTATTCTTATTTACATGCATTACAGCATACATTGTAGCATTGATAGGCTCAATAATTGCAAGTGCTATTTTAGGTTAGAGATTCTTAACTCAGAATCTCTAATATATTATTTTTATGGATTTTAATTTGCTTATACTCTTCACATATCATTTGAAACTTATTTAAATCACCCTTTAAGACATCTTTTGGTATCTCTAAATTTAAGATTATTTTATCTGTAATTCTTCCATTATTTTTTGCATAAAGTTCGCACAACTCACTATAACCTGTATTTGATAGAAAATATAAATACAAACAAATGGCAATCTCACTACTCTTAGCCCTCAAAACCAAAATACCAGTATTAGCCACTATTGGCTTATCGCTAAAACCTATTATTGCAATTTTTGGAGAGACACCACGCATACTTAAGCATATATCATGCTCTCTTAGTGCATATTTTAAAATTACACTATCTTTTAATGTATGCTCACGCAACTCTTCTGTAAAGCCATACTCTGCAAAAGAATTAACTCCAAGTTCATAACAAGATATTAGATTCTTGCCATTTCTATCTTCAAACCTCTGCCCTCTAAAGCACATAGTTAGACATTCTTTAAGTTTGATACAATCTACATTATTTGTTCTTTTTAAATAAGCACTAACAGATAAATCACTCTCCAAAGAGTTATAATCAACTAAGATTGAATCTTCTTTATCTTGCTTGGAAAGATATAAATCCAAAATATCATGCTCTCTTATTATTTTGTTGTATTTACCATCTTTTATAAAGTAATTTTGTGCATTTATAAAAAACACCTTTTTATTATCCTTTGATAATACCATCAAAGAAAACTCTGCATTATTTGCAGGAAAAATATTTTTAGGAAGGCTAATGACACATTCTAAGAGATGATTTTTAGTTAGATAAGTTATAAATTTTTTATTTAATAATGTTACATCTCTAACTATAAAAACTGCCTTTGTTTTTAAATGCTTCAAACAATGGGCCAAAAATGGTAACTCTGGCATTGTTTTTATATGCTTACCAAAAATAGTTAGACCTTTATCATTATGGGGGAGATTTAGTGACTTTAAAATAGGAGGATGACAAAATATCTTATCATATTCTTTATTATTACTTGAGTCTAAAAATATATCAGACACGCTAAAATTTACCTTTATACCCGCAAAATGTGAGAGCATTCTGGCAATATTAATTAAAGTTGGATTTATGTCATTTGCATACACTTTGCATTCTTTATCACCTAAAGATAAGAGCCAAGTTCCAAAGCCACAAGTTGGGTTATAAATTACATCATCTCTTTTAATATTTAAAATACCATTTGCAATCTTGCTTATCTCAAGCGGAGTAGCATAATTATGTAGCTTTAAAATAGTTTTCTTCAATACCAAAGATTCAACAAAACTTTCAATCTCTTTGATGCTTATATCATTTTTTGCAAGACTTTTTAGTATTTTTTTCCAGTTTAGCCCCTCTGGCAACCTTCTAGATTTAATACCTAAACTATTTATATACAGATAAAAAGATTCTAAAATCTCCTTATCTTTTGAATCTAAAATTTCATTAAACAATTCATTATTTTGTTTTAATAGTATGCATTCAAATAATATTTCACAAGAATGAAAATTATCAACAACAAATTTCTGTATATAGTTAAATAAAGATAATAATTCTTTCATTACTTATACATAGGCAACAATTCAAATACAAACAATATATGACACATGCCAACTACAATACCAAAAAATAATAAAAAGTATATACTAAAAGACCCACCCGGCAAAACACGCTCTTGCTTAGAATCTCTAGCACGAGATGCCTTAAGCAATAAAGCAGGAATGATAACAGACCATATAGTAGCAGCAAGTCCAGCCCACCCAATTGCTAATAAAAACCCATCAGGATATATCATACCAGCTATAATAGGAGGTAAAAATGTAACAAGCATAGTCTTAGTCCTCCCTAGCCTACTATCATCAAAACCACACAAATCAGCCATATAATCAAAAAGCCCAAGTCCAGCACCCAAAAATGAAGTAGCTACTGCTAAAAATGCAAAAGATTCAAGCATTCTTATTAAAAAAACACCATTCAAACCACTACTAGCAACACTTATTAGGTTGCTTACATTTCCACCATTTGCAATAACTTCTTTAAAATCATCTCTTAATATATTCCCATCACATGCAATAATCCATACAATATATGATACAAGTGCGATAAATGTCCCATACACGAGACATTTATTTATAGACTTTAAATCCTTGCCAAAATATTTCACCAAACTTGGCACTGAAGCATGAAAACAAAATGAAGTAAGGTATGTAGATAATGCTACAAAAACAAAGATTCCATACCCTCCACTATCATTACTAGAATCTAAAAGCAAAGGAAGTCTAATCTCCCCTATCATTCCACTCATAGCAAAGACAAACGTCAAAACCATACCGCCTATAAGCACAGCAGAGATTCTATCAACCACATATGTGCTCCACCACACACAAGCAGTCAATAATAAAACAAACAAAAGCCCAGAGATAAACTTAGGAGGCTCATATCCAAAAATAGAAGAAGTAGTATGCACCACCATAGACCCACCGCCACTAACATAAGCATAAAGCAAAATATAAAGAACAAATGCTACGCTAAGACCATTTACCAAATTCCAAAATTTGCCTAAGTTATCTTTAACTATGGTATGAAAACTTGCACCGGGTTCATATTTTAAATTTACCTCCAAAATTGCTTGAGAAGAAAACAACATCAAAATCCAAGTTACAAACAAAAGACCTAAAGACCACCAAAGCCACATACCAGCTGATATTGTAGGTAGAGCCAACATACCAGCCCCAATAGCAGTCCCAGCAATAATCATAGTCCCACCAAACACACTAGCTTTATTACCAATCTTTAGCATACTTTTCCCTTTTCAAATTAAAAATTTTGGTGATTATAGCCAAAAAATTTGATAAAATTCAGCCCTAAAGCCCTTAAGGCACTACAAATTAAAAGGTTAATAATGGCAGATAAACCGCTATTTTTCTTTAGCGTTGCATTAATTACAATTAGCATTATTTTTTCATATTCACTATCTAGCTTTGCAGTGTTATATTATGGGTATAGCGAGTTTCACTTTATGATACGACAACTAATCTCTGGTCTTTTAGGGATTTTTATAATGCTACTAATTGCAAAAAGTAATCCACAAAGATTCTTGCTCAAATTTGGATTTATATTATTTTTTGGCGGAATCTTTTTGATGTTTATTATGCACTTTTTACCAGAAAGTCTAGCCACAAGTGCCGGTGGGGCAAAAAGATGGATTAGATTGCCATTTTTCTCACTTGCCCCTGTTGAGTTCTTTAAAATAGGATTCGTGGTTTTTCTAGCTTGGAGTTTCTCGCGTAAATTTTCACTTGAAGAACAAAAAGATATAAAAGAAGAGTTCTTAACATTCCTTCCTTATGTGTTTGTATTTCTAATAGCAGTATATTTAATAGCAATTTTACAAAATGACTTAGGACAAATAGTGCTTCTTGGGACAACTTTAGCTATTATGATGATGTTTGCTGGGTCTTCTTTTAAGCTGTTTTTGTATTTATTATCACTATCTTTTATGCTTTTTATAGTAGTCATTATTACAAGCACACATAGAATTATGAGGATTAAAGCATGGTGGGCTGGTGCTCAAGACATTATTTTGTCATTTTTCCCACAAAGCATAGCAGATTCGCTAAGGGTTGAAAATCTACCAGAACCATATCAAATACAACATTCTCTAAATGCGATATCACATGGTGGTTTCTTTGGTGAGGGGATTGGAAATGGACTTATAAAACTAGGATTCTTAAGTGAAGTGCATACTGATGTGATTTTAGCAGGTATCACAGAAGAGATAGGATTCTTTGGACTTTTTTGTATAAGTTTGATATTTTTGGGATTAATTTTTAGAATCTTAAAAATAGCAAATAGATGTCAAAATACAATACATTACCTTTTTTGCTCTGGCGTTGGAGTTATTTTAGGATTTTCTTTTTTGATTAATGCCTTTGGTATATCAGGGCTAATCCCAATAAAAGGTATTGCTGTGCCATTTCTTAGCTATGGCGGAAGCTCTATGCTTGCTAGTTGCGTGATGATAGGACTAGTATTATCAATTAGCAAAAATACAAAATTAGGAGGATAAATGAAAAATACAAATGCAAAAAATCTACCAAGATTAAATGGAAACTTAGAACCACAGATTTTAAAAGAAGCAATAAAGCAATTCAAAACTCCACTTTTTGTATATGACTTAGACAGGATAACAAAACGATACAACGAACTAAAAGAAGCATTTGGTGGTAGAAAAAATCTAATATGCTATGCATTAAAGGCAAACTCAAATTTGAATATTTTAAAACATTTACATTCTTTAGAGAGTGGTGCTGATTGTGTATCGCTTGGAGAGATAAAAAGAGCACTAAAAGCTGGAATTCCAAGTTATAAAATAATATATAGTGGTGTTGGCAAACAAGATTTAGAGATACAAGAGGCAATAAACTTAGGAATCTTATTTATAAATGTAGAGAGTTTTGAAGAGCTACTAAGAATAGAATTAATAGCAAAACAACTAAACAAAACTGCAAGAATCTCAATTAGAGTAAATCCAAACATAGATCCACAAACTCACCCATATATATCAACTGGACTACAAGAAAATAAATTTGGTGTTAGCATTGAAGATGCAAAAGCCATGTATATACACTCCAAAAACTCACAAAGTTTGGAACCAATTGGCATACACTTCCATATAGGAAGCCAACTAACAAAACTCCAACCAATAGAAGAATCTGCTAGAAAAATAGCTTCTCTGACGCATAGTCTAATAGCATTAAAAATTGACATAAAATTCTTTGATATAGGTGGTGGGCTAGGAATTACATATAATGATGAAGAAACTATTAATCCATACGACTATGCCCAAGCGATACTAGATTCAATAAGGGGCTTAGATGTAACAATAATATGCGAGCCTGGTAGGTACATAGTTGGCAATAGCGGAGTGTTTCTAACACAAGTTTTATATGAAAAAAATAACTCAAATAAAAGATTTACCATTGTAGATGGTGCTATGAATGATCTAATACGACCAAGCTTATACAATGCTTATCATAAAGTAGTAGCACTAAAAGATTTAGAAGAAACAAGTGCGACTGATGTAGTAGGTCCTGTGTGTGAAAGTGGCGACTATCTAGCAAAAAATGTGCTATTGCCAAAGTTAGAACATGGGGATATACTAGCAATCTTAAGTGCGGGTGCATATGGCTTTAGCATGTCAAGCAATTACAACACTAGAGGAAGATGTGCTGAAATAGCAGTAAAAAATGGAGAAATAAAGCTAATACGAAAAAGAGAAAACTTTGAAGATCTAATAAGATTAGAAGAAATTTGATTTTACCAAACAACTTACTTGACATTTATAATATTCGATTATAGAATATAAAACATATTTTAATAATTAAGGAAAATCACATGAGACTTGTTATTAGTATTTTGTTGCCTTGGCTTGGATTTTTTACCATAGGGCGTCCTATTGCTGGAATTATCTGCTTATTTTTACAAATAACGCTAATAGGTTGGTTGCCAGCTGTTATATGGGCTATATATGCTTTAGGGCAATATAAAACAGACAAAAAAATAGAAAAAATATTAAAAGAAAAACAATAATTTAAACAATATATAAAATACAAGAGTTATCATTGAAAGTATTTTAATATAACTCTTTATTTTGCAATTTAATTAAAAATTCCTCTAAATTAAACTTTTTTCTTTGATTTTCTGTAAATATATGAACAATAATGTCGCCTAAATCTGCAACAATCCAATCTGCATTTTCATCATCAATATTAAAAAAACTCTCACCCATAGGCTTTAACTCTTGTTTTAAATAATCAAGCAAGGCAAGTGCATGTTTATCAACTAAAGCCGTGGATAAAACGACATAATCCACAAAATAATCAGTATCCTTTAAATCAAAAACCTCTACATTTTCTGCCTTTTTTTCATCTAATAAATTCTTTATTTTTTCTACTATTTCTACTCTATTCATACAACCTCTCTATATCACTTAAAATCTCTTTTGGCAAATACCTCAAAATCTCTCTATCTTTTTCCTTTAATGCTTCTTTAATTTGCGTAGAACTAATATTTATACGCACAAAAGGTAATCTGTTATAATTTAAGACATTTTTATTTCTAGGAATTATAACAAATTCGACTTTTTCTTTTAGAGATTCATATCTATACCATCTCTCTAAAGTCTCTAAATTATCATCTCCAAGCAGTAAATATATCTTTTGTGGATTATATTTTTGCTCTATAAAGCTAATTGTGTCTATTGTTGGCGTTGGCTTATTGTTGCATATTTCATAATCCAAAACCTCAACTAAAGATTCATCTCTAAAAATCCTAACAAGCCAATCAAACCTCTGCTGTGGTGAGAATAAAAAGGATTCCTTAAAAGGATTAAGATATGTAGGTATGAGCAAAAGTTTTGAAATATCTAAGTTCTTTATAGCACTCCTTACTATCTCTATATGTGCTATATGTGGTGGATCAAAGCTCCCGCCAAAAACTGCTAAATCTCCCATGAATCTCCAAGATAATAATTTAGCTAAAATTCTAGCAAAATAAATAATATAAGGTATCTTGTGTATATTTTAATATTTTTGCTTGGAATTTCTTTTGGCTCATTTTTAAACTTGCTAATTTATAGAATCCCAAAAAACCTATCAATAATAATTCCAAATTCTTATTGCAATAATTGCAAAACACCACTAAAGCTCCTAGCCAAGATTCCTCTAATATCTTATTTCACTCACAACAGATGTGCTTGTGGGTATAAAGTTCCTTTTTATTATTTTATCCATGAACTATTAGCTGGAATATTGTGCGTAATGCTCTATTATTTCTTCGGAGTATTTGGGCTTTTATATTTTTTATTATTCTTATTTTTTTATTGTTTGGCATTTATTGATTGTATTTTACTAGAGATTCCAAGTGTATTAAATTTTCTTGTGTTTTTCTTGGCCATAGCAACGCAATATCAGTCCTTATACGATTGTATTATTAATTCATTGCTATTTATGGGTTTTATAAGCTTTCTAAAAATATTTTTAGAAAGCATCTTAAAAAAGGAAGTCTTAGGCGAAGGAGATATTATAATCTTTGGCACAATAGGAGCTAGTTTTGATACATTGCATGCCATGATATGTATATTTATTAGTGCATTGTATGCGTTATTGTTTATGATTTTTTATAAAAAACAAATAATCCCATTTGTGCCATTTTTATTTTTGGGATTCTTTAGTGTATTTTTTGTAAAATACGCTTTTCAAATTAATTTAGGATTCTTGTTTTGAGGGTAAAAAACTACATTTTTCAAAATTTCGCACAAATATTTTTTCCTATATTTTTAGTGTTATTTTTTATTGCCTCTGTTATAGTATTTATTAGAATCTCAAGTGTTACATTTGTTGTGAAGATAAGTTTTTTTGAGCTTTTTGCTTTATATTTTTACACCATGCCTCTTATGGTGTTTTTTGTCATACCAATTACATTTTTTATAGCCTCCACATTATCACTCTCAAAGCTGTGCTATGACTATGAACTACCTGTATTATTCTCACTAGGGCTAAATCCACAACACATAGTTAGAATATTTGCCCCCATAGCATTTCTTGCAAGTTTTTCGCTTCTTATTTTATCCTTAATCTTAACTCCTCTTAGCGATAAGGCATATAGAAGCTTTATTGATTCAAGAAAAAGTAGCATTAGTTTAAATCTAAAATCAGGTGAATTTGGACAAAGAATTGGAGAATGGCTAGTATATGTAAAAAGTAGTGGCGATGATATTGGTAAATATAAAGACATAGTTTTGTTGTCCTTTAGCAAAGAAGGGGGCTTGATTTTGGCACATGATGCACATTTATACAATAACCAATCAAACTTAGAAGCATTACTAAGAGATGGCATGATATATCGTTTATCAAACAATGAAGTAGAAAAAATAACATTTGACAAACTAATCTTGCGAAACAATATAAATTCTAATAACAATGAGAATTTAAGCATATTTGAATATTGGAATATAGCATTTAGTAAACAAGAGGAGCAAAAAAAAAGGCTAAGAAATCTAAGCCTTTATATACTTATGTCAATTTCTCCAATAATTAGCCTTTATTTTTATTTATTGCTAGGGGTTAAGAATCCAAGATACCAAAAAAACTACACAACAGCTCAAATAATGCTAATTATAGGAATCTTTTATGGCTTTATATATGCAATATCAAACTACCTACCAATAGTTGGCACGATTTTATTCCCTATTGCTTGGTTTGTAGCAGGATATATTGCATACAAAAAAACCATAGGCAGATTCTACTAAATGAACATAGCCATGATTTTATCCTATGATGGAAGCTATTTTAATGGCTTCCAATCACAAAGTGATAAAAGCGGTGTGTATGATTTTCTTCAAGAAAAACTAAACAGTGTTGGTATTTTTAATAAATTCCAAGCAAGTGGCAGAACAGATAAAGGTGTGCATGCAAACTATCAAGTAATCTCACTTAATATCCCATCTTTTCATAAAAACCTAGAATCCCTAAAAGAGATATTAAACAACAAGCTATACCCAAAAGTAAGAATAAAAAAGATGCTTAAAGTAGATTCTAACTTCCATGCTAGATATAGTGCTAAGAAGCGATCATATTGCTATATTATCTCAACTAAATATTCTCCATTTCTAGCTAACTTTTCACACTACCACAAACTAGAAAATCCAAAACTACTAAAAGATTCAATTAAGCTCTTAGAAGGGATTCATGATTTTTCTAGCTTTATGAAAAAAGGTGGAAGCGGAGAGTTAAACCAAACAAGAATTATGTATAAAACGAGAATCTTAAAATATAAAGATTTTTATATTTTTTATTTTTGTAGCAATGGATTTTTAAGGTCGCAAATTAGACTTATGGTTGGGTATTTATTAGAAATTGATAAAAACACAAAAAGTATAGAATCTCTAAAAGATGCTCTCTTAAACAAAAGCCAACAAAGCATACTAAAAGCACAAGCAAATGGGCTATTTTTAAACAAAGTGTATTACTAAATGTTTAGAAAAATACCTTATAATAATTATTTTAATAAGAGGAAAAATTATGCAAGAAACAATTGATTTAATAATTAAATATGGATATGTAATATTATTTTTATACTCACTTGGAGGTGGATTTGTAGCATTAATAGGTGCAAGTGTGCTAAGTTGGGCTGGAAAAATGGATCTGACACTAAGCATAATAGTAGCAGTAATTGCGAATTTTTTAGGAGATTTGCTTTTATTTTATCTAACAAGATACCAAAAAGAAAGTATGCTGAGCTACATAAAAAAGCACAAACGAAAAATAGCCTACATAAATATATTAATGAAAAAATATGGCTCAATAATTCTAATTGTACAAAAATATATATATGGGATAAAAACTCTAGTCCCCGCTGCTGTGGCACTAACAAAATATAGCTTTATAAAGTTTAACATATACAATGCAATAGGAGCAATTATATGGGGTATTAGCGTTGGATTATTGGGATATTTCTTGGGTGAATTTATAGTAAATTTAGTTGATACGCTAAGTGCTTATCCATACATAGCGCCTATTTTTATTTTTGTTATTTTTGGGATATTATGGCTATGGTTAAGTAAGGTTAGCAAAAAGTGAGGATTATATGCAATACAACAAGTTAACACCGCAAGAAGAATACATAATAATTAATAAAGGGACAGAGAGACCATTTAGCGGAGAATATGAGAACTTTTTTGAAGATGGAATTTATGTATGCAAAAGATGTGATAGCAAATTATTTACTTCAGAATCTAAGTTTCACTCAAATTGCGGTTGGCCTAGCTTTGAATCTTGCATAAAAGATTCAATAATAGAAACATTAGATAGCGATAAAATAAGAATGGAAATAATATGTGCAAACTGCAAAGGACATTTAGGACATGTATTTCGCGGTGAAGGATTTACAGAGACAAACACACGACATTGTGTAAATTCTCTAGCTATAAAATTTATAAAAAATGAAAAATAAATTTAGAATTTTTATAATAGAATATAAAATTTAATAATTAAGGATTATTATGAGCAAGGTTGATGTTTGGGATTTAAAGCCACTTTTTAAAGATAAAAAAACCCTATTAGCACAAATGCAGCAAACAATACAAGATTCAAAGGATTTTGAAGAGACATATAAGGGCAAACTGCAAAACATAAATAGCAAAGACTTTCAAAGTGTAATTGAAAAATACGAAGCAAATTATCAAGCAATTTCACAAATAATGACATATTCATTTTTGCTATTTGCATCTGATACTTCACATGGAGCATTTTATTCACAATGTGAGCTAGAATGCAACAAAGCCCAAGAATCTCTTTTGTTTTTTGAGTTAGAATTTAACTCACTAGATGATACAAAAAAGCAAGAAATAATAAAATCATCACCAAAGTATTCATATTATTTAGAACTACTTATGCAGTATTCTAAATTTCAATTAAGTTTGCTAGAAGAAAAGGTATTACTAAAAGTCCGTCCTGCTGGATCAGAACTATTTAGCAGACTATTTGATGAGCATTTTAGTAAATTGAAATTTAAATTTGATAACAAACTCTTAAGCGAAGAAGAGGTGCTAAGTTTGCTTTATAGCGAAGATAGAAAAATAAGAAAAAAAGCTTCAATCTCACTAAGCAAGACATTAAAAGACAACATAGACTTACTAACATACATACTAAATGCAATAAGAAAAGACCTAAAGATTACAAAAGAGTTAAGAGGCTATGAATCTTTAGAGCACTCTCGCCATATAAGCAACCAAACAACTCAAAAAAGCGTTGATTGCATGGTTGATACAATAAATGAAAATGTAAAAATAGTAGAAGAATATTACAAAATAAAATCAAAAATACTAAAAATAAAAAATTTGCAAGATTACGACAGATACGCACCAATCCCATCAAAAGATAACACAGAGTTTGATTATATAACCTCTAAAACATTAGTGCTTGAGACTTTTCAAGGATTCTCAAATAAATTCTACAAAATCGCAAAAGAAGCATTTGAAAATGGCTGGATAGATAGCCACCCAAGAGATAGAAAAAGAGGAGGAGCATTTAGCCATGGAGCAACTCCAAATGCACACCCATACTTAATGCTAAACCACACAAACCAAAGAAGAGATATATTTACAATGGCACATGAGCTAGGACACACGATTCATCAAAAGCTATCATATAGCGTAGGATATCTAAATGCTGATACTCCACTAACTACCGCAGAGACTGCATCTGTATTTGCTGAAATGCTACTTTTTGATAAATTAAAAAACCAAATAAGCGATGATGAAAAAATATCTCTTTATGCAGGTAAATTAGAAGATATATTTGCAACACTCTTTAGGCAAAATGTCTTTACAAACTTTGAGAGAAGAATCCACAACAAAGAAGGCGAACTAAGCAGTGATGAAATAAGCAATATATGGCAAGAAGAAAACCAAAAAATGTTTGGAGATAGCCTAAAACTAAGTGATAATTATAAATTATGGTGGTCTTATATACCTCATTTTATACACTCTCCATTTTATTGCTATGCTTATAGCTATGGGCAATTACTTGTTATGGCACTTTTTGGTCTTTATAAACAAAACAAAGATGATTTCATTCCAAAATACGAAAGATTCTTAAGTCTAGGTGGAAGTAAATCACCAAAAGAGTTGGTAGAAATATTTGGCTTTGATATTGAAGATAGAGACTTTTGGAAGATAGGAATAAAAGAAGTAAAAGACATGCTAGATGAGCTAAAGACAATAATCAATAAAGGAAAAACATGTTAAGCATAATGCATAATAAAAATTTCCAAACATTAATAAAGAAACATTGCTTTGAAATTATAAAATCACTAATGGATAAGAAAATAAACTTCTCCATCGTATGCAATATATCTTGCGTGAAGTTTGAACCACAGCTACCAGATTCGATACGGAATTCATTTAATGACTTAACTCTTTTTATTCTAGCTGGATACACTTTTGAAAGTTTAGAGTTAGATTCAAACAATTTATATTTTGAAGCTGGGTTTGGCGATGATAACTTGGGTAGTTTTGTAACTACACCTCTTGAATCTATAGTGCAAATAATACTACCAAATGATATAGATAATGGCTCTGATGTATGCCTTTTTATAAACATAATGGCAAGTTTTGCGCCTGAAATAAAATCAGAAAATGATGGAATAAATAGCTCAATTAAAGCCATATTATCAAATCCAAAAAATCATAAGTTTAAAAAATAATTTTTTAGATATACTAAATCATTTTAAGCGGAGAAGCATATGGAAGTAAAACTAGACTTGGAACTCTTTAGATTCGATATAAAAACAGACTATCTACCATACTACTCCAAGCTACAAATAAGCATACAAGACAATCAAAACCTGCTTGATTTACTAAACTTAATAAAGCTAAAAATAAGGGATTATGGATACAAAGAATATGGATTTAAAATCTATGATGTAGTTGTATTTGATTTTAGCATTACAATAGACGAGCTAATAAAAAAATTTGGAAAAAGAATCATTATAAATCCCCTACATCAGAGACTTGTTACAAAAGATTTAATAATAAATGAAGAGCCGTTTTTAGAAAATATATCCAAACTAGAACAATATGGCTTAAGTGAAGATAGAGATTTTATTGCTTCATTTATACCATATGCCTACGCCACTCCGCTTAGCTTGGAGTATGATAGCTATTTAGGAGAAGTATTTTTTGCTATTGCATATTCACTATATCAAACAAATAGAAACAAAGAAATACTAAATATAGTATCAAATATGTCAAATGGAATCTTTAATGCACAAAACATAGAAACATATACATATCCTTGTGATACCAAAATTGATAAATATATACATGAGTTTCAAGAATTAATACTAAAAGAACATAGCACTAAAGAACTGCAAACTTTCAAATCAAAATTACTAACAAACTAATTTAAAAGGAGGTTTTATGGATTCTTTAGTCTTATTGCAAAATAATTTTTATAAAAATGGCTCATCAATACTTACTCAAACTCTACAACAACTAACAAAAAAGCTAAATATACAAACAGATGAGATAAAAACAATACAACTTGGTAATAAATTATTGTCATTAGATGAATCTTATTATATAAATTTGATAAGTTTATTAACACAGGTTAGCAAAGATGGAAACAAGCTTATTATATATGATAGTCAAAGTTTAATCGAGATAATAAAATTGTTTAAAAAATTATATGAAGATTCTGATTTTAAAGAAGACTTAGAACAATCAATCAAGCAAAGCATAGATGTTATATCACTTGAAAATACAATCAAATTCATACCAGAAATAATCCTACAAGCACTAAATCAAAACATAGATTCAATTAATATTGGTCGGTGGAATGGCTTTAAATGTGGATTCATCATCGATAGAGAGCTAGAAGGCTTGATAAAAGAGCTAAAAATACTAGAACAACTTGAATTAACCACAGGACTTAAGATACTTCCTTTCTTTAGCGAAAGCTATGATTATTTACTAAGCACTAATGAAGAATTAGCCTATAAAATGGCGTCTAAAATATACTATGAAATGGTAGATAGTGGGATTGATTTTATAATGAGCGTAAATATTGGTAATTTTGAACTATTTGATACACATGCTTTAGAATTAAAAAAAGCAACACATAGAGATGATGAGAATATACCAGTGCTTTTTATCCCGCAAGTCATACTTGCATTATTTAAAGATTCAAACAAAGAATCTCTTTTATTTAACAAACATAAAATAACACCACAAATGCTATAAGGAATAAATTTGGTAATCGCACTTAAGGTAATTATATCTCTTGCTGTTGCTATGGCTTGGTATAAACTAACTGAAAACCAAGAAATATCAATAGCATTTTTTGTTCTTATGCTAGCTATATCATTTATGCGTCCAATAACATACCAAAGCCCGACAGAAAGGGAGGAGTATTTGGAGAAATTTAGGCGTTCAAAAGAAAGACAGCTAAACTTAGAAAATATGAGAAGAGAAGAGAAGAAAAAAGCACTAGAAGAAAAGAAAAAAAGAATCGAAAAAGAAAAAAAGGAATAAAAATGCCAAGCCTAATCACGCTAACAACCACAACAACAAAAGAAAATGCAAAAAAACTAGAATCTGTCGTTATTAAGTCTGCACTAAGTGCATGCATACAAAAAATCGAAGTAGCAAGTGTCTATGTTTGGGGTGATAAGGTAGAAAATGCTAATGAAATTAAGCTTATTTTTAAAACATCAAAAACAGAAATAGAAAATCTAATAGCTCTAATTAAAGCAAACCACGAATATGAAAACCCAGAAATAATATACACAAAAGTTAAAGTATCAAAAAAGTATAAAAAGTGGTATAAAGATTCAATAGAAGCTCTAAAAAGAGCTAATATTCTTTAGTGAGTTTTCTTATACTCCATAATCATCGCATAAGCCTCATCTTTAAGCACTAGCTTCTTTCTTTTTAACTCACCCAATTCTGCATCACTAGCGTGTTCTCTGCCTTCTGAAATATTTTGAATCTTTTGATCTAGCTCATTATGCTCATCAAAAATTTTTGCAAAATGTGCATTTTCTTGCTTTAACACACTGATCTCATCTCTATATTCATGTAACATCACAACTCCTTTGTTTTTAAGTTGATTAGATTATAACAAAATAGGCTGAATCTAACTTCTATAATCGGCATTGATTTTTACATACTCATGCCCCAAATCACACCCATAAGCAGTAAAGCTACCATTCCCTGTTCCAAGTTTGCAAGTAATTTTATATGAATCTTTTTGCAAGACTTTTGCAGCCTTCTCTTCATTATCTCTATCAAAATAAATTTCACCATCTTTATAAACGCATACTTTATCAAAGAAGATTTGAAGTCTTTTAGCATCGCATTTTACACCACTTGCACCTATAGTAGATGCAATCCTACCCCAATTTGGATCACAACCAAACAAAGCAGTCTTAACAAGCAAAGAATTACTCAAAGCCTTAGCACAAACCATAGCCTCATCATCACTATGTGCTTCTAGCACCTCAAATGCAACTACTCTAGTAGCTCCCTCACCATCTTTTACAACCTCTAAAGACAAATACTCCATAATCTTATACAAAGCAAAAGAAAATGCCTCTTTATCATAGATTCCACTTTGTCCATTTGATAAAAGCATAATAGTATCATTTGTAGAAGTATCGCCATCTACGCTAATTGCATTAAATGTCATATATGCATTTTTTTGCAGAATCTCTTTTAAATTATTCTTTGGCACAAGTGCATCTGTTGTAATAAAACATAACATAGTAGCTAAAGATGGATTTATCATGCCCGCACCCTTGCATATAGCCCCTATTTTAAAGCTTCTATTATCATCTAATACAACTTCAAAGGCGATACTCTTTGGATATCTATCAGTAGTCATTATTGCATGTTTTGCATTGTCATTATTCTTACTATTTAAATTTATCTTACTTAAAGATTCGCATATTTTTTCTACTGGTAGTTGGACACCTATTACACCAGTAGAACTCATTAATGGATTTTTAATTTCTGTGAATCTTTTGCTCAAATTAGACATGATAGATTCTATATTCATAATTCCAACATCACCAGTTAAGGCATTTGCATTTTTGGAATTTATAAGCACAAAATTTGTCTTAAAGTCATCTTTTAACTTTTCTTCTTGCATTTTATAATGAGCTATTGGTGCAGCATAAAAATTATTTTTTGTAAATAAACATTCAACTTCACACATGCTTGTAGAATAAATAAAAGCTACATCAACCTCACAATTTGGCTTTAACCCAGCACTAATCCCATCTGCAAAGAAACCATTAGCCGCACACACTCCACCTTCAATTGGAAATATACTAAACATATTTTAACTCCTCTGGCTTGTCTTTTTTAGATATTAACTGCTTTGTTAGCCTAACACCTTGAGAAGTCCCTATAACCAATAATTTACTACCACTTGTAATTATTGTATCTTCACTTGGCATTGAAATAAACTTACCATCTTTTTGCGTGATTCCAACAACTGAAGTTTGAGTAATCTCTCTTACATGTGCTTCTTTTAGCTTTTTAAACACAAGCCAAGAATATCTTGGAATTGCTATTTCCTCCAAGTCTAAAGGAGTATCTTTTTGGTATGCAAAACGCTCAAGCAAATTTTCCATATCTGGGTTTGTAGCCATAGCATTTACCCTTTGAGCAAAAAGTCTTGAAGGGGATACAACACAATCAGCACCTAGCTTTTTTAACTTCTCTTCTTCTTCTATATTATTTGCATTCCCTATTATAAAATAAGGCTTCCTACCAAGCTCCTTTTCATACAACCTAACAGAAGCAACTTGTGCTATATTATCAGCCACATTACTTGATAAGGTTATAACACCTCTAGCACTTGATAAATGGCACTTTAACATAGCGGTTTCTGAATGTGGATCTTCATTTATAAAAAATGGATAATTATATTTTAGAGCTATATCTTCTAGTGCAGGATTGTTATCAACAACCACAAATGGTATATGTGCCTTTCTAAATTGTTGTGCTAGTTGTATAGAGTATTCATTGTGATAACAAATTACAAAATGATTCTTTAGTCTTGCAATTTTATATATCATATTCCTCTCCTTTATTACCAAAACTAATTTTCCACGATTTAAAATATCAATCACACCAATCACACAAAAGCTCAATACAGCTGAACCAGATAACATAACAATAGCTGTATAAAATACATCCATTGCATCAAATTGATCCTCTTTTAAAGCACCAAAACCAGTGGTTGTAAATGTGTATGAACTTTGAAAGAATGCTTCTATTAAAGTATAGTCTGTAACAACCATATAACCAAGTGTACTAAGTAATATTCCTAGAAATAATAAAATAAATGGAAGTCTAAAAGGCTTTAATTGTTCATATAGCATACCAGATAAATCAATATCTGGTTTTTGAGAAGTATCCCAATGGATAAATTTTCTAAACTTATCAAAAAACACTTTTTTTCTTGTTTTTTATGAGTGTTTCTTCATAGTTCTTAAAGTAGAAGCAGCGATTTTAATTTTAGTAGTTGTCCCATCTTCTAATTTAATTCTAACAGTTCTTAAATTAGGTAATGATCTTTTTTTTGTTTTATTGTTTGCATGACTTACATTGTTTCCTACCATAGGTCCCTTACCGCTAAAAAAACATCTCTTTGCCATCAAATATCCTTAATTTTTAAAATAACCTTAATTTTAACAAAATATATATAATATAAACATTAAACTAAGAATCTAGCCTCTCTTTAATGTCTTGCACAATCTTAAAACCATGATTTAGTGCCGCCGCAATGGAGCCACCATTTTTATACAAAATATCACCTGCGATATATATATTTTTCACAGAGCTTTCATGATTTTCATCTACAACAGGAATTCCATCAGAATCTATTTTTAAGCCACACTTCTTCAAAAAGTCAATTGGAGCTATACCGCCAATAGCATAGATAATTCTGTCATAAGTATCACTTGTGCCATCTGTATAATTAACTTTTGGCTTACCATTACTATCCTCTAATGATTGTATATCAACCCCAAACTTAGGTGTAATTGATTGTTTATTTAGACAACTATCCAAATTTTCCTTATTAACATCATTAATTCTTGAAAATTCTGTTTTTCTATAATTTAAAATTACTTCATTTGTTTCACTTAACACACAAGCATATTCAACAGCAGAATTCCCACCGCCAACCACTAAAACCTTTTCTCCTTCTTGCACTTCATTAGCATTGAAGTTGATAATCTTGCGCAAAGTGCTTGGCAATTGATATGAAGGCTTATTTGGTTGCCCCATTTTACCTATTGATATTATTATAAATTTAGCTTTAATGGTCAAATTATCAGTAGTATGTATGACAAAATTTTCACCATCTTTTGTTATAGATTCTACTTCTGTGTTGAATCTTGCCTCAAAATGGTTATCTTTAATAATGTTGTCAAACAAATCTAGTGTGCTCTCTTTTGTTCCATCGCAAAAATAAATATTACCATCAAGTTCTATTTTTTGACCCCTATAATCCTTATCAACTCTTTTTCTATCCTTATAAAACTTCCTAATAGTAGTAGAATGTCCATCGCCCTTTTCAAACAAAATAACATCTTTGATTCCCAAGACAACAGATTCAACCGCAGACGCGATACCACCAGGACCACCACCAATAATAGCAACTTCATATATATCTTTCATTTATCTTTACCTTTCTTTGTAGTTTTACTAGCTACATGACGCAAATCATCTTCACTATCAAACAACACACCTTGCATCATTTTCTTTTCATCATCAAACTGCCCATTCTTCAAGCCCCAAACAAAAGCTATAAGACCTATTAGTCCTATAACCAATGAAGTGGCTATCATAACACTAACCATAGTTGTATTCATAGGATATCTTTGCATCAACTTCAAAATAAAAGCTTCAATTATATCAAAATTTTAATCTTCTTTTAAAATAATTACTGCAGCAACAGCAAAGCCACTATCATGCGTTATAGATAAACTGGTAGATTGTATTTTAAAAGTCTCTTGCACCCTACTACTTAGCCTTATACTGGGTGCTCCACTATCTAATTTGAAGATTTCTATATCGCGAAATGTTAATTCCTTTGAGATTCCGCATTTAAGGGCTTTTGAGACTGCTTCTTTAGCAGCCCAAATCCCAGCTATACTCTGCGGACTTTTAGCCATTATCATTTCACTATCACTCAAGAATCTAGCCTTGCCTTTGTCTCCAAACTTTTCAACAAATGCCCTCATTCTCTCTATTGAAACTAAATCAATTCCAATTTCTATATTCAAAACTTATTGCACCACAAACTCTGTAAAGAATACATTAGCAACTCTACCATCAACTAAAAACTCGTTTAATCTCTCTATGATCTCTTCTTTTAGTTTTTGCTTGCCCTTGCTAGTTTGCACTTCTTCAAAAGTTTTTGAGCTAAGAATTGTAATTAAAACATCTCTTATAATATCCCTCTTTGTATCTAGCTCTGCAGTCATTTCAGAGACGCTAAGCTCCAATGCTATGGAAGTTTTTAAATATCTTTTGCCACCACCAGAAGACATTAGATTAACTATAAATTGATCCACAGGATACATAGTTCCAATACTGAGCAAACTGCTATTTGGATTTGCTGCACTTCCTCTATTTGACGCACTTTGTAATTGTTCTGTCGGAGCTGTAGCTTGTGCTTGCATTTCTTCTTCATTTCCACCGCTAAATATCAATACAGCTACCAAAATAAGAACTATCAAAAGCAAAACAACAACACCGATGATAACAAAAAGTATCATTTTGTTCTGCTTTAATGCTGATAGTTTAGATTCCTTACTTTCTTGTTCTTCTTCTGCCATATTAAACTCCTAAGATATTGATATGTTAATTTTTGAAATATTAGCTAAATAAATATGCGTTATGCAAATAATGTGTTATGTTTATATAAAGATAAGTTTAATATAATCAAAAACTTTTAAAAACAACAAAGGAGAACACATGAGCTATACACAAAAAATAATACAAAAAGTAGAATCCCTATACCCAGACCAAGTAGAATTTCACCAAGCAGTAAAAGAAGTATTAGAATCCATACAACCTGCACTACAAAAAGACAAAAGATACGAATCTCATAAGATACTAGAAAGAATCGTAATACCAGAAAGACAAATAAACTTCAGAGTAACATGGGAAGATGATAATGGAGAGATTCAAGTAAATAGAGGATATAGAATCGAATTTAGCAGTGCCTTAGGACCATATAAAGGAGGTCTAAGATTCCACCCTAGTGTTACAGAGGGTATCATTAAGTTTTTAGGATTTGAGCAAATCTTCAAAAACGCATTAACAGGACTTTCTATGGGAGGCGGTAAAGGTGGAAGTGACTTTGACCCAAAAGGCAAAAGCGATAGAGAGATTATGAGATTTTGCCAAAGCTTTATGAATGAATTATATAGACACATAGGAGCTACTACCGATGTTCCAGCAGGAGATATAGGTGTAGGAGGAAGAGAGATAGGATATTTGTTTGGACAATATAAAAAACTAACCAACAGATTCGATGGTGTTTTGACAGGTAAATCCCTATTATGGGGCGGAAGCTTGGTTAGGACAGAGGCTACAGGATATGGTAGTGTGTATTTCGCTCAAGAAATGTTAAATAATAGCAACTTTGGCTCTCTAGCAGGTCAAACATGTCTAGTATCAGGTAGCGGAAATGTAGCAATATACACAATAGAAAAACTACAACAACTAGGTGCAAAGCCAGTTACAATTAGCGATTCAAAAGGCTTTATATATGATGAAAGCGGTATTGACCTAGCATTATTAAAGGAAATAAAAGAAGTAAGAAGAGAAAGCCTAGAATCCTATGCTAAAGAAAAAAAGAGTGCAAAATACACAAGTGCAAATGACTATCCAAAAGATTCAAACCCAATTTGGAGCATACCTTGCTTTGCTGCATTCCCTAGTGCAACTCAAAATGAAATCAACAAAAAAGACGCAGAGATTCTAATAAAAAATGGTTGCAAATGTGTAAGCGAGGGTGCTAATATGCCATCAACCATAGAAGCTGTGCATAAATTCTTAGATGCTAAAATATGCTATGGTCCAGGCAAGGCTGCTAATGCTGGTGGTGTAGCTACAAGCGGATTGGAGATGAGTCAAAATGCTTCAATGACCTCATGGAGCTTTGAAGAAGTAGATACAAAATTACACAATATAATGAAAAATATATATATAAGTGCAAGTGAGACTGCAAAAGAATTTGGAGAACCTACAAACTTAGTCTTAGGTGCAAATATAGCAGGCTTTAGAAAAGTAGCAAATGCAATGATAGAACAAGGAATCTAAAGGAATCTAATGGCTTTTATAGTAAGAGTAATATTTTTATTTTGCTTTATTTTAATCAGTGCAAATGCTATTGAATTTAAAATATATCAAAAAGATTCTCTAAGCTTCAGCAATACAGAATATCTAATGAGTGAAAAGTTAGATGGTATAAGAGGAGTGTGGAATGGCACCTCCTTATTAACTAGAAATAACAATGAAATAAAAGCTCCAAAAGAATGGACAAAAAACTTTCCGCCATTTATGCTTGATGGTGAATTATGGATAAAAAGAAATTCTTTTGAGCAAATATCGAGTATTGTTAGAAACTCAAAATCAAGCATAGATGATTGGAGAGAAGTTACATACAATGTATTTGATGCACCAAATATTTGCGATTCTTGTACACTTTTAGAAAGACTAGACTTATTAACCAAATACTTACAAGAAAATCCAAATGAAAACATAAGAATAATCCCACAACATATAATAGCAAGTGAAGATGAATTAGAAGCATATTTTGATAATATAGTAAAAAATGGTGGCGAAGGGCTAATAATAAGAGAAAATAAAAATCCAAACATAGCCTACAAATATAAGCCATACTATGATAATGAATGTCAAGTTATAGGTTATAAAGAAGGTAAAGGAAAGTATGAAGGATTAGTTGGTGCATTAGTGTGCAAAACAATAATCAAGGATACAGAAATAATACTTAGCATAGGTTCTGGTCTAAGCAAAAAAGACAGGGCAAATCCACCAAAAATAAATAGCATAATCACATACAAATACAATGGACTAACAAAAAATAATGTCCCAAGATTCCCAGTGTTCATAAGAGAAAGAGTTGAATAAATGTTTGACACAATAGAATCGCAACTATATGCAATATTAGTAGCATCTGTTACTATTCTTTCTGTTATGAATCCTTTTGGAAATCTCCCACAGTTTATATCCATGACAGAAGAGTTAGAATCTCAAGTCAAACAATATCTATTTAGAAATATTCTTTTTACCTCATTTATAATTGTGATTATTTTTATATTTATAGGTCCTTTTATTATGAAGTATTTATTCAAGGTAGATTTAAACGACTTACGAATCGCTGGTGGATTACTTTTGATATTAGTAAGTTTAAAAAGCCTATTATTTACACAAAGACACAACTCTAAAGCACAAACAAACCTAACAAAATCAGAGCTACTAAGTCAGTCAATAGTGCCAATGGCATTCCCAATGCTTGTAGGTCCTGGAACGCTATCGACTATAATAATATTAATTGAAGTAAGTGGGCTTATGACAACTTTATATGCTGTAATTGCTAGTTTTTTGTTTATGTTTATATTATTTCATTTTGCTGCTACTATAGAGAGGGTTTTAGGAAAGCTAGTCTTACATGTGCTATCAAGGATTGCCCTAATTTTCATAATGGCTATTGGGGTAAAAATGATAATAATTGGTATCCAATCAATAATCGAGGTGTGATATTTTTAGTAAATTATATGACGCACTAAATGCAAAAACTGCAGATGAAAAATGCAACCTAGTAAAAGAAATATGGAAAAATTTTGAAGATTTATACACAGATAAAGAAGCAGAGATTTTGCCACTATTAAAGCCAACATTTGCAAACTTCTGCCAAGTAGTAAGCCCAAAGGAAGTGCCACAAGGAAAGATTTTAAAGCAAGATATTCATCTAGCTTACTTATTGCACTCAATAGTGCATATAGAATTTTCTGCAATAGATTTAGCCCTAGATAGTGCATATCGCTTTAGAAACATGCCAAAACAATACTATTATGATTGGATAGAAGTAGCAAAAGAGGAAGTAACTCATTATGAAAAATTGCATGGTTTATTAGAAACTCTAGGTTTTAAATATGGAGATTTTAAAGTGCATGATACTTTATTTCAAGCATTAAAAATTTGCAAAAACCACCTAGATAGAATAGCCCTAGTGCCTAGAGGCATGGAAGCTGTCGGCTTAGATGTAAATCCATTTCTAACAACAAAAATACAAAAAAGCAAACATAAATTACAAAATGAAATTTTAGATGTTTTGTATCTAATTTTTAACGAAGAAATAAGTCATGTAAGCAAGGGTAGCGTGTGGTTTAACTATCTATGCGATATAAATCATATACAAATAAAAGAAAGACCAACTAAATATATTGAAATTCTAAGCAAATACAATTTCAAACTCCCAAAAGCAAACACTCATCTAAACAAAGAAGCAAGGATCAAAGCAGGCTTTAGCGCAGAGGAGATAGATAAACTTTATTTATTCTCCTCTTAACATTACTTGCTAGTTCTGTTTGCTGGGTGCTGATAATCTGGCTTATCACAACCACTAATAACAAAAATTGAAGCAATAATTCCTAATAAAAATAAAAACTTTTTCATATTTTTCCTTTATAGTTTTATGATTTTTGCGCCAAATCCACCAGATTTCTGTGGGGCATCTACAAACTCTACCACCTTTGGGTGAGATTGCAAAAAATCCCTAACCAAAGATGAAAGCCTACCAGTTCCAATTCCATGATATACCAAAACCTCATCAAACCCTGCTATTAGACTATTTGATATAAACTCATCTAACGCTTCAAGCGCTTCTTCTCCCCTCATACCATGCAAATCAAGCATTACATTTGCATTCTTTGGAGTTTCTACATTGAAGCTACTTTGCTTTGTCTGTTGGATTTGAGTATGCTTTAGTTTATCAATCCCTACTCTAAGCTTCATGCCATCGGTCATTTGCACCAAAGCTACATTTTTTTGCAATTGCAAAATAACCCCCTTAGAGTTGCCGTATTTTACACTATCTCCTATTTTAAATTCCTTTACCTCTATACTTTTTATAGCCTTTTGCTCTTTAATTGCTTTTAGTATGTTGTTTGCTGTATTTAATTTTCTATGAATCTCTTGTGAGCTTTTTAGCTTGACTGCTTCTTTGGCTTCATTAATTGCATTATTGTAGATTCTCTCTAACTCACGCTTTTTAGCTTCAAATTCATTTTGCAATGCTTCTTCTTTGTGTTTTAGATTCTGTAGCTTATTATCTAGCTCTTGTAGTTTTAAATTTTCATTTCTTATTTTATTTTGTAGCTTCATTTCTAGTTTGGCAGAGTTTTCTATTAATTCATTTAATCTTTCTTTATCTGCTCCATGCAACTCTCTTGCTTTATTTATTAGCATTTTTGGTATGCCATATCTAATAGCAGTCTCAAATGCATAGCTTTTGCCTATTGTTCCATCTAAAAATTCATAAGTTGGAATCTCTTTTCTTTCATCATACAATGTAGCTAATAACTGCACTCTACTATCCCCAGCCATTAGTGAAGCTAGACGCTTATGATGAGTTGTTAGAATTATTTTATTTCCCTTACTTGCTAAATTATCAAGTAGAATCTGAAATAACGAAGCTGCCTCATCACTATCAGTTCCTAACTCTATTTCATCTACTCCAATTATTCCTTCTGTTTTCTTTAAAATCTCACTAAATGCTAGCATTCGTCCTGCAAATGTGGAAATATCATTTTTGCTACTTTGTGGGTCATCTAATATTAAATCGATAAATTTAAAATTACCAATTGCTGATTTAGATGCATTAATAGGCATAGGAATTAGGTATTTTGACAAAAACACAACACTTAAAATAGACTTTAGTAGCATTGTTTTACCACCTGCATTTACACCTGTAATCATAAGTATATCGCCACTAAAATTAATGCTTATGGACTTTGGATTTTTTAATGCCGGATGTTTAAATTCACATATTTTAAGATTCTTAGAATCTTTTGTAAGTAAGAATTCTAAATTTTTAACCCTAGCAAAATTTAGCCTTGCTTGATAGTTATCAAATCTATCAAACTCCCTATTTATGAATTTCAAAAACAATAGATTCTTAGTAAAAGTTTGTGATATGTCCCTAGCAATTTCAAAAATTAATTCTTCTTTTTTGTTTGCAAGAGTGCTTAATTTATCCCTCATGGACGCAATCTGACTTGGCACAACATAAAAAAACCCAAACTTAGACCTATTAATTATGCTTCCTTTTAATACATTATTAAACCCAGCCCTAAGTAATAGGCAGTCCTCATCATCTACCAAATGTATCTGACTATCAACCAAATATGGTATTAAACTTTCCTTTTGCAGATATTCTCTTAAGATGTTTTGTATATCTCTTTTTATAATCCTTATGCTCTCACACACAGAATCTAGCTCTAAATATACACCCTCTTTTATCTTGCCATTATCTTTAAAGGTCTTTGTAATCTCAAGTATTGGTGATGGGATATTAATCCCGCTAATCCACTTATCTAAAAGGCTTTTGGTATCTAAAATTGACTTTAATGACTTTAGATATAAAAAATATTTGATAATTTTTACAAATTCAAAAATATCATCTAGGTGCAAATGCCCAAATTTACGCAAAAGTTGCAATTCTTTATCTAAATTTTTAACCTCTTTTGGCGAAGTAAAGTCTATGTCTTCTAGCTCTTTTATGTAGCTTAGGTGAATCTTGCTATCACCCTCTAGCTTTATATCCTTCTTTCGTGCTAAAAAGGTCTCAAAAAGTGATATATACTCTTCTAAATCAAGCTTTTTAACTAACTCCATACTTACTCTTTATGGCAATTCTTAAGAGGAATATTAACTTTATAATACTCCCCCTCCTTGCCTATCACACTAAGTGTGCCACTTACAAAATTAAACTTCGTATTATTAACATCAATATTATCACCATTTAACTTGCATGTGATATTTCTACCTTGCAAGAAAACTTCTGATAATTGCCTTATGTAGCTTTCATTTTTATCTTGCATAGAAGTAAAAATACCAATACAAATTGCAACAAACAACAACACTCCACCAACAACAAACCTAGCATTAGCACTTAGAATCTCAAACCTAACAAGTAATTGCACAATTAACAAAATAACCAATACAACTAAAATTACAATTAGCCAATAATGCATCAAATTCCACCTCTTAACTGATAAGTCAAATCTCCTGCATTAAACCCAGCTATAATCCCGCTATTAAGACCTAGAATCTTTTTATTATCTTTATATATCTCTAAGCTATCTCCAACCCTCTTTACATAGTCAGCAAAAATAGGATTATACTTTGCAAATAACTTTTCAAAATCAATCTCTCTTCGTTCTTCTCCCACACAATACACAGGTAGAATAATTAGTCTATCAAGCCCATAAAAACACTCAACAAAAGAATCTAAATTATCGCACAACCTAGAATATTTATGTGGCTGCCATATACCGCATAAAGAATCTGCTTTTATTAAATTTTGATATATCTTTAAAGCCTTTATAGTTGTAGAAATTTCAGTTGGGTGATGTGCATAATCATCAATAATCACACAAGATTTATTGCATAAAATATCGAATCTTTTTTTGATTCCTACAAACTTTTTTATATTTTCTCTAATCTCATCTAACCCAATACAATCCACAACACTAAGTATCGCTAAAGACGCATCTAATGCTATATGTTTTCCTATTCCATAGCATTCAAAATATCCATAATCTATATCTTTATGTGTTAATCTAAATTTGGTCTTAGGGATATTATTATCCAAAATATAGCTAACATCGCTTATATCTTTGCTTGGATATAGCTTTATACATGGGATATCTAAACTCCCCAAAAAACTATCTTCTGCATTAATCACTCTTTTTTTTGCTAGAAGCAAAAACTCTCTATAAGCTCCATAAAACAACTCTAAATTATGCTCATAAGTCTCCATATGTTCTGGTTCTGCGTTTGTTACAATCGCACAATATGGATTGCAGTTTAAAAAACTCTTATCAGATTCATCAGCTTCAAAAACAACAACATTATCACATGCCCTATCATCACACACAACTCTAACATTTGAATCAAACTCTTTGCTTAAAGCCCCTATTAGAGAGTTTGCATGTTGCATTATAGAAGATAGTATTGCACTTGTCGTGCTTTTCCCATGTGCTCCTGCTACTGCATATACTTGTGTATCTTTTAGTATCCATTTTAGAGATTCTTTTCTTGACATTATTTTGATATTTTTTTCCCTAGCCTTTTGCAATTCCACATTATCACTTTTAATAATACTTGAGTGTATTATTAAATCTTGGTCATTTATAATGCTTGAATCATGCGGGATTTGAACTATTATTCCAGCCTCTTTTAATTGCTTAGTAATCACCCCTTCGCTCACATCAGAACCAGTAATGCTAATCCCCTTACTTTGCATATATCTAGCAAGTGCTGATATACCAATACCACCTATACCGATAAAATGAATCTTTTTTATAGACACTTTTTTATCCCATGTAATGCAGTTTTTATTATATCTTGCGTATAAACCAATGCCAATCTTACATATCCTTTGCCCGGATTTATACCATTATCACACCTAGATAGAAAGCTACCCGGTAAAACTAATATATTCTCTCTTAATAACAACTCCTTAGTCCATTGCAAATCATCACCAACATAAAGCCAAACATAAAATGTCTCACTAGGCACACTAATGCTAAGAATCTCACTTGCTAATTGCAGATTCTCTTTATATTTTTGCCTATTTTCTTCTACACTTTTTATATCACGCCATGCAAGTGAAGCCGCCCTTTGCAGTGGGCTTGGAGAAGCTGCTCCAACATATGTTCTATATCTTGCATATTTTTGTAGTATTTCTCTATCTCCTGCTACAAATCCACTTCTTAAAGAAGGAGCACTAGATCTTTTGGAGATAGAATTTATAGCTAAGATGTTTTTGAAGCTTTTATTATTTGCCTTAATACTTGCTTCAAGGATAGAGCATGGTGGATTTAGAGAATATATATCACTATAACACTCATCATTTATAAGCACGAAGTTATATGTCAGTGCATTTTCAACCCACTCTTGTAACTCATCTATGCTAAGAGAGATTCCAGTTGGATTATTTGGAGAGTTAAGTATTACAACATCACATTTCTCCATATCTTCTTTAGATAATGTTGGTTTATACCCATTTTCTTTTGTTAGATTCATATATATACTATTTGCCTTAGAGGCAATAGTAGCTCCCTCATATATCTGATAAAATGGATTTGGGTGAGCTATTGTAGGATTTTGTTTATTAAAAAGTAAAAATTGAGGCAAATTAAACAAAACTTCTCTAGTGCCAAATGTTGAGACTATTTCATCTCTAGCAATCTCTATATTGAATCTATTTTTCACATATTCGATAATGGCGTTATTTAAAAAGTCTTCACCTGCAGTTTTTGGGTATTTATTAAATAACTTTACATCTTCACAAACAGCATTACAGATAAACTCTGGAGTATCAAATTGTGGCTCACCAATGCCAAGTGATATTAAGCCATCTTTTTTTGGAATCTCTTTTATTAAATCATTTAATTTTTCAAAAGGATATGGTTGAAAATCCATCATTTTCTCCTTTTATGATTTTTGCTATCCGTTTGTTTTGTGTTTTTACCCCCAGAATCCCTTTTGTTTCTAGTATCTTTTCTATCTCTATGATTTCTGCTTCTAGGTTGCTTTTTTTTCTTTATGGATTCTAGCTCATTATTGAATCTTATTAAATCCTCTTTCTTATAACCTATTTTATTTGGTCCTATGACTATGCTTTCTTTTAGTATCATGGATAATAATTTGCAAACTAATTGTGCTATATCTACATTGCCTCTAAGTTGCTCATAAAGTCGCAAAGATTCATCGCTTATATCTTGTTTTAGTATATTTTCTATCATTTTTGATTCTTTATTATGCAAAACATCTTGTATGCATGGAATCTCATATAGCTCTATTTTTGCCTTTGTGCTTTCTTTTATCTTTCTTATTTCTTTAAACTCTAAAGGAGTAGCAAGAGTGATTGCAACCCCCTTTTTACCAGCTCTGCCGGTTCTACCTATCCTATGCACATAACTTTCAGAGTTTAGCGGTATATGGAAGTTAAACACATGGCTAACCCCACTAATATCAAGCCCCCTTGCTGCAATATCTGTTGCAACCAAGATATTAATTTTAGATTCTTTGAAACTTTTTATGGATTTTAATCTATCTTTTTGCTCCATATCCCCATGCAATGCTAGTGCGTTATAACCCCTATCAAGCAATCTTTCACATAAAATATCTGCTTCTTTTTTAGTTCGCGTAAAAATTATTGCCTTATTTGGAATCTCACTATCAATAAGCCTAACAATAGCTTCTTCTCTCTCGTTTTCATTAATTATGTAATACCTTTGAGAAATATCAGTATTTGTTGTGTTATCAGGCGTTATTTTTATTAACTTTGGATTATCCAAAATCTTCTGTGCAAGGTGCTTTATTGGCGTTGGCATTGTCGCAGAGAACAAAAGTGTCTGCCTATCATTTGATAAAAACTCAAAAATCTCTTCAATATCATCTAAAAATCCCATATCAAGCATTTCATCAGATTCATCCAAAACAACAAATCTAGGACAAAAATTCTTTAATCTATCATTACGCAAATGATCTAATAGCCTACCGGGAGTTGCAATTACTACTTGTGGTTTTTTGCCCAAAAGCTCTATTTGTCTTTTTATTGGTTGTCCGCCATATAATGAGACCGTCTTTACATTATTAAACTTCCCAAGCCTAAAAATCTCATCGCTAATTTGCATAGCTAATTCTCTAGTTGGAGTTATAATTAATGCTTCAATTTCACCATTGTTTTTCATCTTTTGCAAAAGAGGAAGTCCAAATGCAGCAGTCTTACCAGTGCCTGTTTGTGCTTGTGCTATTACATCTAATCCATCTAGTATTATAGGTATTGCTTCTTGTTGTATTGGGCTTGGCTCACTAAACCCAGCTTCCTTAATACCTCTTAAAATATTTTTTTTAAATCCAAAAATTTCAAATCCGTTTTTATTATCTTTAGTAGTTTTCATTATATCCTCGAAAAAGCCCAAATTATATCACATTTATCAATCTGCAAACCCAAAGCGATTTTCTTTGGATTGTTTTGCAATCAATAAAAATGGAGTTTTTTCATTGGTTTTTAGCATTCTGCCCTCTTTAATTAGGGAGTTTATATCCTTCCAAATATTATTTTTATCAACATATATCTTGTCAAATTTTGTCTCACTCATATATGCAAAATACATAGTATGCTTATATGCAGTCTTAACACAATTAAACTTATTTTGTGCAAGAATCTTTAGCTTCATTTCCATAGCTTCTTTTTCATCTGAAGTAACTATTAGATAATATCTCTTATGTTGCTTTTTTAACTTGTTTATATGATGATAGAGCAAGTTGTCATATTCATTTAGTTTATGTTTATTTAGCCTATCTAAATATTGTTCTATATAGTATGTTGTAATTGGAACCATTTCATTTTCTGGGTTTTTAAAATAGATTTTTTCAAAAGACACAGAATGCAGTGCTTTGCTATAAATTTTATCATCTAAAATGCTAAAGCAAATATCAAGTCCGCTTTTTATCTTTTTATAAATCCTTTGATATGTCTTTGCAAACAAGCTTTGAAATTCTTCAAAATAATGCTTTTCAAACTGCTCTTTTAATGACATTAGTGTTGTAAATTTATGCTCTAACTTTTGCTCTTCACTTAGCAGGTGATTCATTTCAGATTCTAGTTTTTCTTTTTTTGCCTTGCTTTCACTTACATTTAGTTTACTCTCAATACGCCTATTTAGCAATGATACTTCACTTTTAATACTAGCAATCCTTTTTGTAGCAAATGCCTTTGAATCTCTAGCATTATCTATTGCTGCAAGTAATGCCTGAAAATGACATTGTTGCGATAGAAAAAACTGCTCAAAGATATACTTGACATTCAAGTTTTGATTCCTCTCAAACTCCCTAAATGCTGTCTCAAGTCTAGCAACAACACTTAGCTCTTCCATAAAATCATCTTTTTTTATTGTTTTATCTATGTTTAATAAATTATCAAGTGCCTTTGGAACAAATTTTTTCACATAAAAATAATCATACAAAAACTCACCATCTGATAAATGCAAATCATTTAAAAATGAAATTGCTAAAAATTCTTCTTTAAAATAACACTTAATTGAATCTACAAGCCTGATAGTAAGTGGTATAGTTGTGATGTTATCGTAGTTTGTTTGCTTATATATCTTTTGCACCATTTGTGCTCTTATGTTGCTTTGGAGCGTTTCTAATTGTTCATCAGTATCATTATGCCAAAAATCATATTCACTAATTAGAGTATTTCCACCAAATTCTTGAAACTTAGATACCCTACAATCAGTAATCACATTGTCATTATTGCACCTAAATTCAACATACATACCCACCATAGGCATAACCTTCATATCATGCCATGTCTCTTTTGTGAATTCAAAAAGCATTTTAGAAGAGTTTATAACTACCCCCTTGCCATTACTGCTTAAATATCTGACTATTCGCCCATGCATATATCACTCTTTGTATAAATTTTTGTATATTCATCTTGCATTAATTCTTTAAGTTCGTTATACCAATCATCTCCACTAGGAATAAAAGATTCTAAGTATTTAATTGTAAAATTGGAATTATCAAACTTAAATGCACCAACATCTAAATTAGCCCTAGTTCCACAAAACACTATCGGTTGCACCTTTAACTTAAAGTTATCTATCAAAACCTTAGCTCCTTGCTTGAAAGGTAATAGCTTCTCTCCTCCTTTTGATCTAGTGCCTTCTGGGAAGATACATAGCACTCTATTGTTATGCAATCTATCTTCTGCTTCTTTAAGTAGCCTTATTATCTCTCTTTTACTCTCTCTATTTATAAGTATCATTTTTGGTGCCTTTAGTGCATGTCCATACAAGAAAGCTTCACCTAACTCCTTTTTAGCAATCCAACATAAATTAAGAGGACATATAGCCTCTAATACTATTACATCCATGAAACTTTGATGATTCATTACTAAAATTTGTGCTTCTTTATCTATGCTACCAATCTCCTCATATTTCACACAAAATATCTTTAAAAATATTTTAGCAACAAATCGCCTAATAACCCTATTATATCGCCCAAACATATACATAAACAAAATAGCAAAAGGCACAACAACTAGCACATATACTACAGCATTAAAGGCTCTAATTTTGGACATCATTCTTCTTAACCCACCCTATTCTATCATCATCTAATAAAACCTTGTAATATCCTCTCTTATCATCTAAAATCTTAACTTCTAATACATTATTTGTTGTCATAATTATTGTAGAGTTAAAGGTAGGCTGAATCCTAATTGGTATATTTGCCTTTAACACCGCTTCACTCCTAGAAGATAAAACCACAAACAAAACTACAAGCAATGCTACAAATGCAACAATAAAAATAACTTTCCTCTTATAAAAATAAAGTCCAATAAAAATCAGTAATAAAAATAAAATTATAGATACTTTAAAAAATTGCAAATTGTTTTTTGGCTTTATATCGCTTTGAGTGCTAACCCTCTCATCATGAGGGATATTTTCAACTTGTAATTCAACATATTTTGATTGCTGTGTATTAAAATAATCAAAAGAAATAACACCTAAAGACTTTGGCACTATTACATAATAAAATGCTACAGATTCTTTGTAATTTCCATCTTTGCTTTCAATGCCCTGTTGAGAATAATTATCTAAGTAAAAATCAAACAAATTACCAACTTTACTAGCAAGTTGAAAAACAGCTAGATTATTTTCAGAATCATAAGTTGTAATTTTTGTATCTAATATTCTTAAATCATTTGCAATAACTTGAGAATATCTACCCTTTCTATCAAGCTTGATTGCTTTACCACGCATAAAATCCGTGCTTTCTGTGAATTCTCCATCGCTTGTATTTATCGTAACTTTTAGCTTAGGTATTGAATAGCTTGTCTGCTTTATTTGAAAATAAAATGTATTTTTCAAGCTAGAATCTGGTTCTAATATCCAATTTTCCTGCGGATTTAAAATAGCAACACTATCATTTTCTACAATAAATTCCGTCTTTATCGTGGAATAATCTCCAAAAACTAACATCTTAAAATCAATAGGAATTATTTGATTTACATACAAAATATCATTAGAAAAATTAACCACATTTAAGTAAATATGTTTTGTAATAACAGCATTATTTTGAATGCTTGTAGTGCTATTTGCCTCACTTGTTATATTGTTTTGATTGCTACTATTGTAGATTAATTCTTTGATTTCTTTTGTTAGCTCGTTTGATTGTATGGCTTCTTGTTGTTCTCTTGTATCATTAGTCCTAGTCAAGCTAGAATCTAATGACACATCACTTTGTGCATACAATAATAGTGAAAATAGAAAATATATAAAAATTTTCATAGAATCCTAGACTTTACAAACCCATGTAACATTTTAAGTCCAGCATCATTGCCAAGAAGACTATCCACCGCTCTTTCTGGATGTGGCATAAGACCAAAAACATTTTTTTGCTTGTTGCAGATTCCTGCTATATTGTTAATAGAACCATTTATATTATCTTTATACCTTAATATCACTTGATTATTTTTTTCTAATTCTTCTACATTATCAATATAATAATTACCATCAGCATGGGCTATAGGGACATTAACCATATCACCTGTATTGAAGTTTGATAAAAATGCATTATTATTATCCACCACTTCTAAATCTACACTCTTTGATATGAAGTGTAGATTCTCATTCCTCTTCATAGCACCATCTAATAATCCACTCTCAAGCAATATCTGAAAACCATTGCAAATCCCAAGCACATATCCACCATCATTGGCAAACTTAATAACACTCTTCATAATCGGAGAAAACCTAGCAATAGCACCACTTCTCAAATAATCACCATAGCTAAAGCCACCCGGAATTACGACAAGCTTAGTATCACTTGGTAAAGATTCTTCTTTATGCCAAATTATCTTTGTCTTTACCCCAAGTAAAGAATATGCATACTCCATATCATATTCACAATTAGTGCCCAAAAATTGTAAAATAGCTACACTCATAACAATATCTCATAATCTTCTATAACTACATTAGCCAACAAACTCTCGCACATCTCTGTAACTTCTTGCCTAACCTTTTCTTTATCATCACTATTTATGTTAAGTGTAATTATTTTGCCAACGCTAACATCGCTTACGCTATTATGTCCCAATGATAGCAATGCATGGTGTATAGCTTTACCTTGAGGGTCTAAGATTCCACTTCTTAATCTTACTTTTACTTCAACTATCACATAAACTCCTATTAGCCTAAAATACGCTTTAAGACTTCTTCATAAGCCATTTTGACATTACCTAAATCTTGTCTAAATCTATCTTTATCTAGCTTTTCATTTGTATCTTTATCCCAGAATCTACAAGAATCAGGAGTAATCTCATCTGCTAACAATATCTCACCATCACACATTCCAAACTCTAACTTAAAATCAATCAAATTAAGATTCTTGCTATCAAAAAATGGTCTTAATACATCATTGACTTTTCTACCTATCTCTCTTAATTTATCTAGTACCTCTAATGAACTAACGCATTTTAAAATCAACGCATGCTCATCATTTATAATAGGATCACCAAGAGAATCATCTTTATAATAAAATTCAACCAAAGTAAATGGCAATACTTCGCCTTCTTTAATACCCAACCTCTTACTTAAAGAACCTGTTGCTATATTTCTAACAACAACTTCAATAGGGATTATCTCTACGAGCTTACAAAGCATCAAATTATCGTCTAATGTTTCTACATAATGTGTTTTGATACCATTTTTTTCCAAAAGTTTAAAAATTTCAGATGAAATTTTGCAATTTAATGCACCTTTGCCACTCTCACTACCTCTTTTTTCAGCATTAAACGCAGTCAAATCATCTTTAAATTCTGAAATAACCAACTTAGAATCACTAGTCTTGTATAGCTTTTTACCTTTACCTTCATATAATTGTTCTAACTTTTCCATATACAACTCCTATATCACAGAAAATATCTTTAGTGCATCTATTGCACTTTTTAATTGTATATCTTGTAGCACTTGTTTTTGTGTTATTGTGTTTTTTGACTTATCATCTTTTTTATTCTTAGCTTTAGTATTCTCCACCTTTTCTAACTCACCCTCTAAATGTTTTTGCAAATCAGCCTCTTTTATGCTAAAGAGATTATCACTATGTGGCACAACACCCGGCTCTACTTTTATATCAGGAGTTACACCTACTGCCTGTATTGTTCTGCCACTAGGGAGATAATATCTAGCAATTGTAAGTCTTAATGCCTCCTTCTTTTCGGTTGGTAATATAACTTGCACACTACCTTTGCCAAATGTGCTCTCTCCTACTATTATCCCTCTTTTATTGTCCTGTATAGCTCCAGCTACAATCTCGCTTGCACTAGCACTTCCATTGTTTGTCAATACAACCAAAGGAGTGTTAGCGTAAGGCGTCCTTTTTGTAGCTTTATAAACTATATTTTCATCTTTAATCCTACCCTTTTGAGATACAATTACACCATCTTTAATAAATAAATCACTAAGCTCAACTGCTTGATTTAGTAATCCTCCTGGATTATTTCGTAAATCCAAAATGATTCCATCTAATTTTTTAAATTTCTTAAGCTCCTCTTCTACTCTTTGGCTTACTTTTTTATCAAATGAAGTTACACGCACATAAGCATAATTAGTATCTTCTATTGTCCTTGCATACACAGATTCAACTTGAATGTTATCTCTTACGATATCAAATACTAAAGGTTTTGGTTCATTTTTTCTGACTATTGTTAGCTTTACTTTTGTTCTAGGCTTTCCACGCATTTTACTAACAGCATCATCTATATCCATATTTAATGTGCTTTCATCATTTATCTTTAGGATAATATCTCCACTTTTTAAACCAACCTTATCGCCAGGAGTGCCTTCAATTGGTGCCACAATAGTAATTCCACCATCTTTTAGTGATATTGTTATACCTATCCCACCAAACTCTCCATCTGTTTGAATCTTTAAATCATCATATTTGTCCTCATTCAAATACGCAGAATGTGCATCTAAATTTGACATAAGACCATTTATTGCCTTATCAACAATTTCATTTAAAGTTAATTCATCAACATAATACTTCTCAATAGTGCCAATCACTTTTCTTAGCTTATTATAAGCTTCTAATCTAGATTCATCATCATTGGCCAAAACAGGAAAAACAAACAAAACCGAAAACATCAAAGCTATACTAATAGCCTTAGAAAATCCACACAAAAATTTCATCATTACAGCCTAAAAATTAAGTTAATTGTCTATTCTAACTCAATAACTCTTATATGTTAATTATTTTGCAAAAGTTTTTTACAAAGCTCATAGTCTTCCTTGATTCCTATGTCTATAAATGTATTATCAAATACAATTCCAGTTGCATTAAGCTCTCTAAAATGAATCTCTAAAAAAGTTTCAAAAGAAAACCTAGAATCTAAAACAAACCCATTAAAAATATCTTTTTTTATTTTATAGATTCCAGCATTTATATAGCCCTCTTTAAAATATTTTTTTTCTAAAAAGCTCTCTATATACCCATTATTTATAACAACAGAACCATATCTATCAAAATTAGTCATATACTTTAAAGATAAAGAAATACTAGAATCTAAAAGTCGAATATCATCTAAAGAAGGAGTAAAGTAAGTATCTCCATTTATCACATAGCATTCGCTACTAGTTATATATTCTAATGCTTTTTTTATAGCCCCACCTGTACCTAATGGCGAATTTTCTATGCTATATTTCACTTCGATACCCAAATATTTATCTCTAAAGTAATCAACTATAAATTCTTTTTTGTAAGATACAGCCAGTATTACTCTTAGAACACCTTGTGCTTTAAGATATTTAAAAATGTAGTGTAAAAATGGCTTACCATTTATATCTGCCATTGGTTTTGGAACATCTTTTACTACATCTCTTAGCCTAGTTCCAAGTCCACCTGCTAGGATTATTACTTCTTTCAATTTAAACTCTCCAGCTAATAAGTCCATCTTTTATAAAGTGGAATTCTTGGACATAACCTTGCTCTTTATTTAGTTTTTGTATTAATTTATGTTTTTTTATAGGATCAACTAAGAAAAACATAAAACCACCAGCACCAGCACCACTTGTTTTACCACTATAAGCACCATTGTTGATTGCTAGATTATAGATTCTATCTAGCTCATCATTGCTAACTATATTTGACAGCTCTTTTTTACTTTCCCAAGATCTACCAAGTATTTCACCAAGATGCTTGAAGTCTGCCTTAAATAACGCCTCTTTCATCTCTATTGAATCTTTCTTTATTCTATGCATAGCCTCTAGTGAATTAGAATTCCCAAGAGAGCCTTTTTTATGCTCCTCTACATCTTTTGCCTCTCTTGTTATATTTGTGAAATACAGCACAATTCTTTCTTCTAATTCAGCTACTATCCAGTTTCTAATTCTTAGAGGATTAACCACCACCCTTTTGTTATCATAAAACTCCATAAAATTAAACCCACCAAAAGTAGCTGCATACTGATCTTGAGCACCACCAACTATACCTAAATCTTCTCTTTCTATCTCATATGCTAATTTTGCAATTTCATACTCTCCAAGAGGTATATTAAGCCACTCTGCAAATGCACCCAAAATTCCAACCACCAAAGTAGAACTTCCTCCAAGACCACTACCACTTGGCACATCAGAATATGTGTAAATAGAAAAGCTAAGAGGTTTTTTTATATAATCCTTTATTAATCTATTATAAATTGCTTTATAAATATCTATCTTGCCATCATACTCTAAGTGTATATCAGAATCATAAACACAGCAAATATCCAAATCAGAAGATTCAAAGACTATTCTTTTATCATCTCTAGCAATCAGTGTGCAATGCACATATAGAGATATTGTAGCATTTAGCACACTACCTACATACTTATCGCAATACAAATTTATATCAGTTCCACCACCTGCCAGTCCCAATCTTAATGGTGTTTTTGTACGAATTATTTCAGACATTTGCATACTTATTGACATGCATCAAAGGAAACGCTCTTAAAAGCTCCTTAATTCCATCATCTAGAGATACATCAGGACTCCAACCTGTGCTTTCTAACTTTTTATTACTAACCAGATAATCCCTTTTGTCAGGATCTTCCCCTATACAAGCAGAATGTATATAAAGTGAAGGCACATATTCTTTTATCTTTTCTGCTAATTGTCTTTTTGTTAGATTCGCACTACTAAGCCCCATATTATATGCTTCACCTTTCATTTTAGAATAATTCTCTATCCCCCATAAAAATCCCTTTACAACATCCCTTACATGAATATAATTTCTTCTAAAATGCTCTTCAAAAAGAACCAAAACACGATCTTTATAGGCTCGATAAGTAAAATCATTTACAAGCAAATCAAGTCTCATTCTAGGAGAGATTCCAAACACTGTTGCAAGTCTAAAAGTAACTGCATTTCCTTTATTTAACAAATACATTTCAGCTTCAACCTTATCAATTCCATATTCAGAAATAGGGTTTAGTGGAGAATTTTCATCACATTCTTTATCTTTATCACCAATTCCATAACCACTATTCGTATTTGGATATATAAAAAGTTGTGAAGAAGAAGCAATATCAGCCATAGTCTTAATAGCCTCAAAATTAATCATTCTAGCTAGCGTCGGATTCTTTTTACATAATGGTGCTCCAACTAATGCTGCAAGCGGTATTAAAACATCTGCTTTTGCTACTTCTCTTTTAATCAAAGAAGTATCCAAAACATCTCCCAAGATAAAATTAAACTTCTCATATCTAGCACAAGAAAGCAATGAATCTTGTCTGAATGATAGATTATCTATAACACTTACACTATATCCCTTCTCTAACAATGTCGGCACAAGCATTGAACCTATATACCCAGCTCCTCCAGTTACTAAAACATTCATAACCACTCCTTATATTTTCAATAAAAATGCATCTTTTCCATCACCAATTGGCATAGGAACTATTCCATTATTCTTTGCAAACTCATCTACAGCTTCTCTAACTCCAGTATATCTTAAATGAAAATAATCATCTACTAAAAGCACCCCCCCCCCCTACTAATCGTGGGTAGAAAAACTCACATCCTTCTTTAATTGGAGCATACAAATCTGTATCCAAATTTACAAAACAAAATTTCTCATTTTGTGGAATCTCTTTTGCGGTATCCGGAAAATAACCTTTTATGAAATAACAATTTCTCAAGTTTGTTAATTTTGACTTTACTAAATTTATGGAAGTATCGCTAAAATCACTAGAAGTAGAATTAGAAAATCCCATATCTTTATCTATTTTACAATCATCCTCGCTAAAACCTTCAAATGAATCTAAAAGATAAAACTTAGACTCAGGGAAAAGTAAGTTAATATATTTTGCAAATTCACCCTTATAAACACCTATTTCGGCCACACTACCGCTAATATTATTTTTATGAAAAATATTGCTCAAACTAGATAGAAAATCAACCCTCACGCTAAAATGTGCATATTCCTTATCAATTACACCATCTTTTATACCAACACTACACAACTCATCTAATGCTTCTTCTCTCTCAAAAGTGCCTAAAAATATCTTATCAAACTCCAAATTCTTCAAATCGCTTGGAGAATAGACATTGTATTTTACTCCATTTATCTCTAGCTTAGAATCCCCGCCTTCATACCTATTATCAACAAATCCCAACACTTCATAATCAAATCTTAACTGAAGCAAAATTTGTCTGCCTCTCCTACCTGTCCCAAAAATCAGTGCTTTTTTCATATAAAACCTTTAAAAAGTTAAGATTCTAACAAAAAAACTTTTAAAACACTCTATATAACATTTGGTGTATCAATCCAAGCAAAACAACCATCACAAACACTCATAGCACCTCTGCCTTTTTGTAAATGAATCTCTCTTATGCTTTGTAATTTTTTAGATTCTTGCCACACTTCCTTAATGCTTTGTGTATCTAGATCGCCTAAGACCACATTTCTACACTGATCTACACAGCAAAGTGCAACTTGACCATCAGCTTTAATAACCATAGTATTAAAAAGCACATAACATGGTATATCCCTTATAGCATTATACTCATTATCTACAGTATCGCTAACAAGTAAATCTACTCCCTTGTCTCTAACCTTATCTGTCATAGAAAGAGATAAATCATCAACCTTAATACCATCTCCAAAACTAGAATCTAAAAACTTCTCCCAAAAACTCAAAATATAAGGTATGTCATTTTTGGTTACTTCACTCTTTATTACGCTAATACGCACAGATACATTTTTCTTTAGACTATCTCTAAGCTTTATAAACTGCAAGATATTCCCTAATACTTCTTCAAATTTCAATCCAACCCTTATATTCTCATAAGTTTTTTTACACAAACTATCAATAGAGAAATTAATTCTATCTATACCACTATTTAATATTTCAATAGCTTTTTCTTTATCCATAAGCGAAGCATTTGTTGTGATACTGACTCTTATACCACTTTTAGATATTTTTTCTATTCTTTGTGCTAATTTTTTGTCCATCAATGGCTCATTTCCAACAAACATAGCCACCTTTTGGACCCACTCTCTATTATATATTATCTCATTACTTATTTTGTCAAATAATGCATCGTCCATATATGGCTTTCTTATATTTTTACGCCATTCTTCAATACCACACATCACACATCTAGCAGTGCAATTATTTGTAGTTTCTAAATTTATAAATCTAGGAAAATTATAATAATCCTCAAATTTTTCGCCCTTACCACCTTGCAAGATTCTATCTTCTACATACTTTTTTCTATCTAACATCTTTTAGCCTTTGTGCTTTTATACCATTCATACATCATCTCTATTCCGTCTTTTAACTCTATAGTATGCTTAAATCCATAAGAATGAAGTTTTGAGCAATCAGGCAGCTTTCTAAATGTCCCATCAGGCTTAGAAGAATCAAATACAATTCCGCCGCTAAACCCAACAATTTCTTTAATCATAAGAGCTAATTCATTTATTGATACATCTTCACCAATACCTATATTTATATGAGTGTTCCTAACTTCTTTTAGATTCTTTGATACATCGCTAAAATTAATATTATCCATAACAAAAATACATGCCTTAGCCATATCACTTGAGTGCATAAATTCTCGTCTAGGATTCCCACTTCCCCATAGTGTTACTTTATCTTTATAGATTCCTATTTTTTCTAAAATTACATTTGCATTATATATATCTTCTACACCCAAATCTTGGCATACTTCATTATACTTTTCTAATTCCAAAAGCTTAGCTAAATGAAACTTCCTAACTAATGTTGGCAAAACATGTGCATTTTCAAAATCAAAAGAATCATTTTCACCATAAATTCCAGTAGGCATTACAGAAATAAAATTTGTCCCATATTGCAAGTTATAAGATTCGCACATTTTTAGCCCTGCAATTTTGGCTATTGCATATGGTTCATTTGTGTATTCTAGCTCATCTGTTAATAGATATTCTTCTTTTATTGGTTGTTTTGATTCTTTTGGATATATGCAAGTGGTTCCTAAAAACAGCAACTTTGTTACACCAGTTAAATATGAAGCATGAATAACGTTGTTTTGAATACTTAAATTTTCATATATAAAATCAGCCCTATAAGTGTTGTTTGCCAAGATTCCACCAACTTTTGCAGCACACAAAAACACATAGTCAAATTTCTCTCTTGTAAAAAACTCAAAAGTATCTTTCTGATTTATTAAATCAAGCTCTTTATGTGCTTTTCTAACTATGTTTGTATAACCCTTATTTTCTAACTCTCTAACTATTGCACTTCCAGTTAATCCATATCCACCGGCGACAAAAATCTTAGAATCTTTTTTCATTATCTACCCTTTGCTTCAATATCTCTATCTGACAATATTGGATCTATATCTCCCCATTTTATATTGAATCTCTTATCATTCCATGGATATGTAAATTGCCTATCAAAATCAGTATATTCTCCGTTATATGCAAGCTTATAGTAATACACAGCTTCTTTGCTTCTTACATAATGCGCATTACCAAAATTTGGTGGGATAAGAATCATTTTTTGGTTTTTTGTATTTATAATAAATCCCTCGTATTTACCAAAATTTGGACTATCCTCCCTACAATCTACAACAACTTGCATAACTTCACCATAAACACATGTCACAAACTTCCATGTATTGCTATCACCATGAATCCCCCTTAAAACATTAAAATGGGAATTAATAAATTTATCATGGCAAAATCTAGTGCCTTTAACTAAACTTTTTAAAGATTCTTCCATAAAGGCACTCCAAATATCACCCCGTAAATCACTAAATTTATTTGGCTCAATTATATATACTTCAGGTAAAATTAACGATTGCCTAATTTTAAAGTCTATTGCCATATATAGCTCCCTTTAATTCTTGTATCTCTTTATAAATAGTATCTAATGCAAAGTTGGTAAATGTATTTTCTTTTCTAGTTGTGTTGTAGAAATTTAACAAAGCAGATTGTGAGATACTTCTTGCAATTAGCTCCTTTTCACTAACGCTCTCTAATGGTAAATACAAATGAGCTGGTATAAACTCACTCTGAAAAGCAGACCACAAATCCCAATGAACATATTTTAGATCTCTCATAACTCTATCTATTCTTACAAAATCTGGAGCAAAATTTGCCTCTAAATAAATTATAGGTCTATTTTTAGCTATCAAATCGCCCCCCCCCCCGACTACTTCTGCTTCCATACCTTCAACATCAATCTTAATTGCAGATATCTTTTCTTTTATATTAAAGCTATCTAATGTTTTGCATTGTATAGATTCTCTACCTTCTTTTTCGCCCATGCTTAATGACATAGCACCCATATTTTCCACATACTCTACATCAAAATAAGCCTTATGTTCCTTATTTGAAATTCCACAATTATGTATCTTAACTCTTTTTTCAAATTTATTTAGCTTAACACTCTCTTGTGCTATACAAAATAGTTTCTTATTTGCTTCAAATCCTATTACATTTATGCCATGTGCGGCTAGATACATCGCATGATTCCCTATATTTAAACCCACATCAAGCACATACGAATCCTTATCTAACCTACTTACCATATCCTCTAATAATACATGCTCAAAAGGTCTATTTTCTGCATAAAGTATCTTTTGGATTGCATCTACCTCTTTGTTTGGTAAATACATCTTATAACTCACACTACCAACTTTTATGGTTAAAATATCATTCTTATTCATAATATCTCCTCACTTTAAAAATTCTTCACTTTTATACTTTGAAACATACATTGCAATACTCTTTTCTTCTATTGCTTTTTTATAGAAGTTTTCATGCATATACAAAAATTGACCTTCCCCTCTTCTATACGCATCTTTTGGATCTTGGTCTAGTATTTTAAAGATAAAATCATAGATTCTATTATTATAATATTCATAAGATTCTACTTCTAAAAATATAGGTTCATTTATCATTTCTTTAAATAATTTATCATCACTATCAATCCTCTTTATATCTTCGACCATATCTTTTAGAGTTGGATAATTTAAAGCATTTATAAAAGCTTTTGGATTAATCACAAAATCACTCTTCCTATCATCGCCAAACCCACTAATAACAGGATCTCCCCAATAAATAGGTATGCACCCAGCAATAAATGCATCAAAAATACGCTCGGTAGTATATCCAGCATAGCTAGAATTCTCAAAACACAAATTAAATTTATAATCTTTTAGCCAATTAATCTTAGAAGTAAATACATCATCTCCCCATCTATTACCAACTGCACCACCAATATTATTTCTCCAATTCCCACCAGAATCTACTTGTTTATACTTACTAATCTCATCAAATGCCTTATCTCTCTCTAATCCTACAATGCCCCAGCCACTATTTGTAGCCATGAATCCACAAAACTTAGTCTTTTTGTAATTTCTCTTTAGCTTTGGATTTAAGACAATCCTTTGTTCCTCTCCTAAAGCACCTATATAACATATTCTCTCATGTCTATCGCCAAAGCTCATATAATCAAAATCGATACCATAATCAGCTATATTCCAATTTGTCCGAACATTCTCATAAGTTACAAAAATTCTAGGACAAGAGAAGTTGATATGTCTATATCCATATGGACCATATATTAAAAAATCAGGTTCATTTGAGTACTCCACTTCAAACTTTTCATTAATTTTCTTTATAATTCCATCTTTCCAAAAATTCTCTTCAGTCTCTACATTCCACCAATCAACAATTCTCAATTTTATTTTTTTCTTACTTATCTGTTGTGTTTTTTTAGTTTTTGCCATTATCTACCACCATTATCATTAATCAAAATACAATTAGAAAAATTATCAAATATTTCTTTATTATAATCCCTAAAAATAGCATATTGACACTTATTAGATAGAATCCTTGCTAATGCACCAAGTGGAGTAGTTGAGATTATTCCGCCAGTATGCATTGAAAAATACAATGCCTCTTCTAATGAAGTTACAAAAAACTCAGATATGAATGGTAATTTTTCTAAAAAAGGCACAATATATTGAGAAAAATATCCATAATCATGAACTAAAAAATGAAATTTTATATTACTGCTTAGCGAGTTCATAACATACATTGACTTAGCTATAAAATCAGTAGATAACTTTCTACCATAACTCCCATGATACAAGTTTAAAGTATCATCTATATAAAACGCACAAGAATTAGAATCTAAAGATATAGACTGCATTAATGATTCATTGTTAGCTTTAAAGTTAGCAATCAAAAAGTCTCTATATATCAAAATTAAAGGCATCATATCACCATATCCAACAATATATAGAGGTGCTTTTAGTGTATATATAGATTCCTTTGTGATTAGTTCTATTTTATATTGCTGAAACTCATTTATCTCTTCTTTTGTTGCATAGTTAAAAACTAAGTTTGGAAAAATAAATCTCAACAATGAATCATAGCAATAAGTAGCTTCATTATTTACTTTTCTAAACGAATTTGTAACTGTATCAAATTTAACATCATATCCTTTATCTGTTAGATATTTATATAATGCAACAAAACCTATCTGCGATACTACAGATCCCTCAAGTCTAATGATTATTGTGTTTTTCATAGAATTCCTAAAAACAGAGAAAGTGGTACGCCCGGAGGAATTCGAATCCCCGACCTACAGGACCGCAACCTGTTGCTCTATCCAGCTGAGCTACGGACGCATATGGTGGAGTGTAGGGGGATCGAACCCCTGACCTCAACGCTGCCAGCGTTGCGCTCTCCCAGCTGAGCTAACACCCCTCTTAAAAAGTATAAGCGTTTATTATATGGAAATCTCTATTAAAATTCTATAAAGCTAATTTATAGTTTTTATATATTTTTCTACTTCACTTTGTAATTCTTCTAATGTGCCATTATTGTAAATTACATAACTAGCAAGGTTTTTTTTATCATCTAATGACATTTGAGATTCTATCTTCTTTAATGCCATAGAATCATTTATATTATCTCTAAGCATAATCCTATTTAAGCGAACATCTAAACTAGCATACACAAGCACTACATTAGAAATATCGTAATTTCTTGTCTCATAAAATAGCGGTATATCTATAAAATAAGGGAATTTCTTCTCTTCTAAGCTAGAAGCTAGAATCTCTATTTTATTTTTTATTAGCGGGTGAAGTATGGATTCTAGCTCTTTTTTTACATCTTTATTAGAAAAGACAATCTCACCAAGCTTTCTTCTATCTACCTTGCCATAACTTAGAATCTCACTGCCAAACCTCTCAACAACCAACCAAGAATTATCCTCCAAAACCTCATGCGAGATTCTATCAGCACAAATGACACTATATCCATATAGCTTAAGTAGCGATGAAGTCGTGCTTTTACCGCTACCAATTCCACCAGTTAGCGCTATTGCATATTTGAATTTCAATTTTTTACAATACCATAGAGCTTATTTTTGATTGATTTTGGAATTACAAAAGAGCTAAGATGCAAGTTTGCACAATAATATTCCAAATCATCTAACATATCTGCCCTTTGTAGCATAATATCAGCAGTTGGGTGATACTTCTTTGAGGCAAACATGTAGCAATCTTTCAAACTCAAAGACAAAGGAGCGATAAAAGGCATAAGAATCCTAAAATCACCAAAACCTCTCAAAAACTCTTCAGCCTTATCAAACTCAAGCATTAAATGTGGCATATGCGAAATTAAGATTCCATCATCACTCAATACTTCCTTATATGAGGCTACATCGGAGTTTAGCGAAATAACAATATCATACAAGCTAGAATCTTCAACACTCTTTTTTATAAACATTTCTTTATCTTGAGATATGTGGGAGAACCTATTATTCTTAAAAATACTCTGATAATGCGGAAAAAAGCTAATTAAAGTCTCTAGCACATCTAAATCTTGTTGCAAGAAATCAACACTAAGCCCTTCATGCTTTGTTAGCTCATGTGCTATTTCAATGTTGAATCCACCGACAATCAAAGCTCTTTTTGGATTCTTATGAGAACAAGCCGCAATATGTGCTAAAAGCTCACTTTGAATGCTAAGTGTGCTTTGTAGCATCACATAACCATCTATAAAAGCTATATTCCCAAAAAACTCCGAATCAAAAAGCTCTAAAGTATGCTTCTCTCCAGTTACTTCTGTTATTTTGTTTTTAATTTTATATTCTTGCTGAATCTTCTCTTCATAGGACTTAGTTAGCCACATGCTAGCCTCCTATTTTATCTCTAAATACAATTTTTCATTTTTAAATGAAATACCGCCGTCATTTAGCTTCTCTATAACGCTAGTATTGTTTGTTAAATTACCCACTATTTCATTTTCTATTTGAACTAACTTTTCCTCACACATCATTCTAGTCATTCCTGCATGAGATACTTCAAATTTATTACCTTCTATTTTATATTCTGCAAAAAAATGATTACATCCTGCCTTGCCAACAACTTTTCCTTCTTTAAAAGACAAATAAAAATCTTCACTATTTTTATAATTTAAAAATGTAGTCTTATCACCAACTTTATAAGTATCTATTTTCCATTTTTCCTTTTGTTTTAAGATTTCATCAAAATTATATTGCCCTACATTATTCACAGACGCCTCATCTTGTTTTAAATCACTTTTTAACGAACAACCACTAAACATAACCGCACCTACAACTGCCAAACTTACAACTATATTTTTCATTTTTTTCCTTTATTTTAATCTTACAATATCTACTTTTGCATTTGAACGCAATTTTTCAAAATACTCATATATTAAATAATCTTCCTTGCTAACTAGCATTTTTTGCCTAACTACCTCTTTTACATTTTCAAATGGTAGTAAAGTTGGATTATTTTTAGCCTTTATTAAAAATGTAACATACTCATCTCCAATAGGGAAAATAGGGGTAAAAGCACCAATTTTTGTCTGTGTGAATGCAGAGACAATTTGAGGATTTAAAGCCATTGTTTGCAAGATTTCATTTTCTCTTTTTACATTTTTAGGTATATTCTTACCATTGCTAATTAGAATTTGTTCTAATGCAACATTATCATAGCTATAAAACTTCACAACATCAATGCTTTGCGGTATGGAGAATTCATTTTTATTTTCTTCATAATAATTTCTCAAATCCTGATCGCTTACCATCTTTAGGCTCTCGCTTGAAATTGCCTGATATAGCTTTCTTTCCTCTATTGATGATTTTATTTCATTTTTGTAGCTTTCCCAATTTATACCTTTACCTTCTATGAAGCTTTTAATCTTATCTGGCGTGATATTATTTTTCTTGGCTAATAATTTTATTTCATCTTCTATATCTAGCTCTGTTACTACTATCTTTCTTTTTTCCATTTCTTCTTTATGTAGTCTTTGATTTATAAGTCTATCTACTGCTATATCTTGCGATACCTTATCTCTTTGTTGCACTCTAAGTAGTTCTAAAATAGTCACTGGAGAACCATTTACATAGAATGCAATACCATTTACAAGTGCAGGCTCACTCAACAAAAATCCGCTAAAAACTAAAGCTAATAAACTTTTTTTCATACTTCCACCATTTCCTATAAAAGTCTTAATTTACATAATTCTATCAAATTGTTTTTAAAATATCACACAAAACAGCCCAAAATTTCCTAAAACTCTCTATATCCATTTTTTCTCCAAGAGAATGCGGATGAAATATACTAGGACCTATTGATAAAAAGCTAATATTAGGATATTTCTCTTTTAAGATTCCACATTCTAGCCCTGCATGAATACTTTTTATCTTAACTTTGTTGTTATGGATTTTAAATACCCTATATACATGGTTTAAAAACTCACTATCTTCCCTCTCCCATGGATTATATAAATCAACTACATTACTAGCAAAACCAAAACTACCTAGAATCTCTTGTGTGTTTTGTATATTTTCTTTCATGCTATTTTCTTTATTGCCACGACCCATAATATAAACATAAACCTCATCATCAATTTGCCTTAAGATTCCTACATTGCTTGATAGAATAACCCCACTATCATCACTATCTATAACGCCATTTTTCACACTTAATAGACCATTTATTAAATTATTTGCAACAAATGCCATATTGTTAAACTCCACATTCTTAACCTCAAAAAGTGAAGTATCAATATCCAAGATATAATCATTCCTTAATGCAATCTCTAAAGTAGCATTAGTCGGTATTGAATTTCGCTTCTCTCCACCACTAAGTCCAACTAATATCCCACCATCATCAATTAACTTTTGTGCAACATAGCATATGGATAAGATTGCATTTTGTATATCTTTATGTATCTCAATCCCACTATGTCCTCCTATAAATCTATCTTTATTGGTTGATATTTCAACTATCTTATAATCACTTGGAATCTCTATTTGCTCTAACTTTATTTTACACTCTAAATCATATCCACCAGCACAACTACAAACAATCTCATCAATATCTTCGCTATCACAATTAATCATAACTTTAGATTCTATATCTAGAGTAATGTTTTTTGCCCCTATCATACCTATTTCTTCATCTATGGTAAACAAGCATTCTAAATTATCAAAATCCCTTAAAGCTAATATCATGCAAGCTAGTGCAGCTCCATTATCAGCTCCAAGACTAGAATGCTTAGCCTTTAAAAATCCATCTTTAATATATGGCTCTATGCCAAAAGATTCACTCTCACTTACATAAACCATATCTATATGCCCTTGCAAACACACCTTTGGCTTACCCTTCTTAGCTAACAAATTGCCAGCACTATCGATAGTTACACTAGCTCCATATTCTAATGCCTTATTTTTAATCCACTCTCTTAGAGATTCACACTCTCCACTAGCATGAGGAATATTACATATCTCTAAAAATACCTTTAATGGCTCAAAAGAATCTATTTCTATTTTTGACATAAAACCTCCTTATGATCTTTACAATAATCAACAATCTTTCCGTGGAATCTAGCATATAGCTCATTTAATCCTATCTCTTTATTATACAACTTACATACAGATTCATAGTTTTCTAACAATCCACTAACTAGCCACTCTTTTATATCCTCATAATTATCTAGCTCATAGCCATAGAATCTTAAAAGCTTGTATGTATAGTTATCTGCCACCATTTCATCTCTTAAAGCACCATAACAAAGGATAGAATCAGCACTCTCACAACCAATGCCCTTTTGTGCTAAAAGCCACTCTCTGCTAACATTCACACAAAAACAATCAAAATCACCAAAAGTTTCCAAAATATTTTGACAAATAGCAATTATTCTTGTTGATTTTCGCTTATAAAATCCTACATTATTTATGTAAGTTTGTAATTCTGTTTCTTTCATATTTGCTATTTTTTCTAATGATAAAAGCTTATTATTTCTTAGCTTATCAATAGCGATAAATGCTTGTTCCCAGCGAGTATTTTGAACCAAAATTGCACCAAGTATTACTTCAAACTCTCCAGTATTAGGCCACCATAATTTATGTGGAGGATTTTTTAAATATCCGCTGTTTTTTAAAAATTTTAAAAGCATAAAACTATTTTCCAAATACACCTCTTTGTTTTTCAAAATTTTAAAATTTTTTTGGATAAAATCAAAGTTTTAATTTGCTAAATGGAGTAATAATGGCACTTGATGAAAACAAGCAAAAAGCAATAGATTTAGCTATAAAACAAATAGATAAAGCTTTTGGTAAGGGCGCATTAATAAGGCTTGGCGATAAACCTGTAGAAAAAATAGATAGCATTAGCACTGGCTCACTAGGGCTTGATATAGCTCTAGGCATAGGAGGAATCCCAAAAGGAAGAATAATAGAAATTTATGGACCTGAAAGCTCTGGTAAGACAACTCTAGCTCTACAAATAGTAGCAGAATGTCAGAAAAATGGTGGTATATGTGCATTTATCGATGCAGAACACGCACTAGATGTAACATATGCTAAAAATCTTGGAGTAGATATAGAAAATCTACTAGTATCTCAACCAGACTTTGGAGAACAAGCATTAGAGATTTTAGAGACGCTTACAAGAAGTGGTGGCATTGATTTAGTTATTATAGATTCAGTTGCGGCTCTAACGCCAAAGAGTGAGATTGAAGGCGATATGGGCGACCAACATGTAGGACTTCAAGCAAGACTTATGAGTCAAGCATTGCGTAAAGTAACAGGTGTCATACATAAAATGAACACAACGGTTATTTTTATAAACCAGATTCGTATGAAAATAGGTGTCATGGGATATGGTAGCCCAGAGACTACCACAGGTGGAAACGCACTTAAATTCTATGCAAGTGTAAGGGTTGATGTAAGAAGAGTAGCCACTCTAAAACAAGGTGACCAAAATATAGGAAACAGAGTAAAAGTAAAAGTAGTCAAAAACAAAGTTGCACCGCCTTTTAGAGGGGCAGAGTTTGATATTATGTTTGGTGAAGGGATAAGCAAGGAAGGTGAGCTAATTGATTATGGTGTAAAGCTTGATATTGTAGATAAAAGTGGTGCATGGCTTAGCTATGGGGATAAAAAGCTAGGACAAGGCAAAGAAAATGCAAAAATATTCCTAAAAGAAAACCCAGAAATAGCACAAGAAATAGAAGAAAAAATAAAAGCATCAATTTCTATTGCAGATGATTTATCAGCTAGTGATGATGTAGAAGAATAGGAGTTAAGTAATGATTTTTATAGACAATATAGAAGCACAAGAAGTGCTAGATAGCAGAGGGAATCCAACAATAAAAGCAAGTGTAACACTAAGTGATGGTAGCATAGGCAGTGCCATAGTACCAAGTGGTGCTAGCACTGGCAAAAGAGAAGCACTAGAGCTAAGAGATAATGATTCTAGATTCTTAGGTAAAGGCGTATTAAAAGCATGTGAAAATATACACACAGAGATTTATGAAACACTAGTTGGTCTAAGCCCATTTGACCAAAACAAAATAGATAGCCTAATGATAGAACTAGATGGAAGTGATAACTTCTCTAGGCTTGGGGCAAATGCAACACTAGGCGTATCGATGGCTACTGCAAGAGCCGCAGCAAGTAGCCTAAGAATCCCTCTTTATAGATATTTAGGTGGAGCTAGTGCATTAACCCTTCCAACTCCTATGCTAAATATCATAAATGGTGGTAGCCACGCAGATAACACGGTTGATTTTCAAGAGTATATGATTATGCCTGTTGGATTTGAATGCTTTAGCGAGGCTATGAGAGCTAGTGCAGAAATCTATCAACACTTAAAAAAGATTCTAAAAGATTCTAAACATATAACAAGCATAGGAGATGAAGGTGGGTTTGCACCAAATTTAAAAACAAATGAAGAACCAATCCAAATAATACTAGAAGCAGTCAAAAAAGCAGGATACAAAGAAGGAGAAGAGATTGCAATTGCACTAGATGTAGCAAGTAGCGAATTTGTAAATGATAAAGGAATCTATTCTCTAAAGGGTGAAGGAAGAGAGCTTAGCTCACAAGAATTAGTAGAATATTACGAAAAACTAATTAACAAATATCCAATAGTATCAATTGAAGATGGTCTAAGCGAAGATGACTGGGAGGGCTGGAAACTCCTTACAGAAAAGCTAGGAGACAAGATTCAGCTTGTAGGGGATGATTTATTTGTTACAAATTCAAAAATATTACAAGAAGGTATAGATAAGAAAATTGCAAATGCAATTTTAATAAAGCCAAACCAAATAGGAACAGTAAGCCAAACAATACAAGCAATACAACTAGCACAAAGAAACAATTATAAGTGTATTATGAGCCATAGAAGTGGTGAGAGCGAGGATAGCTTTATTGCTGATTTTGCAGTTGCACTAAATACTGGAGAGATAAAAACAGGCTCAACAGCAAGAAGTGAGAGAATGGCAAAATATAATAGACTGCTAAGTATTGAAAAAGAACTACATAATCCGATATATCTAGGAAGCAGTTTGTTTAAAAGATGAGTAACAAATATGTAAATGGTGGGTTTTATAAACTCCTGCCATATCTTAGTCTTGCATTGATAGTGTGTATTATTGGTGTGTATTTTGCAAACTTGATGTTTGGCGCTAACTCTTTAAGTATTCTCCTTGAGCTACACCAAAAGGAACAAAAAATGCAAGAAGAAGTTAGGAGTCTAACAGAACAAAATGCAAATCTACAAAAAGAATTCTTTGAACTAAAGGGGCTAGAACCAAAATGAAAAAAATTGCTTTATTACTAATAACTTCATTTGCATTTGCTAATGAACCGCAAACACTACCACAAATACCAACAATACAAAACAATGACAATAACACAACAATGCAACCTATAAATAATTCTCTAAATACTCCTTTAATCCCTGAAATATCAAAAGAAGCCACGCCAAACACACAAGAAATAACACAAAATGCAAACAAAAGAGACCCATTCCAAAGTCAAATAACACCAAAAGAAAGTGGTCAAATATCAAATGCACCGAATCTAAATTTGTTTAGCAAAGCAGAATTAAATCTGCCATCAACAGCAAGGAAGCTAAAAAAAATCACAATAGAGTACCAAAACCTTAATGGCTCAATTACAAGCATAGAAAAAGAAATAGATGGAGATATAGACTGGCATTTTCCACTTGTGCTAAAACAAGACTTGCAACCAAAAGTTACAGAAAAACCAACAAATAGTAATTTCACTTTAGGAGAGAAATTCAAGTTTAAAATAAATGAACAAACACTAAATCTACAAACTCCATATACTTTGCTAAGGAATTTCACCCTTGCATCTCCTACTAGATTGGTGCTTGATTTTAAAAACCCAACAAAAAAAGAATTTGAAGAAGGAATCTCAACAAATCTACCTGTAATAACAGATGCAACAATCCAAACACATTTGGACTTCTTTAGAATTACATTAAACTTAGATGGTCAATACAATTATAAACTAGACCAAAAAGGCAAGGAAATTACTATTGAATTCCAATAATATCGTCCTAATAGGATTCATGGGTAGTGGGAAAAGCACGATTGCTAGGTGCTTATACCAACACACAAAAAAGATAATCCTAGATAGCGATATTATACTTTCTAACAATGAGAACTTAGATGTTAAAGACATATTCTTAAAATATGGAGAAGAGTATTTTAGAAAATTAGAATTAGAATTTTGTAACTTCATAAAAGACAATGTAAAAAATTCAATAATATCCACAGGTGGTGGCATGCCAAGTGTATGTAATGTAAAGGATATTGGCAAGGTATTTTTTTTAGATTTGCCATTTAAGGAGATTGAAAATAGACTTAAAGATTCAAAAAATAGACCTCTCTTTAGCGATACCAAAAAGGCAAAATTACTATATGAGCAACGACAAGAAATATATAAATCCTCTTGCCATTTTATAATCAATGCCAATAAAACTCCACAAGAAATAACACAAGAGATATTACAAAAAATATGAAAAATATAATTTTTATAAGATTCAAAAACTCTAAAGTCGGTGGTGCTGAAAATTACTTAAATAAAATATGCACTAAACTAAAAGATTCACAAATACTATCAACAAACACATATAAAGAAAAACAAACAATACAAATCAAAATCACAAAATTTTTACCTTCATTTGTTAGATTTTTAATCTTTTTATACAAATATGAAAATTACAAAAAACAAAACCCAAACAATATATACTTTAGCCTCGAGAGAGTGCTTAATTGCGATATTTATCGTGCTGGTGATGGTGTGCATAAAGAATGGCTAGAGATAAAAAATGACAATTTTATTAAAAAAACAAAAAGCTACTTTAACCCAATGAATCCCATATACACAAACATAGAAAAAAGACTTTTTAAAAACGCAAAAATAATTATTGCAAACTCAAATATGATAAAAGATTCAATACATAAATACTACAAAATAAACACAGATAAAATAAAAGTAATCCACAATGGCATAAACCTACCACAAAGCATAAATAAACAAGAAGCAAAAGAACAAATCATAAAAATGCTAAATATAAAAAATACAAACATCATACTTTTTGTAGGTAGCGGATATGCTAGAAAAGGACTAAAAGAAGCACTCTTAATGCTAGATGGACTAAAGAGTGATTATTGTTTTATAGTAATAGGAAAGGAAAAGAAACTACAACTCTACAAAAATCTAGCCAAATCCCTAAAAATAGACAATAAAGTGCATTTTCTAGGGGCTAGAGATGATGCTTATTTATTTTACTTAGCTAGTGATATTTTTCTCTTCCCAACAATATATGAACCATGTTCAAACGCAACACTAGAAGCTGCAAGCTATAAAAACGCGATAATCACAACCAAAACAAATGGTGCAGGAGAAATATTTAATAAAGAATATATTTTGGATTCTTATAATGATATACAAAGTGGCTCTAACATGCTAGAGAGGCTACTACAAGATGAAACTCATCTAAAAACAATCCAACAATCATGCTTTAATTCCGTGCAAAACTTGGATATGGACACTCATATAAACAAAACTTTAGAGGTAATTTTAAAAATATGAATATACTAATACGGCTTCCAAACTGGCTAGGAGATGTGATAATGGCAACCTTTGCCATAGAATCCTTATATAAAACATATAAAGATTCAAACTTCTTTCTTGTTGGCTCTAAAGTCTCGATACAAATATTTAAAAACCACAAAAATACAACATTAATAGAAGATGATAGTAAAGATTCTAAATGCAGAATCCTAAAACTATATAAAATTGCCAAAAGTATCCCAAGAAGCGATATTGCCATAACTTTTCAAAATAATTTTCTATCAGCATTATTTTTAAGCTTCAATAATGCAAAAATAAAAATAGGCTATAAAAATGAACTAAGACAATTCCTCCTAACACATGCAAAAATCAAGCAAAAAGGAATTCATGAGGTCTTTGTCTATTATGATCTAGTAAAAGATATGGTAGAGAATATACAACCAAAACTATATTTACAAAACCCAAATAAACCTATAAACCTACCACAAGGAAAGTTAGCTGGTATAAATGCTGGTGCAGCCTTTGGCAGTGCGAAGCGATGGGAAGAATCTTATTTTGCAGAGGTTGCAAACTATCTTTTAGACAATAATTATAGTATCTTGCTCTTTGGCTCAAATAATGAAATAAATATAGCAAATAATATAGAATCCATGTGCAAAGATAAAATCCTAAACCTAGCAGGGCAAACAACGCTAGAAGAGCTAATAACATATATTTCAAAGCTAGATTTATTTATCACAAATGATAGTGGTCCTATGCACATTGCAGCTGCATTTAATATCCCAAGTGTTGCAATTTTTGGTCCCACAAATGATAGAGAGACTTTTCCATTTTCACAAAACTCGCACATAATCTCACTAAAAACACTAGGATATAAACTAGAATGCCAACCATGTAAAAAAAGAATCTGCCCATTAAAAGATTTAAACTATCACTCTTGCATGAGGGATTTAAAGCCAAAATTTATAATAGAAAAAATAAAATCAATCACAAAAACATAAGGGTAAAAAGTGCTAAAAAGAACAATAAAAGTGGGACATTCTCCTGATGCTGATGATATTTTTATGTATTATGCTATTAAATTTGGCTGGATAAGCAGTGAATTTGTTTTTGAAAATTACGCATTTGATATACAAAAGCTAAACGAAATGGCACTAAAAAATGAACTAGATATATCAGCAATATCATTTGCCCTATATCCTCTAATAGCAAAAGAACAATGTCTGCTAAGAACTGGAGTTAGCTTTGGCGAAGGATATGGACCAAAGCTAATTAAAAAAAAGGGAACAAAACTAAAAGATAACTTCATAGTAGCACTAAGCGGGGCACACACGACAAATGCTCTAATATTCAAGACAAAATACAAAAATGCAAGAATAATATATAAAAACTTCCTAGATATAGAGAGTGCCGTCTTAAGCGGTGAGGCACATGCAGGAGTGTTAATACATGAATCTATTTTAGACTTTGATGATAGTTTAGAAGTTGAGTGTGAGATATGGGATATTTGGCAAGATTTAAACAAAAACAACTTACCTCTTCCGCTTGGTGGAATGTCAATTAGAAGATCAATTCCACTAAATAGTGCAATAAAATGCGAAGAAGCACTAACAAAAGCAGTCCAAATAGCAATAGATGGAAAAAAGATTCTATCAAAAATGCTACTAGATAGGAATCTTGTAAGAGTTGACGATAAAAAGTTGGAGCATTATTTGAATTTATACGCAAACAATAATTCAATAACACTAAATAATATTCAACTAGATTCGATAAATACACTATTTAAAATTGGATATGACTTTGGATTTTACAATACACCATTAGATGTGAACGATTGTTTAATACCGCTAGAATACAAAGAATTTAGAGAATCTTAAAACACAAAGGCTAATACAATCTATACATAACCCTTATTCTTATTTTTGTTTTGACCTTTGGATATGGGTAGTCTTTATAAGCAATCTGAATTGTGTGGATACTATTTTCATCAAGCATAGTATATCCACTATCTTTTAGTATCTTTAAATCACTAATATCACCATTTGGGTATAAATAAAACTCAACTACATTATATCCACTCTGCCCCATTCTACCCGCTACTTGAGGATATCGTAAATACCTCTGTGTAATCCTGCCTATACTACTTAAATTATCCTCTATAAACTTTCGCTCATCAAGGTTTAGAGAATATATTTCATCTCCATATAATTCTAAAACCTCTTTTTTAGTATTAGTTCCAAAGCTATAAATAGATGGGGATTCTCTATGTTGTGTTGGTTTTTGCACTTGTGCTAGACTTTTAGATAGCTCATTATTTGCTGGTTGTTTTTGTGCTTGTTTGATTTGTCTTTCTTGCTCTTTTTGTGGCTCTGATTGTTTTTTTATTTTAGAATCTTTTATAGCCTTTTTTTCTTGTTTTATCTCCTTTTTTTCTACTTCTTGTTTGCTATCTTGCTTTGCTAGTTTTTGTGGTTTTGGAGTATTTATATTATTTTCTACAAGCTGGTTTTTAGTTTGCTTAACTTCACTTGGAATGAATTTAAAATCCTTAATTGAGATTCTAGTTGTGCCATCTTTACTTCCTGCCTTAGGCGGTATATACAAAGTATCTCTAAACTGAACAAAAATAAGCAGAAATATAATAATGTGTAATAAGAGAGATAGAAAAAGCGATATTAAATTATTTTTCATTTTGTTGTTGTTGCAACATATCTCCAAAATGACTCACATCATACTTATCTACAAGCAATGCACCATTTTGAGAAAATACAACCAAATATCTAGTATTGTTACTCTCAAAAATAACCAACTTGCTACCTATGCAAAGTTGCGTTGTAGATATTACCTTTACTTCTTCTTTATCCTGTGGCTTAAAGAATCTAAAAGAATTCTCATTATTTATCCTGCGTTTAATATATACCAAAAATACCAACAATCCAACTAAAACTAAAATAACGCCAAAATACTGAAATAAATTTATGGATTCTAATGGTGATTTTGCCATTTCAAATGGAAATTCTTTTGTGCTATTACTCTCTCCAAACAATAAGCTACAAAATAGACAAAATAAAACAACAAGCTTCATACAACGCTAATACTTTCTCTAGTTAGATAATAAATAATAGCATTTGAATCTAATATTTCATTAACACGAATTGCGAGATTCTTCTCATATACCATAACCTCACCTTTACCTATGATTCTGCCATTAATAAAAATCTCTACACTCTCACCAGCAGGCTTTTGTAAATCAATAATAGAGCCTTTTTCAAATTTCAAAATCTCATTTAATGGAATCTTGGCTGCACCTAATTCTGACTTAAACACAACCTCCATATCCAAAAGACCACTATAATTATTCATAATACCTTCAAGGTATCTTGCTAAATCCTCTTGTCTTGGTGCTTGAATTCTAGCTAATGTAAATTCATCTGCTGGCATTTTTATCCTTATTTAGTTATGTATAAATAGCGAACACAAATTCCCTTCTAAATCAAACTGCAACGCAACATATCCATCATCTTTAAAATCACCAAAACCATAGGTATTTGGTGTTTTTATTTTAAAGTTTAGCCCTCTATGTATTGCTTGCACTTTTGCTAGACCAATTGTTAGATTTGCTAACTCTTGCGAGAGATCAATTAACGCTAAATCATCAAAAGAATCTTCTCCCAACATACCCTCTCCAAAAGTCTCTAAAAATCCCTTTGAACTCACAAATGTAATAGTATTTGTGCTACCATCTTCTAAAACTATATCTATACTTGAGAGATACCCCTCTAGCATCTTGCCCGAAACAAACTTCGGTGTCTTTCCTAGAGTATCCTCAAAAGTCTGTATAAACGCGTCTTTAATAACCTGAATCATAATTTCCCCACAAAATTAATAAAAAGCCCTAAATTATATCTAAAAAGCGTTCCAATTTAGCTTAAAAGTAGTGCCATTTCCCTTAATGCTATTACAGATTATTTTTATATTATATTTGTTGCAAATATCCATAACCAAAGATAGTCCAATTCCAAATCCACCTTGATGACCATTTGCCCTATAATATCTCTCAAAGATTCTAGGTATCAACTCTTCATCAATCCCACAACCATTATCACTAATTTCTAAAGTATTATTTGCTAGTTTTACACTAACATTCCCACCACTTGAGGTATATTTTAAAGCATTATCAAGCAAATTATCAATCACTCTTACTATGCCACTTTTATGTGCCTTTAGAAAACTTTGTGAAGCCTCTAAAGAAAGGTTTATATTTTTCTTTTCAAAAAATACCCTAAAATACTCCACTCTCTCTTTTATTAGAATCTCCATGTTTATGTCTTCAAGATTCTTATCTTGCAAATGCGGAAAACTATAAAAAATCAAATCTTGATACATATTCTCAAGGCTCTTAGCAGCCGTCTTTATTCTCTCTAGCTTTATTAAATCTTGCTTATCTAGCTTATCTACTTTAATCCTTTCTACACTCATTAATATAGCACTAAGAGGCGTATTTAGTTCATGCGTTGAGTCTCTTATGAACTTATTTAATGTCTCTATTTTATCTCCAAGTGGTTTTAAGCTAAATTTAACCAACAAATACGCCACGAATCCTATCATCACAAGAGATATAAGAAAAGAAACTAAAAGCACACTAAATAATTGTATAAACTCACTTTTTATTCCACCACTTACAACAACTATAAAAAAGTTGCCATTTTTATTTATACCATAGTGCATCTTTAAATATTCATTAAACCCTTTTTCGAATCTATGAGTTATCAAAAGTGCATTATCACCACTTATAACCAGCTTACTTCTACCTTTGTATAGCACTAAATTTCCAGTATCTTTATAAATAAAGTCTTGAATCTTTTCTCTAGCTAAAAATGTATTATTATAAACAATCTTGCCGTCTTCTCTAGTGATTGCAACTTTTATATTATTTTCTTTTGAAAACAAATCAATAATCTCTGTAAAGTTTTCATAATTATCATGTAAAGAACCCTCAAGCTCACGCAATACATCTCTCACTTCTAGTGTCCTACGCTCAAGTAAATCCCTTTCTTGTTGTTCATAAAATATATAAAACACTAACAGCAAAAAAACAAAACTTGTCAAAGCATATAAAAGACTAATATTTAAAGCGACTTTCTTTACCTCATTCATTGCTATAACAATACCCTTCGCCTCTATATGTAACTATTCTTTCTTTGCCAACTATTTGTCTTAGATTCTTAATATAAACCCTTAAGCTAAGCTCACTTGGCTCATCATCTCCCCAAAGCGTCTCATAGATATCATTTAGTGATACAAAATGTTGCTTATGTTGCAAAAGTAACTTTAAAAGCTCTCTCTCTTTTAGAGGCATTTTTTGTGCATTTCCATTTAGATACAAGATTCCATCTGACATATCAAAGCTATATCCATTATGGAAATCAACAACACAAGAACTATTTGTTCGCTTCAAAATACATTGAATCCTAAGCAACAATTCCTTAATCTCAAATGGTTTTTTTATATAATCATCACAACCGCTATTAAAGCCAACTTCCAAATCTTCAATACTTTGCAATGAAGTAATAAAAATTGCTGGCGTCATATCACCAGAATCTCTTATATATTTTAAAGCCTCAAAACCACTCATATTTGGCACCATAACATCAAGCAGCAAAACATCAAAATGATTTTCATAAATCATGCTAGTAGCCTCCAAGCCATCGCTACAACACGTAACTTCATAGCCTTCTTCAACTAGAGATTCTGATATTATCTCTTGTAGTGTAATATCATCTTCTAAAAGCATTATTTTAGCCATAACACACTACTTATCAATCTTTGTCTATAATTAGAATTACAATTAATGTCTAAAGCACTAGCATGCTTGTAACCACCATAGCCAAACGATCCAGCCTCTCTTGCTTGAAGCCTATATGCTCTATATTCTTTCATAGTCATATTATCCATAGCTAATCTTTTATTTTTGCATATTTTTTCTCTAAACTCTCTAGCATCTTTCATTTTCATATTATTCATTTTACTATGAACTGTAATTCTATAACCTTGCACTTCACTTGCTTTAATTTTTCATGCTATATTGATTAACTCTCTATCACTAATTTTAGAAAAATCATTAGCCAATACCACTGAAACCATAACTCCACTTATAAGCAGAATATTAAATAGCCTATTCACAACTTGCTCCTTATTCTAAATGTGATAAAAATATTATAAATTAAATGTGAATTAAATGTTAATTTATAGAAATTTTATACAACTTCTTTCTCTCACTTGAACTAGCTATATTTAGCTGTGTGCGATATTTTGTAATTGTTCGTCGAACTATTTTTATATTAAATTTTTCTTCTATTAACTCCAAAATTTTATTATCACTTAGTGGTTTTTGCTTATTTTCATTCTTTACTAAATCAGCTACAAATTCTTTTATTGCTGCATTTGAAGTATCCTCATCAATAGCAGTAGCAAAGAAATTTTTTAAAGGAAAGATTCCTCTATTACACTCTAGATATTTGTTTTGTATAGCTCTAGAAATTGTGCTTTGTGCATGCCCAAATTCTTCAGCTAAATCTCTTAATTTCATAGGCTTTATCTCTCCACCTTGAAAGAATTCATATTGATACTCAACAAGCATAAGCCCTATTTTATATAATGTAGCCTTCCTCATCTCTAATGCATCAACTAAATCCCTAGCTTCTTTGATTTTTGTTTTTATAAATTCATCTTTAGTGGATTTTTTATCAGTGTTTATTTCTATGCTTGGATAATATTTATCATTAATTTGCACTTGAATACTACTAGAATCTTGTAAGACTAAAATATCAGGTATTATTACATTTTCTTCTTCTAAATAATCAATAGCAGGTGGATTTTTAAAGCTTGATATAACTCTCATTGCATCTTTATATAGTGGCTCATTTTTATATTTGCCATGCTTTTCTAAATCATCTAAAATCTCACAACACAAGTCATATACACCATCATCTACATCTAAATTATCAAGCTGAAAGTAAAATGATTCAAGCAAATCTCTAGCTCCAATACCTGCTGGCTCTAAATATGCAAATCGCTTTCGTATTTTTTCTACTTCACTAATACTGCATTCTAAAGACTTTGCCAAACTCTCACAATCACCTTCAAAATATCCATATTCATCTAAATTTTCTATTATTGCTTTTGCTATTTCTTGTGATTTTTGTGTTGGGAATAATGGTGGCACAATTTGTTCTAATAACACCTCCTCTAGCCCACATTCTGCGATACAAAAATTCTCTAAAACATCACCATCAAACCCTCTATTACCCCTAGCTACCTCTCTTTTTCTTTTATGAGACGAGAAGTTTGTAGCTATATTTGATCTCACATCAAAATATGGATTATCTTTTGAAATAGAATCCAGTGTTTCTTCTAGCTCATTAATACCACTTTGTAACAAAGGTAACCAACTCTTTAGCGTTGATGATAACTTTGTTTTTAATGAAGTGGTATTTTGAGTTTTTAGCTTCATACTTTAAAATTCTCTCCCAAATAATGCTTCCTAACTAGATCATTATTGTATATTTCTTGCGAATATCCACTCGCTAGAAGCTCACCTTTATTTATAACATATGCTCTATCACATACACTCAATGTCTCTCTTACATTATGGTCTGTAATTAGCACTCCAATATTAAAGCTTAGTAGCTTTTTAATAATATTTTGAATATCTATAACAGCGATAGGATCAACCCCAGCAAAAGGCTCATCAAGCAATATAAACTTTGGCTTTTTAACTAGCACTCTTGCTATCTCAACCCTTCTTCGCTCCCCACCACTTAGACTAACTCCCTTTCTATGACGTATAGGATTTATATTAAATTCTTCTAATAAATCATCTACAACTTTTATTCTATCTTTTTCTTTTTCTATACACACTTCAGCAGCAAGAAGTAAATTATCCTCAACACTCAAATCCTTAAATACACTAGATTCCTGTGGCAAATATCCTATTCCAAGTCTTGCTCTTTTATGCAAACTAAGCTTTGTTATATCCTTATTATCAAAACAAACTTTCCCTTTTGTAGGAAACAAAAGACCACAAATAATATAAAAACTGGTTGTCTTCCCGGCACCATTTGGTCCAAGTAACCCTACAACTTCACCACTTTTTACCTCTAAAGATATATTTTGTATGATATTTGTCTTTTTGATTATTTTTGTTAGTTTCTTTGCTTCTAATTTGTGCATACTATATATTCCCTACCACATTCTTTTGGTTTTATTTCTATGCTTATGTATTTAATCCCAACTTTAGTTAGTATTGTAGCTAATTTTTTATCTCCCCACTCTACAAAGTGCCAACCATCTTTTTCTAGCTCTTCTAAAAATCCAAGCTCCAAAAGCTCTAAAACATCTCGCATATAAATATCATAGTGAAAAATACAATCTCCATAAACATGAGATAGGAGATATGTCGGAGAAGTAACTAAATTTGAACTTCCAAGATATTTCACCATTTCTTTAACCAAAGTCGTCTTTCCACTTGCCAAATCACCACTAAGCAAGTAAATCCCTCTGCTATCTTTTAGCCTAAGCTCATCACACAAAATACTTAACTCATTTTCATTAAGAATCATTTCATTCCTTATTTGGAAGAGGATTTACATTGATTGTAGTTACGCCAAAGATGTCTTGCATATCCTTAAGAAGTGGCGTATTTAAAATATCTTTAACCTCTTTTTCTATTTCTTCTTTTATTGTTGTTTTTGTATCTTGCACCACCTTATTTTCTTCTTGTTTTATTTCTTCTTTGGCAACTTTTAAAGTTGTATTTTCTCCAAAGATTTCCAAGATAAGCGGCTTAATTACAGCTCCATAACTCTTAGATAGTCTATCTTTATCATCATCTATTGCACTACTTGCCCACTCTAAGATTCCATTTTCAAAACTAACAAACTTAATATTTTTTTCAAAGATCTCACCTAAGTCATAATTTCTTTCATAAATTTTCTCAACTAAAAGCACAAACAAATCATTAGAGGTTATTTGCATATGTTGCATATGTGTAGTATCTTGTAGCTCATGGTTAGATTCTTGTTTTGATGACACTTTTGTTTCTTGTTTTAACAACACACTATTTTCTAGACTTTCTATTGCCTTATCTATTTCTTGAATCTTTAGAGATTCAATCATTTTAAAAACAACCAAAGTTAGAACAAAACTATCATCACTGCCTAAAAACAATAATTGCTTAGCTTGAGAAATGATTCTAAAGAATCTATCAACAATAATTACACTATACCTACTATCATCACCTTTTATCAACTTATCTTTTATGAACACACTCATCTCATCAAGCAACATTTCAGTTTCATAATCAAAAAATCCACTTAGTCTTTGTAATACCTCTTCTTTATTTGCTTGAAAAATCAAATCAAATAATTCGCTTAAGCTTTGCGGATTAATAAGTCCTAGCATACTAGCACAGGCATTTATTGTTATGTTATAGTTTGAATATATTATTACTTGATCTAGTAGTGTTAGAGTATCTCTAAGTGATCCTGCACCACTTCTTATTAACATTAAGAGTGCTTCTTCTTCATATTCTATATTTTCTTTGTGTAATATGAATCTTAAATGCTCCAAAATGCTTCTATCAGAGATTCTTTTGAATCTAAAGTGTTGTGTCCTGCTTAAAATAGTGGCTGGTAACTTTAATGGATCAGTTGTAGCAAGTATAAATTTCACATAAGGTGGTGGCTCTTCTAGGGTTTTCAATAGTGCATTAAATGCCTCTTTAGTTAGCATATGCACTTCATCTATGATAAATATTTTAAATCTCCCCATTGCTGGATGGTATTTTGTCTGTTCTATTAGATCTCTAATGTCATCTATTTTTCTATTTGAAGCACCATCTAGTTCTATTATATCTATATGTCGCATTTTATGAGGATTTGCTGCTTCACAATTTTTACACACTCCACATGGTTTTGAGGTAGGACCATTATCGCATTCCAAACATCTAGCAAAGATTCTTGCACTAGAAGTCTTACCACTACCTCTTAATCCAGAAAATAAATAAGCATGAGAAAGCCTCTTTCCCCCTAAAGCTAAAGATAGAGTTCTGCTAACAGATTCTTGCCCTACTAACTCATCAAAGTTAATAGGTCTATATCGCAGTGCTAAAGCTTGTGTTTGTGTATCTTCCATATGAAACCCTAAAGATTTTACTTCTGATTGTCTTTATACTTTGAGATATTTGGCTGAAACTTATAAACCTTGTTTTTCAATCTAACTAACAATCCAGTATCAATTAACTGCTTAAATGTTTTAACAACGGTTGGCTTGCTCACCCCAACATCTTGTACTATATCTTCATATGAGCCATAAAAAATATTATCTTCATTGCTATTTTCCATTAGATATTTTATTATTTCTATCTTTTTGCCACCGACAAACACAGAAATAGCATTAAATAAAATATTTTTAGATTCAATTTCGCTTGCTTGAATCTTCACCAAAACAGATCTTAAAATACATTTTAATAACTCTTCAACATCAATTGGTTTTAGTATATATCCATCAACTCTAAGCTCTATACACTCTAGCAGATAGTTAGTTTCTGTATGTGCCGTAGCCACTATTACTGAAATGTCCCAATTGCTGTTTTTCTTAATCTCCCTAATTAGCTCTATTCCATTCATTTTTGGCATCAAAATATCTGTCACCACCAAGTCTATAGGTACTTTTCCTAGAATCTCTAATGCTTCTCTACCATTTCGTGCTACATATAAATGCTCCACATAATCTTCCAAAACCATGGAAGCAAACTTTAGTATATCTTCCTCATCCTCGACATATAACACTCTTAATTTTTTTAGCATTTTTTCACTACTTTTTGGAATCACTAACCTCTCCTATTCGCTTTTTAATGGGATTGTGACTATAAATTCCGCACCATTTACGAAATCTAGCGGTATAGAAATGCCACATGCAATACTTTCAAAATCAAAATCGTCAACCCAATTTACATTTCTAACTTCAATTATCCCATGCATTTGCTTTTCTATTATTTGCTTTGACATATAAAGTCCAATCCCAGTCCCAACAGATTTATGCTTGGTTGTAAAATAAGGCTCAAACACTTTATTTATATCATCTAGCCTAATTCCACCACCATTATCTACAAACGATATTTTAACACATTCTACATCTTCACCCACAAAAACATCACTTTTATCAAGTTTAGCCATTATTCTTATATGTGAGTTTTTTATATCTCTCTCGCTAAATACATCTTCAGAGTTTTTTATAAAATTTAGCACAACTTGTGAAAAAGCACTTTTATAACCATAAATTTCTATACTATCATCACAAATAACTTGCAAATCTATTTCTTTTTGCTTTAAAAATGTAGAAATCAGCGATACAGATTCATTAATAGATGATTTTAAATTAAATCTTTCCTTTTGATATGATGCATAAAAGAATCCTCTAAAATCATCTATCGTCCTAGACATGCTTTTAGCAATTTTTAAGCCCTCTTCTACTTGAGATTCAACAAATTCTTTTGTTAGCTTTCCATTATTTACTTTAACTTTAAATGTCTGTATCAGTAATGTTAGTGCATTTAGTGGTTGCCTCCATTGATGTGCTATATTTCCTATCATTTCACCCATGCTTGCAAGTCTTGATTGCTGATACATGATTTGATCTTTTTTTCTGCTATCTAGCACCTCTTTTTCTACCATTTCTTTTAGAGATTCGTTTAATCTTTGAAGTTCTTGTGTCTTTTCTGCTACTTTTAATTCTAAGGCATTATGTAATGATTTTATGTTTCGTAATATCAAAAAACTAAGCATTAAGGTAAGAATCATAATTAAGCACATAATAACAATCACTATTTTATGCAATGCATCATATACATAACTGCTTCTATCATGCCTTATTTCTATAAGTTGCAATGTGCTATCTATTGATAAATATATTTGTTCATCAAGCAAATCAATAATGTCATTTAGCCTATCATGATTAAACCCACCATTTGCGATTCTATCTAGTTCAATTAAAAATTCATTAACTTTGGATTCTATGGCATAAAAATTATGTTGGCTATTTTCCAATATCTCTAAATTCTCTAAATTCCTATCAATACCAACTAAATGCTCATAAATCCCCAAAGTTAGTTTTGCAATTTTATTTTGATCCATTAAATCACTTTGTAAATTTGCATACTTATTCCACAAATTGTGTACCTCATCATATACTGCTGATAACTCTTCTTCTGTTTTTTGATGAAAATAATATTGTTGCGTTTTTGTTATTCTTCTTATTTTTTCTAAATACAAAATAGACTGATTATATTGAGTAAAAAAAGCATTATAATCATATGTCAAGCTTGAATAAAATATATAAGAAATCCCGGCTAAAGACAATAAACCAGAAGCGATATTAAAAACTAAGATTCTTGTCTTTGCTCCAAGTGTGCTAAATATTCTCGTTTTTTCCATTTATCTAACCATAAAAAATAATTTTAAAAACTAGCATTCTAACAATCATAAAATTAATTGTTGTTTTATAATACAAAGTGTATTATATTCGAGTTTTTAAACTTAAGACACTAAATTCTAATCAAGGAGTTTGAATATGAAAAAGATTTTGTTAGGTTTCGTTTTAGCAACTGGCTGTATGATGGCTGCTGATGGTGCTGCAATTTATAAAAAATGTATCGCTTGTCATGGTGTAAATGGTGAAAAAGTAGCTCCGGGCTCAAAAGGCAATGTTACTATTGGTGGTATGGATAAAGCTGAATTAGTAACACAACTAAAAGGGTATGTAGCTGGAACTGCTGATAACGGCGGAGCTAAAGCTATTATGTATGCTCAAGTGAAAGGTTTTACTGAAGCGGACATCGAGGCAGTAGCAGATTATATTTCAAAATTACCTAAAAAATAATTTCTACCCCCTAAACACTCTTTGGGGGTTACCACAATGCCTTATATAAAATTAGATTCAAAAAGTTTTTCTCATAATTTACACACAATAGTTAGTCAAACTAATTCTACAATAAACAATATAGCCATAGTCCTAAAAGACAATGCTTATGGTCATGGATTAATAGAAATGGCTACACTAGCAAATAAATATGGGATTACTTCTTGTTTTGTAAAGAGTGAAGTAGAAGCACACTCAATAAAACATCTATTTAAGCATATAACAATCTTATACCCAAATTTTGATAATGCAACAGAAGATAATATGTATATTTCAATTACAAGTTTAGAGACATTAAAAAAAACGCAAAATAACAAGACAATAGAATTAAAAATAGATAGTGGTATGCATAGAAATGGAATATCAAAAGATGAGATAAAAGAAGCAATAAAAATAATAAAATCCAAAAATCTGCGTTTATTTGGCGTATTTACACATAATGGATTTGCCGATGAAATTGGAAGTGAATTTTATGGACAATTCCATTATTTTACAGAAATCAAAAAAGAAATTATAAAACTATGCAAAGACAATCAAATACAAATTCCAAGATTCCACTCACTAGCCTCATCTGGTGCTTTTAGAGGTGCTAGTCTAAATAGCTCCCTGCCACAAGAACTACAAGATTCAATCTTTAGAATCGGTATTGCACTTTATGGCTACTGCACAAGTGAAATCTACAATATAAAATTAAAACCAGTCGCATCTCTTTGGGCTAAGAAAATATCAAGCAAAACATTAAAAAAAGGTTCTACCATAGGCTATGGCGGTGTATCAAAGCTAGATAGAGATTTAACAATTAGCACCTATGATATAGGCTATGGAGATGGGCTATTTAGGATAAAAAAAGACATCAATCTAACAACAAAAGAAGGATTTTCTATATTTCAAGTAGCGTCAATGGATTGTATAAGCATAGAATCCACGCTAGATGAAGTATGTATTTTTGATGATGCAACAACATGGACTAGTGCATTTTCAACAATTCCTTATGAAATTTTATCCCACTTACACGCAAATATTCCAAAAAAAATCGTATAATTTAGACTTTATTTTTGCTTAAGGGATCTAAGATGAAGTTTTCTATTTTATTTGGTGGCAAATCGTTTGAACACGAAATAAGTATTGTCAGTGCAATAGCTCTAAAAAAAATATTGGCAAATACTGATATTTTTATATTTTTAGATGATAACCATGAATTTTATTTAATTAAAAAAGAAAATATGAAATCAGTATTTTTTAGTAGCAAAAGCTACTTAAAAGAGCCAAAAATTTATCCTAAAAAAAATGGATTCTTCACAAGAACACTTTTTGGTGAAAAACAAATTCAAATACCAACAATTATAAACTTAATACACGGTGGCGATGGAGAAGATGGTGCAATTGCTTCATTATTAGACTTTTATGAAATCCCATACATAGGCCCAAGAAAAGAAGCTTGTATTTTAAGCTATGATAAAGAATTAACAAAAATGTTAGCAAATCACAGAGGTGTAAATGTACTTGATTACCAAGTTGTATTTCAAGATTCTAAAATAGAAGTAGAAAATTTCCCAGTCATAATAAAACCGGCTAGACTTGGTAGCTCTCTAGGAATCTCTATTGTAAAAAATAAAGAAGAATTAGAATACTCACTTGATAAGGCATTTGAATATGACAAAAAAGTCATAATTGAATCTTTTATACCAAATATTAAAGAATATAATCTAGCGGGATTTTTCGCAAATAAAGAGTTACACTTTTCATTTGTAGAAGAACCAAAAAAAGATGAATTTTTGGACTTCAATAAAAAATATCTAGACTTTTCACGAACCACAAATACACAACAAGCCGACATAACTACCGAAGTAGAAAATATGCTAAAGGATAATTTCTCTAAGATATATACTAATTTATTTGAAGGCGCTGTTATTAGATGTGATTTTTTTATACACAACAATACATGCTATCTAAATGAAATAAATCCAATACCCGGAAGCCTAGCAAACTATCTTTTTGCTGACTTCCCTACAACACTAAATAAAATCTCAACAAGCCTACCAAAACCAAATAACATAAAAGCAACATATAAATTTTTAAATGAAATCAAAGTTGCAAAAGGTAAATAGTGGCACAAAAAGTTATAAAAGCATTACAAGCAGAGTTTGAAATCTCATACGAACTTACAAACATAAACAACAAATCAAATACTATAATATTTTTGCATGGTTGGGGCTCAAATAAGGACATAATGAAACAAGCTTTTAAAAATACTTTAAATGATTATTGCCATTTATATGTAGATATGCCGGGCTTTGGGAAGTCAAACTTACCAATATCGCTACACACAATACAATATGCAACAATAATACAAGAACTACTAAACTCGCTAGAAATAACCCCAAATATGATAATAGGTCATAGCTTTGGTGGTAAAGTAGCCACACTCTTAAACCCAAAGATTCTAGTATTGCTAAGTAGTGCAGGAATAAAGACACAAAAAAGCATAAAAGTAAGAAGTAAAATAGCAGTTACAAAAATACTAAATAAAATTGCACCAAATCTAGCTAAAATCTTTAAAAATTCTCTCCGCTCAAAAGATGTCTATAATGCAGATGAAAATTTATACCAAACATTTAAAAATGTAGTAGATGAGGACTTTAGCGATATTTTTGAAAATTTTACAAATAAGACCTTTATCTTTTGGGGCAGAGATGACTTAATAACACCACTAACTTCAGGCAAGATAATACATTCTAAAATAAAAGATTCTAAATTTATTGAGCTAGATGGCGATCATTTCTTCTTTTTACAACAAGCTAACAAAATACAAAAAGTGCTAGATTGTTAATCTCTTAGTAATTTATTTTTTGATAGAATCTTTATTTATTTTTGAGTTTTAAGGTTATATTTTGAATAGCATTGATTTTTTCATTATGGCTACTAGATGGGTATTTCTAATTGCTCTTGGTTATTATGTAATAACAAATCTACAATGGTATCACTACAAGATTCTTAGAGTTTTATTTAAGCACCATAAGCAAAGATGGCATTTATTTTATTTTATAATACCAATTATATTTTTTGTATTAATCCCAAATGATATTTACTATTATGTAGCACTTTATGTGTATGTAGTAGCATTAATCATTTGGGCTTTCAACTTAAGTAAAAAGCTAATTGTAACTGCTAGAATCTTAAGATTCTTTGGGATATACATAGCTTTTATTATGTTTAATGAATTATTATTATTAAGCATTAATGAAAACTCTAAATTAATACAAGTAGTCTATCTTTTACCGCTTTTTATATCAATATTCCTATCATCTCTAGTAGAAAAGATTCTGCTTAATAGATATAAAAAATTAGCACAAGATACTCTAAAAAATATGCAGAATCTAAAAATAATAGCAATAACAGGTAGCTATGGTAAAACTAGTCTAAAAAATTACATAGCACAACTATTACATGATGACTTTAAAGTATATGCAACACCAAGGAGTGTAAATACTCTAACAGGAATCATAGCTGATATAAACCAAAACCTATCCCCTCTAACAGATATATACATAGTTGAAGCTGGTGCTAGAGGAGTTGGTGATATAAAAGAAATAGTAGATTTAATAGAACCACAAATAGTAGTGGTTGGCAAAGTTGGAGAAGCACATATTGAGTATTTTAAAAATATAGAAACAATCTATAAAACAAAATATGAAATATTGACAAGCAAAAGATTAGAAAAAGCCTACATATATAGTGGCAATATACAACCAGAAATAGAATTACACAATATAATAAATTTCCCAAACAATCCTACAAATGTAGAAGCTACGCTAAATGGGACAAAATTTAGCCTAGATGTAGGATACAATAAACTAAACTTTGAAACCAGGATTCTTGGGGAGTTTAATATAATAAATATAGGTGCTGCAATTGCTATTGCACATGACTTTGGTCTAAGCGATGAAAAAATAATCAAAAAAGTGCAAAAACTAGAAGCAATTAACCACAGACTTAGCAAAATCATGGTTAATGACAAGCTAATATTAGATGATAGTTACAATGGAAATCTAGATGGTATGTTAGAGGCAATTAGACTATCTTCATTACACGATAACAAAAAAATAATAGTAACACCGGGCTTGATAGAGAGCAATGAAGAATCAAATATAAAACTAGCACAAGCAATTAATGATGTATTTGATGTAGCAATTATTACTGGGGAGTTAAACTCCCAAATACTAAAAGAAAACATAACAAAAGCACAAAAAATAATAATAAAAGATAAAAACCATATTGAAAATATATTAAAATCAACAACGAAAGCTGGTGATTTGATATTATTTGCAAATGATGCACCAAGCTATATCTAGGAAGCGATATGGAATATGTATATGCACCTTGGAGAAGTGATTATTTCTCCAAAAAAGAATGCAGTTGTGTATTTTGTAATATTTCCAAAGATTCTGAACAAGATGATAAAAATCATGTCTTCTTTAGAAATAAACAAATATTTTGCGTAATGAATAAATACCCATATTCTCCAGGACATTTTTTAATAATCCCACATGCACATACAAACTCACCTGAAACAATAGATGAAGATATTTGGATTGCTATGAATCTATTTGCCAAAAAAGGTATTAGTGTATTAAAAGAATTTGGTGCTAGTGGAATTAATATTGGCATGAATCTAAACAAAGAGGGCGGTGCTGGAATCCCAGAACACATACATTTGCATCTAGTTCCAAGGTTTGGTAGTGATACTAACTTTTTTACAACAATTGCAGATTCAAGAGCTTATGGAGTAGATTTTGAAGAAGTGTTTTTAAAAATAAAAAATATATCTAAAAAATATTTTTAAACACCGCTTATGCGATGTTTAATTTTAGGGCTTCATTATCCATAATCCCTATTCCTTTATTTAGCGTATCTTGTGCAATATCTTTTGCAGCTTGCAGTGAATGCATTTTATAAGTTCCACATTGTAATTCATTTGCCTCTGGAATCTCATTTACCTTCAAAATATCTCTCATACTATCTTCCCATGCTTTTTTTACAGATTCTGCTGTTGGCTTACCTATTAAGCTCATATAAAATCCTGTTCTACAACCCATAGGAGAAATATCGATAATCTCGACACTATCGCTATTTAAATGATCTCTCATAAACCCTGCAAATAAATGCTCTAATGTATGTATCCCCTCTTGACTTAAAATTTCAACATTTGGCTTACAAAATCTCAAATCAAATACACTAATCTCATCTCCTTTTGGAGTGTGCATAACCTTCCCTAGCCTAACTGCAGGAGCTGGCATTTTTTTATGATCAACTTTAAAACTATCTAATAGTGGCATAATACTTCCTTTGTTAAATTTATTTTTATTGATTATAACAAAACTTTAGCCCTCCAAACTCTTCATATCAATGACATAGCGAAATTTCGCCTTGCCATTTGTTAAGTTTTCATAAGCTTCATTGATTTGCGTAATGTTTATAATTTCTGTCTCTGGATATATTTTATGTTTCAAAGAAAAATCCATCATCTCTTGTGTTTCTTTGATTCCGCCAATTAGTGAGCCATATACCTTCTTATTTGCAGCAAATACAAGTCTTGTAAGATCAGTTGGAATTGTCTCTCCAACAGGTGGAAGCCCAACTATTGCTAACTCACCGCCATTTTTTAGTAAATTTACATATTCCATAGGATCGTATCTTGTAGGAATAGTTGAGATAATTAGATCAAATCTCTCACTTACATTTTGTGTAGAATCATAAAGCTTTGCTACTCCAAGTTCTCTTGCTTCTTCTTCTTTGTTTTTATTTCTTGCAAAGACATAAACTTCTGCACCCATTTGCAAAGCATATTTTACAGCCATTACACCAAGTCCGCCAAATCCAGCTACTGCGACTTTATCTCCCTTTTTGACCCCACTAAATTTAAGCGGAGAATAAGTTGTAATCCCAGCACAAAGAAGAGGTGCAACTTTATCAAGCGGTGCATCTTGTGGGACATTAATAGCAAACTTTTCACTCACCACGATATTATTAGAATACCCTCCAAAAGTAGGCTCATTATTATGGAAGCAATCTTTGCAATCATAAGTAAAAACTACCTTGCCATTTTCGCAAAATTGCTCATTACTAGCCTTGCATGCCTCGCATTCTCCACAAGAATTCACCATGCAACCAACTCCTGCATAATCCCCCACTTTAAACTTGCTTACCTTTTTACCCACTGCAACTACTCTTCCTGCTATCTCATGCCCTGGCACCATTGGATAGATTCCCTCTCTCCACTCACTTCTAGCAGAGTGGATATCACTATGGCAGATTCCAGCATATAAAATTTCAATTAAAATATCACTCTCCCCCATTGCGTGGCGTGAGAAAGAAAAAGGCTTAAAAGTATCACTCTTATGTGCAACTGCATAGCCTTTAGCACTTATTCTCTTACCTTCTTTTGCTTCTTGTAAATTAGAATCTAAAAGCATATTAACTCCTTAACAAATAAAATATACAAATATTATATACTTTTTTAAGGAATAATTAATAATTTGGAAAGAAACTCTATTAAATAGGCATTTATAGCTTATAAGAAA